>CAZIFK010000128.1:0-7065 GCA_964538995.1 uncultured bacterium
AAAGAAAATCACGAAAACTAACAGTACAATCAGATAATTTCTTTTCATTTGAATTCTACTCCTGAATTTTTTTCCCATTCCTTAACATTCCAGCCGGTAACGACCAATTTTTCTCGATCATTCTTCAGATCTTTTGTACTAAAGTGTACTTGCATATGACTCTGCCCATTTCAAAATATCCGGGTAGAAATCAGGTATAGTTTCACCTTCTTCTCTATTTAAATATAATTCTAACAGCTTATTGCTAAATTGTTCAAATAAAATAAACTTCCTGCTAACCATTGTATTCAACGTTATCTGATTTATTGAATTAAAATTATCATTTTCATATCTATCATACGCAAATAATATAAAAACTGACCATGTCATATATTCATTGAAAGTTAAATAAGGTGTAGGGTAATAATCATTTTGATCGTTCCACTTTTCTATATCCGAGAATACTGAATTAACTAGATCCAAGTATTGATCTGTAATTGGATTGACATAATTATGATCAATTTCAGTGAAGACGATTCTGGATAAAATTCCTTCATCAGTTGAATCATATATATAGGTTTCTGGGCCAGAAACAAACATCATTAGTTCTATTAGACCTAAATTTTCAATTCTGGTTGTAAAATGAGACCCACCCGTTAAAGGTGAAATAAAAATGTTATAAAGATCGTATGTATCAGGAAATTGTTCTTCTAACCAAAGCCAGATCGTTTTAACAGGTACCGCTTCTTTATATCTTTGAATTCTTTTTTCGTAATATGAGAGTTTGTTCTGATAGAAGGATCGGAATTGACTTGTTGTTACAAAACTTTCAGCAATTTTCATAAACTGAATTGTTAGAGAATCAAGTTCGATTTCAGAAGATCCTTCAGATATTACAATCGAATCATTTTCAAAATGGAAGTAAATACTATTTTTTAGGATTTAATTATAATCGAAAATATTATCACCCATTGATTCTATTATATCAATAAAAGGATGTTCTTTAAAAGGAAGGAAATAGTCTTGAACTTGATGGTAATAATCACCTTCTTTATAAATATAATTTGGATCATTTAATCCAAAATCTGTGATGGATATAGCAATATTCGTAAACTCAAACAGTTCTGGAATTTCTACAATTATACTACTATCATATTCATTACTATTATTTATCGGACTCTTTTCGGGTGATACAGGAGATTCCTCGCAGGACATAAAAACGAATAGAAATAAAAATATTAATAATGAATAAGTCTTATTAATAAATAGCATGATTTTTTCCCTAATATTCTTTATTTACAACTAATTATTACATGGAATTTTCGTCGGACATATTATATCGATATATTCACCATAATATCATTTAATATACCAAGTTACCTGCTATAAATCAAATTTGTTAAAAAGGAATTGGGACTCCAATAGAGAAACCTAAACGTCACAAAACAACACTATAATACATAGTACAGTATTTGCCATAAAAATAATCCCTACAATAAATACTGATTAAATAATTGACCGTCATACCCTTATTTATGGAAAAATTCACATTAGAGTAAATTATTCAAGGCTATTTGAATTAAAAAACTTTAATTTGATGAGAGTCCCAAGCATTGGGAAATAGTCATTAGAATATTAATAGAGAGTAAATTAGGTGACATATGAAAAATGAAGCTCCACGATTCTTGCAAAATCTTGAAAAATATATGCCCGGTCCAAATTCAAAGTATATTGAAAATCCAGTTGGATTTTGGCAAGGTTTTCTCCATGGACTTATTCTTCCGTTAACGTTTATATATAAACAATATCAACCCCGGGTTAAATTTTATGAAACGGATAATCTTGAAAGAGGATATAATTTTGGTTTTGTCCTGGGCATAATTGGCCTAATCGGGGCGCTCAGTAGTAACACATAATTGTTGATCCTACACCCGAAGGAGTCTGCCTACTAATTAAATAATCAGTTCTCTTTGGTGAAAAGATGTAATAACTACCCCTCATCCACCAGCTTCATAAAGCGTGGATTGTCCCTCAAGGGGTCATAGATTGGATGAAGGCGCAAATACCATCTGCTTAAATAGGATGGAATGGATAAAAGATATTCCAGGTTCTCAAGTGCTAATTCATGCTCATCTGTTATTATATAAATAACGGCCAAGCTACCTATTCTAAAAGGTCCATAATAATGATCTTTAGATACAGGCTGTAATTCCACTCCTTTTATTCCTTCTTCTATAGCTCTTTCTTTTAGTCCCAGGTGGGCATAAACAATACCCAAAGAACTGTGAAAAGTGGCGTTTTCAGGTTGATCCTCTACCTTTTCTTCATAATATTCCCGCAAAGATTCAAATTCCTCTTGAGCAAGTTTGTCTTCTCCCATAAAATAATAGGCGTAGGCTAATGTCAAAGCACCAGGGGAATATTTTTTCCTTTCTTTAGCATAGCTCAATGCCTTAGAAAAATCTCTGGCATATCTTTCAATAGAAGATTGTCTCCCCAATAAAAATTGTGGATTTGGAACTATTAATTCAGCTTTTTTAAGTAAAGAACGAGCCTTTTCAATATCTCCAAACCCATCAATGTAATTACCTGCCATATGTGTATAGTACCATTCTTTCTCTGGGTTTAATTGAATGGAGAGATAATAATAATCTTCAGCCGTTTGGAACTGTCGTAGATATTCGTAAAATCTACCTAAATAACCGACATTAACAGATTCTAAGGAATCCAGTTCATATGTTTTTAAGAGGTATTTTTCGGCTTTCTCCCAAAATCCCAATCTCCAATATGCATATGCGAAATGTGAGACAATATCACTGTTGTTTGGGTCTCCTTTATAAGCAATCTCATATTCTTTTAAGGCAGTATTATAATCATCTGTACACAAAAGTAGATAATTACCATTTGCGAAATGTATCTGGGGATGATCAGGGTCCAAAGCAAGAGCCTTGTCAATTGCATTCATGGCAAGCTCTTTCCTTTCCTCAGTATGATCCCATGACAAGTTGGAGTATAGTGCTGAATGGGTTATGGAAGCCCAGGCATAGGCCAGGGCGAAATTTGGATCCAGCTCCGTGGCCTTGTCAAATAAATCAACTGCTCTTTGATTTCCTTCTTGGGTTGTATAGGTATACCAGAAGTGTTTTCCTTTTAAAAAATAATCATAAGCCTCCATGTTATCCGTGGGCTTTTCTTCAATGTATTCTATTTCTTCAGGAGTCAAGGTAGCTTTTAAGGCAGCTGCAATCTTCTTGGCAACATCACTCTGAATGGCAAAAATGTCTGCATAATCACGGTCGTATGTTTCAGACCAGATATGTTTATCAGTGACAGCGTTAATCAGCTGGGACACAATTCTGATCTGATTTCCTGCTCTTCTTACACTACCTTCTAGAATATGCACAACATTCAGTTCCTTTGCAATCTCACCCATTGTTTTTGTCGTATTTTTATACTGTACAACAGAGGTGCGCGAAATGACATTTATATCTTTAATTTTTGAAAGTTGTGTCAAAATATCATCGTGCATTCCATCGGCAAAGTATGAATCTTCCTTTTCATCACTAAAACTGGTAAAGGGAAGAACTGCTATGGATTTATCATTGATCCCATTTTCATTTATTGTGTATGGAGAGTATAGGCGAGCAAAAAAGACCCCCAATACTATACCGGCAACAATACCTGCTAAAGCAAACCAGGTACGTTTCTTTTTAGCAAAAGGACGCAGGTCTTTATCCCGTTCATCAATCTTGATTTTTCCTTCAGGGGTTCTGTCAAATATCCAAGAAAAGATTATGGCGATGGGAAATCCCGTAAACAGAATAATGATAATTAAAGTGAGAGCCCAGGAGGGTAGCTTTAAGGCATCAAATGTCGCCGATCCAAACTGAATGATTAACCAGGATACTAGAACGTAAGTCCCTGCCACACGAAACACCTTTCGGCGTTTCAGTTCTTTAAAAAAGGTAGACATATATTCAGAGAGTTTTCCTCTTTAATTCTCCTTGTTGGTTACAAAATAGTATTAATACAGTATAAGGAATATATATCCCGCTATTTTATGAGCAAAAGTAAATTTTTGGAGGTAAAAGGCTATTAATCCTTTCCAAACAACAAATCCTTCACAATTTTCGTACTTCCTTCCAATTTGCTAAATGGAGGGTGGTGGCAAACAAATGAAACTCTAGTGGGTCAACCCAAATATCACAAAACTACAATAGGGACTGTCTGGTAGGTTAAGCCTTTTTTCCTCAATTCCCATGTGGGATAGTGCATTCCACCCTACAATCTTTGGACAGTTTAATATGCAAAAACAAATTCAATTCAAATTAGCTATTGTAATTTGTATATTAGTGTAAGAATTATGATATGTGCTTTGGGTTGTACTTAGGAGGATTGATCATTATGGAATTAATCTATGATATCAATTTTTAATAAGTAAAACATGGTAAAGATGAGCACAATTCTATCGTTAATGAATATCAATAAATATATTTAATCCTAAATAATGAAAATGAGGAGATAGCATGGCCAGTATTACCGGAGGAGAAAATATCGTCAGGATGCTTAAAGAGGAAGGCGTAGAAAAAGTCTTTGGCATCATCGACGGAACCTATTTTGGTTTATATGGGAATCTGGGGGAATACGGTATTGACCTGATTACACCTCGCCATGAGGCAACGGCGGCGCATATGGCAGGTGCTTATGCCCGTTTAACCGGTAAGTTAGGTGTTTGCATTGCCAGCAATGGTCCTGGTGTAGCGAATATTCTGGCAAGCATTGCGGTGGAAAATGCAGAGGGTAATCGTGTTTTACTGATTACCAGTTCTCGACGCCAGGGAATCACCTATCCAGACCGTGGTGGAACGTATCAGTATTTTAATCAAGTGGCTGTCATTAAACCGATGGCAAAATGGTCTGGAAGTGCCAGCTCCCATGAAAGGATTCCTGAACTCCTGCGACGGGCGCTGCGAATCAGTTATCGCGGTCGACCAGGTGTAGTACATCTGGATATCCCAGAAGATTTAATGAATGGGAAAACGTCCACTCTTCCAATTTGGCAACCTGAAAAATATCGTCACACATCCTCCATCAATCCCTCTCAACAAGAAATTGAAAATGCGGCCAAGATGTTGGAAAAAGCGCAACTTCCCATAATTCATGCCGGTAGTGGTGTAATCCATGCTGAAGCATATAGTGAACTTAAGGAACTGGCTGAATTACTCCATGCCCCAGTCACTACCTCGTGGGCAGCCCGAGGGGTTTTATCTGAACAATCCCACCTTGCTTGGTCGATGGTACATGTTAAAGCCTGCACTGAACTCCGGAACAACGCTGACCTCATACTCTGCCTTGGCTCCAAATTGGGTGAGACAGACTGGTGGGGAAAGCCTCCCTATTGGAATTCTCCATCGAAACAGAAAATGATTCAGGTTGATATTGACGAGGAAATAATTGGCATGAACAAACCGGCAGATTTGCCTGTCCTCGCTGACGTTAAAACATTCCTGCAAAAACTTCTGGAATATCTGCATAACACTAACAAAGACATTCCTCTGGAATCGAGAAAGAAGTTAGCCTCCACCCTTGCTAAAGCAAAAAATAAAGACAGGACGAAACTGGATGAACAGTTGAAGGACTTATCCGTCCCCATGAACACGGCACATGTTGGTGCAGTTTGCAGAGAAGTGTTTGACGATGACGATATTGTTGTGTTTGATGGCGGAAATACTGCTGTATGGGGAAATTTTTATCATGAGATTCGTGTACCGAATACACAGTTATCCACCCCCCACTTCGGAATGCTTGGAGCCGGTTTAGGTCAGGCTTTGGGAGCGGCAATCGCAAGACCGGATAAAAAGGTCTACTGCATTATCGGAGACGGTGCGTTCGGATTTCATCCACAAGAGATTGAAACCGCAGTACGAAATAATCTGAAAGTGATTTTTCTGGTCTGTTGCGACAAACAATGGGGAATGGTCAAAATCAATCAGCTGTTCGCATTGAAACCTATGAAGACCATGATAAAAAAGTCCTTGTCACCTCAGGAAACGATTAATACGGACCTGGGAGAGATTGAATTCGATAAATTGGCGGAATCGATGGGTGCATACGGTGAACGGGTGTCTGATCCGAAGGAATTAAAATCTGCACTGACTCGCTGCATCGAGTCTGATAAACCGGCTGTGATTCATATAGACGTGGATCCGGTCAAACATATGTGGGCGCCCGGATTGCTCCACTTCAAGAAAATGCATCAGGAACCAGAAGGGTAAATGATGGACGCTGAAACCATTGATCAAATTCGGCTGAATTTTAATCCGCAAACGATTGCCAGTCTAAATTTGGTGATTGGTTTGATGATGTTAGGCGTAGCTTTAAATATAAAGGTTGCGGACTTCAAACGTATATTAATTTCACCCAAAGCACCTGCCATCGGACTAGTCTTGCAGTTCATCCTACTCCCTGCTTTTACCTTTTTACTTACGATGATAATCCGTCCCACCCCGTCCATAGCGTTAGGAATGATTCTGATTGCCGCCTGCCCCGGGGGAAACCTCTCTAATATCATGACCTACCTGGCGCGCGGTAACACGGCTGTTTCTGTCAGTATGACCGCTGTCTCTTCCGCTGCAGCTATCCTTATGACTCCTTTGAATCTCTCCTTCTGGGGCAGCCTGAACCCGCATACAGCTCCCTTACTCAAAGCGGTCAGCCTGAATCCCATGGACGTCTTTCAGACTGTGTTTGTTATCCTGGGGATTCCCCTGGTTTTGGGAATGGCCCTGGCTCATTTTTTCCCGAAACTCGCCGGTATAATCCAGAAACCTTTCCGAATCTTCTCTTTCCTAGCTTTCATTGCAGTGGTAACATTTGCTCTGAATGCAAACTGGCAGATATTTCCTAAAGTGATCGGATTGGTCATTTATGTAGTATTTTTACACAATGCGTTGGCTCTGAGTCTGGGCTATTGGGCGGGACGCCTCGTCAAACTACCTCTCGAAGATGTGCGGGCAGTTTCCATAGAGGTGGGAATACAGAATTCAGCTCTCGGTCTTATTTTGATTTTCAATTTCTTCGCCGGTC
>CAZIFK010000129.1:0-5335 GCA_964538995.1 uncultured bacterium
TGTGATCGTGTTTTTTATCCAGAGCATGATGCATGGAATGAATAACCGAACCGGAGCCATAAAACAAGCACGCTTTGAACATGGCATGGGTCACTAGGTGGAAGAAACCGGCGATATATGCTCCAGTTCCCACTGACAGTATCATGTATCCCAACTGACTCACCGTGGAGTAAGCCAGTACTTTTTTAATATCATTCTGGGTGACAGCAATCGTTGCAGCGAACAGGGCTGTAAATCCACCTACATAGGCAATCACAAGCAATGCATCAGGCGAAAATAACGGGAATAAACGCACGACTAAATACACACCGGCTGCCACCATTGTCGCAGCGTGCATGAGTGCGGAAACAGGTGTGGGGCCTTCCATGGCGTCCGGCAGCCAGATATGCAAAGGGAATTGAGATGATTTACCCATGGCACCCAAAAACAAGCCAACACCAGCAAAAGTCAATACTGTGCCGCCTAATTTACCGGCTGCAATACCATCATAAATTTCTGAAAAGACAAATGTACCCAAAGATGAAAAGATCAGCATGATACCAATGAAAAAACCAATGTCACCTACACGATTGGTTAAAAATGCTTTCTTAGCTGCATCGGAAGCAGAATCTTTTTCATACCAATGGCCAATTAATAAATAAGAACTAACTCCCACCAATTCCCAAAACATATACATGGAAATGAGGTTGTTGGCCAGGACGATGCCATTCATGCTAAATGTAAAAAGTCCAAGGTATGCAAAATATCTGGAATAGCGAATATCACCTTCCATGTATTTCAATGAGAAAATGTGCGTCATGGATGAAATAAGAGCCACAACGAGAAGCATGGTGATTGTGATATTATCTACCAGGAAGCCAAGCTCGATTTTAAATACTCCCATATCCAGCCATGTAAAGGAAGCTTCTTGTGAAAAATTCGGGTCATGTCCAAACAACATGGATGCAAACATGGCAATCGCCAGCACGAGAGTAATGATTACAGCACCGACAGATACCCAGTCACCCTGTCTCGGTAGGCGTTTACCGATAAAAATCTGAATTGTAAATGCTGCCACAGGCAAAAACAAGATCAATAATGAATAAACGATAAACATATTCCCTGTCATTGCCGGAGTTCCTTCACGTCATCCACATTAATGGTTTTGTAATTATTATAAATATTAATAATAATCGCCAGTGCTACCGCTGCTTCCGCTGCTGCCATGATAATAACAAAAAGGGCAAAAATGTGCCCGGACATATTCATTCCGCCAAATTTTGCAAAGGCAATAAAATTTAAATTTGCTGAATTTAAAATTAATTCGATCCCCATAAGGACGGCGATTGCATTACGACGGGTAATGACACCGAACATGCCTAAAGAAAATAGTATCGCAGCGATGGATAAATATGTATTTAGATTATCCATCAGTTTGATTTCCTTGATAACAAGGCCGCACCCATCAAAGCTGCAAGCAGCAAAAGGGATGCAACTTCAAAGGGGAGCAAATAATCCATCATTAATAAATATCCGATTTTACCGACTGTCTGAACCGGTTCCATTGCTTCCGCTTGAAACCATGGAGTCGTATTAATCATAATAATCAAAAGGGCAAGAAGCCCTAACACAACAAAGGCACCTAATCCGCGCTGGACACTGGTATGGGAAATATTAACAGACGTAATTCTGTTTGTGAGCATGATTCCAAAAATGATCAGCACCAGGATACCACCCACATAAATAATCACCTGAACACCGGCTAAAAAATCAGCCCAAAGGAACACATACAACCCGGCTATTCCAAAAAATGTAAATAGCAATGCAATGGCCGAATATACCAGCTTTCGATTCAACACGACGGTTGCGGCTGAACCGATCGTCAACAAAACAATCATCCAAAATCCCAAATCAGCCATTATGCTTCAACCTTCTCTTTTTGGGGTAAGTATTTCGCCATTTTTTCTTCTTCAACTTCCTTGGCAAATTTGAAAATCAATTCATTTCGATCGTATTGTGAAAATTCATAGTCGATGGGGTGTTTTTCCGAATTGGGCCCTCCGGTCATATAGATACAATCCTCCGGACATGGATAGGTGCATAAATTGCAATAACAGCACTCGCTCATATCAATGTCAAACCGAGCCACGATCAGCGCTTTTTTCGTACCATTTGACGTTAATCCTGTATGACCGATATCCTGCAGATCTTCCCCTTTCGCCCCGGACTTGACCGTTTGAATCTTAATACACTGAACCGGACAGGCGCGTTCGCATTGCATGCAACCGATGCAATCATCAATATCCACTTGCAAACGGGAACGAATGATATTGTATTCGCTGAAATCAAAACCGATGTCACGTTCCGGGCGGGGCCAGCGTTCTTCGGGATATTGTAACGTCACATTATTCTTACGAATTCTCATCATATGCCACCAGGTAATTCCCATCCCAGTCAGCATGGTGGAGATCGATTCAAATATATTACGAAAGTATCTTGACATACCTATCCTACAATCAGGGTCCAGATGGCCACACCAAAAATGTTAACTAACGTAAAAGGTAAAAATACTTTCCAGCACACACTCATGAGCTGATCCACACGTAAGCGCGGGAATGTCCAGCGGAACCACAGCATAACAAATACTAAAAACAACGATTTACTCATAAACCAAAACAACCCCCAGCCCGGACCTTCAAAATATCCTGAAATCGGACTGAGCCATCCGCCTAAGAACGCAGTTGTCGCAACCGCACTAATTACAAACATTTCAGCATATTCGCTCAAAAAGAAAAAGGCATAGCGCATTCCGGAATATTCTGTAAAAGCCCCGGCAACCAGTTCCGATTCCGCTTCCGGAATATCAAATGGTGTTCGGTTACATTCCGCCACTCCGCTGAGGAAAAAGAGGAAAAAAGCGATAAATGAAAACGGATTATTGAAGATAATCCAATTGGGGAAAATAGCCCAAATGGTTCCCGTTTGAAATTCAACAATCCCATGCATACTCAGCGTTCCGGTCAGCATAATAACAGTAACAATGGACAGACCAGCCGGAATTTCATAACTCACAATTTGCGCAGCTGAACGCATTCCACCATATAGCGACCATTTATTATTGGAACCCCAGCCTGCCAGAATAATACCGATTACGCTCAATGAACCCACAGCCAAAATATAAAAAATGCCAATGTTTAAATCGGCGACGACAGTATGTTGATTAAAAGGCAATGCAGCAAAGGAAAGAAAGGCGCCAATGAATACAATATAAGGTGCCATGATAAATAATTTTTTATCAGCTAATGTGGGGATAATATCTTCTTTTAATATAAGTTTTAACGCATCAGCGACCGGTTGCAATAAACCAAATTTACCGGTATGAAAACCAACGCCCTGCCCCATAGGTCCAACTTTATCCTGCATAAATGATGAAATTTTTACTTCACCATAAATAGCCGTTAACGCATAGGCAGCAATAAATAAAAAGACAGTCACTGCACACACTAGAACAGCGATAAAAAAGGTCGTTGCCGGCCAATCAGCGCCAAAGGGTATCCAGTCAATTATTTTATCTATGGTCATCGGTCAATTTCACCTAGTACAATATCCAAACTTCCAAGAATAGCCAGGACGTCGGACATCATCCAGCCTGAAGAAATTTCACCCATAACGCTCAACGAAGTGAAGGCAGGTGAACGCATCTTCAACCGATACGGTATCGGAGAACCATCACTTTCGATATAGTATCCCAAATCTCCGCGAGGTGATTCTGTACGTTTATACACCGAACCTTTTGGCGGTCGAATCTTTTTGGGCAATGCCTGATGCACATCACCGGAAGGTAGTGCTTTTACTGCCTGGCGGATAATCTTGATACTTTCAGTCATCTCCAGCATGCGCACATAATACCGGTCCCAACAATCGCCAACAGTGCCTACGGTGCCGGTACCAACCGGAATGTTAAAATCAAATTTATTATAGATGGAGTACGTATCATCCTTGCGTAAATCCCACTTAACTCCCGAACCACGCAAGTTTGGACCGGTCACACCATAACTGATAGCCACTTCTGCGGGTAACACACCCACATCAGCCGTACGTTCAATGAAAATTTTATTGTACGTTAAAATACCATTGTATTCATCCAGCTGGGGTTCAAAATAATCTAAAAAGTTTATAATCTTTTCTTCAAACCCTTCTGGGAAATCATGAGAAAGACCACCCACCCAGATATAATTGTATAAAAGTCTTGCACCGCAAAGCACTTCAAATAAATCTAAAATTCGTTCCCGATCACGGAACATATATAAGAAAGGAGTAAAGGCGCCAACATCCAACCCGAATGTACCCAGCGCTAACAAGTGACTGGCAAGGCGGTTCAGTTCAGAAACAATCACCCGAATATGTTCAACACGATCCGGGACTTTTAAATCCATGAGTTGTTCAACCGCAACTGCATAGCCCAAATTGTTATTCATGGCAGCAATATAATCGCAGCGGTCGGTGTACGGGATCACTTGCTCATACGTCACCTTCTCACAATGCTTTTCAAAACAGCGGTGCAGGTAACCGATAACCGGTTCCACTTCCGAAATGATTTCACCATCGGTTTTTACTCTTAACCGTAAAACACCATGCGTACTGGGGTGTTGAGGCCCAATATTCAGGGTCATTAAATCGCCGTGTACTACTCCCATCCCTCTTTCACCTTTGGTATCACGATACCGTGATATGTTTCCTGTGCTTCATAGTCTTTAAGCAATGGCCATCCTTCCCAATCATCAGGGAGTAAAATCCGCGTCATATTGCGATGGCCTTCAAAAATAATTCCATACATGTCGTACGTTTCACGCTCGAACCAATCGCCAATCCGCCATACCTGTTCAACCGATGGAATTTTTGGATCCTTACGATCCGTTTGAATACGAATTTCGATTGCGTGGTTATGAGTCATGGAGTGCAGATTATAGCGTACTTCCAAATTGCATTCTAAACCTAAGTCAAACCCGGTGATGCACTGTAATGAATCAAATAGAAAATCCGGGCTGTCTTTTAGATAGTGCGCAATGTCAAACCAATCATCGCCCTTAAGTTGAATATGTCCATCAACATCATCACCGGTCAACGATGAGGGGAATTTCTTTTCAATGGCTTCAGCCACTTTTTGATTCAATGATTTTTCCGTTGGGATACTTTCAGCTTGGACTGTTTCTTCAGAAGCAACAGCGGCTTTTTTCGCTTCCCGTTTTGCTTTTACCAGAGCGGCTTTGGCTTTAGATCTTGTAATGCGATCTTCAATATTATTGATGGCGTCCATATCGCCGGCCAGGGCTTTTGCAACAACCTCGTCAATGAA
>CAZIFK010000129.1:5435-6889 GCA_964538995.1 uncultured bacterium
TATTGATGGCGTCCATATCGCCGGCCAGGGCTTTTGCAACAACCTCGTCAATGAACGATAATTTTTCATCACCCACAGACGGTTTTGAAGGCGGCACTGATGGTGGTTTTTCAGTATCAGCAACAGAGGACTTTTTCGCTTCCCGCTTTGCTTTTACCAGAGCGGCTTTGGCTTTAGATCTTGTGACGCGATCCTCAATATTATTGATGGCGTCCATATCACCAGCTAGAGCTTTTGCAACAACCTCGTCAATGAATGTTGATTTTTCATCGCCTGCAGATGGTTTTGGCGGTGGCGCTGATGAGGGTTTTTCAGTATCAGCAGCTGAAGACTTTTTTGCTTCTCGCTTTGCTTTTACCAGAGCGGCTTTGGCTTTTGATCTTGTGACACGATCTTCAATATTATTGATCATGTCCATATCACCGGCCAGGGCTTTAGCGACTGCTTCCTGAATCAATTTTATTTGTTCGTCACTCATGCAATCTTTTTCGTTAGGGGGCGATCTGTTTTAATTTTTTCCTGAAGTTTGAGCAGTCCTTCAATCAGTGCTTCGGGCCTGGGTGGACAACCGGGAATGTATACATCCACTGGTATTACCAGGTCTACACCTTTTAATACATGGTATCCATACTTCCAGTAAGGACCGCCGCTGGTGGCGCAGCTGCCCATGGCAATAACATATTTCGGTTCTGCCATTTGCTCATATAGTTTTTTAATCCGCAAGGCCATTTTCATGGTTACGGTTCCGGCAACAATCATAACATCGGCCTGCCTCGGTGATGAGCGGGGAAGCATACCAATGCGCATGAGGTCATAGCGGCTGGCCGCCGTAGCCATCATTTCAATGGCGCAGCACGCTAATCCGAATTGGAAAAACCAGGGGGATCCAGATCGTGCCCAGCCCAGTAATTTATCCATAGTGGCAACAACGACATTATCCTGAAATCTATTCTCAAGCAGACCCAACAGAAGTCCTTTCTTCTTTTCCTACAATTTTGCTATATCGTCCGCGACCGTATTTCACACGGTATTTCACCCAATCCAGATCGCCTTTCTTCCACACGTAAGCCAGTCCGACAATTAAAATCAGCAGGAATATGGCCATTTCCACAAAGGCCAGCAGACCCAGATCCTTAAACACAACGGCCCATGGAAATAGTAAAACCACCTCTACATCAAAAATGAGGAAAATGAGGGCGATAACGTAAAATCGTATATTGAATTGAACCCAGGCTGAACCTTCTGATTCTTCGCCGCATTCATAGGTGGAGAGTTTGTCTGGTGTATCCTTTTTTGGAGCAAGGATTTTTGAAAGTAGTAACGGTATATATACCAAGACTATTCCGAGGAGGATGAAGAGAAATATGGTTCCGAAGTCGCGATACATTTAATATTTGGTCGAATTACGAGCCCGAAATTTAGCTTTCTGTTTTATCACCTTGCAAGACCAATTC
>CAZIFK010000130.1:0-6606 GCA_964538995.1 uncultured bacterium
GGGTAATTGTAACATGTCAAACATTATTGCAAACAAAGACTTAATCGCTTATCATTAAAAAAATTATTGAGGGGGTCTTAAATGAGTGATTTGAAGCAGAGGATATCTGATGCAGCCGGGGAAATACAGTTAATCAACTTCGCAACCATCACGGAGGAAGGGAAGCCCTGGGTGCGTTATGTAATGGGAAAAGCCGACAAAGAACTGGTCTTTCGTTTTTGTACACATCTAAAATCGAGAAAGGTTGCCCAGATCAGAAAAAACCCGAATGTACACATTTCCCTGGGAGCGTCAAATCTTGAGACCGCAAAGAACTGGTTGCAGGTTGCGGGAACAGCGGAAGTCTCAACGGATAAAGCTGAACGTGATGCGTTCTGGTTTGATGATTTGAAGAATTATTTTACCGGTACTGATGATCCCAATTATTGCATAGTAATAATAAAGCCATCCAGAATCGAGTTTGGAACCATGGGGAGTATGCCACCTGAAGTGTGGGAAGGATAAGCCTGGGAATATTGTGATTGACTGAGATAATCTCTATAATCATACTCAGAAAACTAACATAAGAAAAGCCCCCGACAAAGGAACTTTCTTGCCGGGGGCAATCTAAAGTGATCCTGGAAATTCCTGAAATTCAGGCAATGCCTTTGTTGACATTTTACACCCTCCCTTACAATTATCCAATATTATACGGATTACGTAGTTGCTGATATTACAACATAAATACGAAAAACGGTATTTTTTCTTTATAAAACAATCAATTAGAGTTGCATATGTTTCTAAAGTGTGCTACAGTGTAAGGAAATTTAGGGAGAAACAAGTAGTTCGTATATTTATTGTTAGGCTCAACAGTAAAGTGACATTAGTCACAAAAACAAACTCAAAAAAGGAGGGATGGTTATGGGCTTTATTGATGAAAATTTAATGGGTGGTGAACAAATAGTTTATCGTACAAAATTGCATTGGATTATTTTTCGTTGGACAATAATCATTCTTGCAATTACTTTCATCATGATTTTTAGTGGAAGTGGGGACGCTGCAATAGGTGGTTTTTTATTAGCAGCATTGGTAGGTATTGTAAATTTTATCACTTATAAAACTTCTGAATTTGGTATCACGAACAAAAGAGTTTTAATTAAAGTTGGTTTTATTCGGCGACATTCTCTCGAAACTCTTTTGAACAAAGTTGAGGGAATTCAAGTTAATCAAGGGATTTTAGGACGAATTTTGGGCTATGGCACAATCGTAGTTACAGGAACAGGGGGGACAAAAGAACCTTTTCCTATGATTAATGCTCCGTTAGAATTTCGGAAAAAAGTTCAAGAACAAATTACGGCAACATAGGATATGTCCATCGGTTACTTCAAATAAAGAGATAGACCACATATAGGGAAGGGACACATAAATAGGGACAGCAACCATTAAAAGCCTAACAATCTCATGGACTTGAACGAGTGCCACAGGGCGCTTTTTTGCTTTTGATTATTTTTAAGTATGCAAACGATATTTTAGGAAGCCGACGTCATACAGGCACTCGTCAGTCATTACGGCGTTATACATAAGAAGAGCAGGCAATAATGAAAATAAAAAACGTAGCAGTAAATAAATTTAAACGATTTACAGATTTAACAATCACCGATATTCCGGAAACAGCTAGACTTATTGTTTTAGTAGGTCCAAACGGTAGTGGCAAGACCTCTCTATTCGAAGCCTTTAATCATTTCTATCACTTAAGTGGATATGGTCAACCCGGAGCACAAGATTATTTCGAAAAAAAAGATGAAACACCAATACTAGGAAATTGGTATCAAAATAAAGTAAAAATAAAATTTCACAACGATGAAAATCCAAATGGAGAGCAACTTAAGGGTAAGTTCTATTTTAGGTCAGCTTATAGAAATGAACCTGATTTCACAGTCAACAATCTCCAGAAACAAAACAATCCAACGGAAGGAATAAAGCTTCAAACTTTAATGCAAAATGACCTAACGGTCTCTGAAAACTATCAAAGACTTGTTGCCCAAACCTTAGCAGGTGTTTACAAATCTTCAAATGATTCTAAATCAGTTCAAGAATTACGAGAAGAATTAATCGGAAAAGTAAAGACTTCGCTTTCATCAATTTTTGATGATTTGAATCTAAATTCTATTGGAGACCCTCTATCAAGCGGTAGTTTTTTCTTTGAAAAGGGTTCGTCAAAGGATTTCCACTACAAGAATTTATCTGCTGGTGAAAAGTCTGTATTCGATTTAATTTTAGATATGATTATTAAATCATCTTTTTATACTGATGCTGTTTATTGTATAGATGAACCAGAAGCACACATGCATACAAGACTTCAGTCAAAAGTTTTATCCGAGCTGTACAATTTAACACCAATCAGTTCTCAACTATGGATCTCAACACATTCAATTGGAATGCTTAAACAGGCTGAGAATATTGAACAGGAAAATCCTGGAAGTGTGGTGTTTTTGGATTTTGCAAATAGAGATTTTGATTTAACCGAAGCAATGAAGCCAGCACAAATCAACAAAGCAATCTGGGACAGGTTTTTTGACTTAGCTTTTGCGGATTTTTCTCAACTAATTGCCCCTGGCAGAATTGTTTTTTGCGAAGGGACCTCACAAGGAAGGAAGTATAAAGATTTCGATGCGCAAGTTTATGGGCAAATCTTTGAACAGGAATATCATGATACAAAATTTGTTTCTATTGGTTCCTGTTCTGAATTGGAAAATATAGAAAATCAATCAGTAAAAATACTGTCTAACATATTAAAGAGTTCTACTATCATAAAGTTTATTGATCGTGATGACAAAAGCGAGCAAGAAGTCCGAGAGCTTATTGACAAAGGCATTAAAACATCAAAACATAGACATATCGAGAGCTATCTTTTTGATGATGAGTTGATCAAAAAATTATGTACTACCAACGGAAAACCAGAATTACTCCAAGAATGTTTGGATGTTAAAGAACAAGCTATTCAAGCCAGTGTTAAACGTGGGAACCCAAATGATGATATTAAATCTGCCAGTGGGCAAATATTTACGGAATTGAAACGCATACTTGGCCTTACTCAATGTGGTAATAATAAGTGTGCTTTTATTAGAGATACAATGGCTCCATTGGCTACTTATGAAACACATATATATCAAGAATTAAAGAGTGAGATATTTGACTAAAAATGTATAATAATTGTTAGCTTTACAGGGGATAATTATGAGTCAACAAGAATACTTTCCTCCAACATATGGACAAGGTGAATTTCATTGTCCTCATTGCAATGTTTATGCAAAGCAATTTTATTCCCACTTAGCTACTAACAACAATTTTCCTTGGGCAAGTGTCGTAGACAGCAATTCGAAATTCAATGAGGTGCTCTCGTCGGAGTGGGTGATTTCTAAATGTCAGAGGTGTAACGACCATATAATTTGGTTTAAAGAAAATATCATTTATCCAAAAAAGATTGCAGTTTCACCACCCAACTCTGACCTAAGTGAAGAAATTAAGTCAGATTATTTGGAGGCTGCAAGAATATTGTCTATTTCTCCTAGGTCCTCTGCGGCATTACTTAGGTTAGCACTTCAAAAGCTATGTAAACAGCTCGGTGAAAAAGGAGATAATATCAATAATGATATAAAGAGTATGGTCTCAAAAGGCTTGAATCCGCTTGTTCAAAAATCATTAGATGCCTTGCGTATAACTGGAAATAATGCCGTTCATCCTGGGGAAATAAATCTTCAAGAGGAGCCAGAAAGGGTTGTTAAGCTATTTGGGTTAATAAACTTTATCGCGAACAAAATGATAACCGAACCAAAGGAAATTGAGGGTTTCTATGCTGATTTACCTGAAAAAGCAAAATCGGCTGTTGAAAAAAGAGATGGAGAAAGCTAACAAAACAAATCAACCTGACCCTTTTTCGTTCGCGATGCTCACGAAAAAGGGTCAGGTTATTTGTAGCGTTAGTTGCGTAAATAAATTATGTCCTTGTTACAGCATCCTATAAGAGCACTTGAACAAATAGAATGGTATTTAGATAATGAGCGCTTTGAGAGCTTTCCTGGTGCATTTTTTCTTGCAGCTGGTAATTTAGCTCGCCAAGTCTTAGAACAAATTATTTATATAATAGCATTCTATAGTCGAATGCCTAGAAACAAATATCTAAAGACTTCAAATAAACTACACGTATTAGGAAGGATATTGCGCGCTCTTCAAGAAACTGACCCACAGTCAGGTCGTCGATATATAGAGCAGGCTCGCCGTAGAGGATCACGTATTCGCAAATTTGCTCGCTATCCTATTTCATTAGATCGATGGCGCAAGCTCTTGAATGAACCATCTCACTTTGCTAATCCTGCTGCAAGAAGAACCACCAATAAAGAGCACATAAGAAATTTTGTGAATCGATTTAAATCAATATTTGAAGAAGTAGATGGATATCTCATAACTGCCGCCGTCAATGAGATTCGTTCTAATGGTACTGTCAGAGCCACGTTAAGCAATGATCAAAGAAATATACCAGGTGTTCAATGTGATGTCATTGTTACACCTAAAAATATCGTGCTATCAAACGGCAAATTGGTTCTCAGAACACCCCAAGTGCCCGTTCAAATCGTACCAGCGACTGAGGAAGTTCCATATCGTTGGACTATGCGAGTCGTCCTTGTTCAACACTCTCATGGAATGAATATAGGTTTTCGATTAATAACAGAATCGGGGATTCCTTTAGACCTTACTGATATGAATACAATAATAAATACTTTTGTATCTGACCAACGTACTCGACATAGGCTTGTTCATAGGCTAAAACAACTTGGTCTTTCATTTAGATATGGCAATAAATGACAATTGAGCGCCTAATCGGATAAGCGGGGGTTTTTCTCCCCCGCTCTCCACACCACCCTGCATGCGGGTCCGCACAGGGCGATTCACAGAGACTACCGGGCCTTAGCCGGGTAATGAATGTTCACCCACATTTCCTTGATTGAGACTAGACCTTGTTCCTTCAGCCATTTATTGGTCATGCCGACATGTGTAGCCAGCGTACGTGAGAGGTTCCACGGGCCTTTACGGCTCATGGCTATAGGTATGGGGAATTTAGGGGACGTTATTGACTACGTTGACTAACTATGCTATAGTAGTACGGTCAGCAAAAACAGCACGGAGAAAGAAATGCCACGGCAGGCAAGACTTGATGCTGCGGGAACACTGCACCATATTATAATCCGGGGAATAGAGCAGAGAAAAATAGTAGATGACAGGAAAGATCGTGAGACCTTTGTAGAAAGAGAGGCTAACGTTCGGGGTCAAATCTTTACATGTGACAAAATAGTTAAACGGATGCCTGCAAATAGGAACTTTGAGGTCATGAGGTTTCTTTTCCTTTAGAACTTGGCAGATTTTTTTGCTGCACACTTCCTTGCAGATTTTTATGAGACAATTCGCAAGCTTGACTTTTCAGTCCGAAAATAATATCATAAAAAGACTGGAGGTGGAGTTATGAACATAACAAAAGACATTAAATCTGTTACTTATCTAAAGTCGAAAGCAGCTGATATTCTTAAACAGATTAATGAAACTCACCGTCCCATAATTATTACACAAAACGGTGAACCCAAGGCTGTTCTACAAGACCCTCAAAGTTATGAAAACATGAGAAACGCCATAGGTATTCTTAAACTTCTTTCGCAAGGAGAAGAGGATATTAAAAAAGGAAAAGCTAAAAGCCAGGATAAGGTCTTTGAAAAAATAGAAAAGATGTTGCTTGCAAAATGAAGCGAAAGTTTGAAATTGTATGGTCAGAAACTGCTGAAAATGATTTAGTTGATATTATTGAATACATTTACCGGGACAACCAGTTCAACGCATCAAAAATATTCAGGAAAATCAAAAATAAAGCAAACGGTCTTAACCTGTCGCCCCAACGGGGCCGAATAGTCCCAGAATTACAAGAGCAAGGGATTACTCAGTATCGTGAGTTGATCATATCTCATTGGAGGCTGATCTACAGGGTAGCTGAAAAAAACATCTATATAGTTTCACTTCTCGATGCCCGTCAAAACGTAGAAGATATACTCCTGAAAAGATTAACAAAGTAAATGAAAGCAGTTCACAGCTCATCGCAGCTTAATCCTGACCCCATCCTTTTTATTCATAGGCACCATGGGAATTATGGGGAAGTTCAGGTCTACACTCTTGACAAGGCATAAATAAGCTGAGATACAGGTACAAGATGACCGGCCCCTCATATGTCCCTTAAAAACATAATGTTCTTAGACAACAGGGGACGGAATTTAGGGGACGTTATTGACTACGTTGACTAACTATGCTATAGAAGTACGGTCAGCAAAAACAGCACGGAGAAAGAAATGCCACGGCAGGCAAGACTTGATGCTGCGGGAACACTGCACCATATTATAATCCGGGGAATGGAGCAGAGAAAAATAGTAGATGACAGGAAAGATCGTGAGACTGCATATTCCGAGTCAATCCGGCCACCCATTCCGAGGGAAAGCGGCCACCCATTCCAATCGAAAGCGGCCACTGATTCCAAAGTAATAGTTTAGTTCCTTTTTTTTAACGAACGGATTTAAAAGATCAGGACGAATT
>CAZIFK010000131.1:0-6594 GCA_964538995.1 uncultured bacterium
AACCAAATTTTCCTGCAATCATCGCACCGATCACCAGAAAACTGGATATGGCATCTGACCGGTGATGCCACGCATCTGCCCGTAATGTTCCTGAAGCAATCTTAGCTGAAAGAAATTCTGCATACCGTGCTATGATTTCCTTTATGACTATGGTTGCCAGCAGAATCATCACCATCCACCACTCTGATTTTACAACTGCAGGATTGGTAATACGCTGGATCGATGCCTTGAAGAATTCAATTCCCGCCACACACAGTAAAATGGCAATAATCAGTGTTGCGATATATTCTATTCGCCCGTGTCCGTAGGGATGCTCAACATCTGCCGGCTTTTCTGCTTCATGGAATCCCCAGATAACCACGCTTGAAGAAATAACATCTGATAATGTATGAATTGCATCGGCTATTAGACTAATGGAGTTGATCATTAAGCCGATAATAAACTTTATTGCGAAAAGAATGCTGTTTACCAATACAGAAATCCATCCTTGCAGTTTTCCAATTTTACTGCGGTAGATTCGGGTAGATTTAATTGTATCGGGGACGAATCTATGAGTCAGTTTTTCAAATATATTGTTCACTTTATCTATTTATCTTTTCTATTTATACCCAAACAGCGAGAATCGCTCCGACAATCATTAAACCTACAAACTGAAAACCCATGTTAATTCCATACAATTTCCAGGAATATTTTTCGAAAATAACGCCCGTCAAGCCGAAAGTGGCGATATAGCCCAACCAGAGCCAGAATGCTGACAGGAGTCCTAATGATAAATTGGATGTGCAGAAATCACCGTGTACCACTTTCATATAATCTATCATGTGGGCTGTCACAAACACCAAAACCAATGTGCCTATAAATTGAAGGGCTAATCCTTTCCCTTTGCTGCTTTTTGACAGTTCTTCCGTTTCTGTATCAGATAGACTCATGGCAGAGGTCCATTGTTTTAAAAATAGTAATGGTGAATACCACAAGGCGCCCAGCAAGTAATGGGTCACGGTGGCGACAAGGACTGCAAGATAATTGATTTGTGGTTCGTACATAATCATACTTTTCTCGTTTTGGGTGTGTAATTTAGCCTCCAACCTTGCGAAGGTTCAAAACCTTCGCAAGGCTTACTGTAAAAATTATGAACCGGTGATACTATCATTTAGGATGAATATTTCTCAAAATTATTTCCCGAAATTAATTTATTGTAAATATGTTTGATTTAACCTCCCCCTTCTATAAACTTATATAATGAATTATATTGATAATTAGAATGTCTACAACTATCCACATTTTTGTTTTTGCACGGTTAATAATTATTTTCAGTTTGAAGTTTAAATGCGATAAACACAATATTGGGTTTATCGAGATGTTGGGTGCAGTTTGAAAAAGAATGAGAGTTTCGACACTTCATATTAAAAATTTGAAAGGCTTTGTTGATACAGGTAGGATAGGACTTTCACCAACAATCAACATCCTTGTTGGACCGAATAATGCTGGAAAATCGACTATCATCAAGGCCCTATATTTATTACAACCACAAGACCGTAACTACCCGCTGAACTATCTTCAAAAAAATAAAAGGAAAGGCACAAATACAATATCCATAGAAATCGGATTCGATGACTTCGATCGCAAATACATCCACGCTCATGAACAGGTTTTTACTGATCCACACCTTTGGAAAAGACAGGTAAATTTTATTATTCCATCAAAAGGAGAGTACAAAGCCATAATTCCAAGTAGCAAAAACGATAGCGAACTTAATGTCAACCCTATTCTAAGTACCGAACCAAACAACTTCATCTACCCCTATTTCTCAAGAAGGAAAGCGGTAAACTTTAATGAGCAAATAAGAGCGGAAAACGCGTTGGCTGTCAAGGAGAACCTTCATGACCTATATACGAAGATTGATAGAATTTCAAACCCTGACTACCCTGCATACCAAGAGTACAAAAAAGCATGCAAGGAGATTCTGGGGTTCCCTGTTTCTTGCTCCCTTTCTGCTAACGGTAAGCAAGCTGGTATAGTCGTGAGCAATAACGAGCACATAGCGTTAGATGAAATGGGTGAGGGAACCATCAACATACTGGGATTACTTGTTGACATTTGTATATCTGACGATAAACTTTTCTTAATTGAGGAACTTGAAAATGATATCCATCCAAAAGCTCTAAAATCATTACTTGAATTAATAATTAAAAAATCGGAAAACAACCAGTTTGTCATTTCTACTCACTCTAACATCATTACAAAATATCTTGGATCAACCCCTGAGTGTAAACTCTTCCAATTTGGAATGAAAATAAAGGATAAAATGCCTTTGACAACAATAAAGGAAGTGAATAATACTCCAACTGTACGAATTAAAGTGCTGGAGGATTTGGGTTACGACTTATATGATTTTGAATTATGGAAAGCATACCTCATTCTTGAAGAATCCAGTGCTGAACGAGTTATTCGGGACTACCTTATACCTACCTTTGTCCCCACACTCGAAAATAAACTCAAGACCGTTGCAGCACAAGGAGTGGACGATATAGGCCCAAGATTTCACGACTTTTTGAGATTGTTTGTATTTATTCATTTGTCCAGCGTTTATAAAAATAAAGCCTGGGTTTATGCTGACGGCGATAGTGTTGGGCAAAAAACAACAAGGGAACTTAGACAAAAATTTAAAACTTGGAAGCCAGATCACTTTCAAAACTTTTCAAAGCCAAACTTCGAGAATTACTATCCAAAGAAATGGCAAACAAGAGCCAACAAAGCACTTAAAATACAAAACAAAAAAGGACGGTTTCAGGCAAAAGGACAGTTGGTAAACGATATAATAGACTGGGCAAAATCGAATAAAAGAGAGGCTAAAAGAGAATTTAAAGAGTCTGCAATGGAAATAATTAAAACACTGCATACTTTGGATAAGAAGATTAAATAAAAACTACGCACAACAATGTATAAACCACATCAAAACGTGGTTTAGCCAGAATGTTGGATAAAATTTCTAAAACATAGATAATCGTTAAATAATAAGGAGATTTATATGGCAACTTTAAAAATTAAAATGGGCGGGAAACACCACAGCCACTGCGTTTGTCCCACTTGCCAGAAAATGGGAGGGAAACACCACAGCCACTGCGTTTGTCCCACTTGCCAGAAAATGGGCGGGAAACATTACAGCCACTGCGTTTGTCCCACTTGCCAGAAAATGGGCGGGAAACATTACAGCCACTGCGTTTGTCCTTCATGTCAGAAAATGGGATAGCTCCCGTATTAGAGGCTTCAATTAACACGGTATATATGGCTCGTTGCTTCACCCATATCGACTTGTTCGATTAGCCTGTTTCTTAAGAAAATTTCACTAGCACGCTCACAAGCCAACATTTTATATGCCGAAACGTTAGCAGCAATATAAACGATGAATGGATTAACTAAATATTACCAAATTTTTGCATCAATACCTGAATGTGACTATGATAAATCTGTTGGGTTCTTAAAAGAAAAAATTAGTAATCTATTTATTGAAGATTATTATAATCAGTTCCCAAATTCAGAAATCCTCGAATTTAATGTTAATGGTTACACTTATTTATTTGACTTAAATATAGAAACTAGAAGTAACAAAATAGAAAAAGACGATAGGGTTGTAGCTGTTTATGGAAGAATATCACATACTAATGAAAAGAGGGACAGTAATAGAATGAAAGGTTTCATTGGTCCATTCACGAAACTTACAAAATATAAAGACTTTGATAAGGGCCATTTTATTTCTCATAAAATAAATGGAAATTTGGATCAAAACCTATACCCTCAGCTTAAGGAATTAAATCGAGGATGGTCAAAACAAGGAAAGCTATTTAGATCTCTTGAAAGATATTGTGATCAGAATCCAAATGTTTTTCTTTTTACAAGACCAATTTATACAGATCTGTCATGGATCCCAACATTCATCGATTACGGAATTTTCACAAAAGAATTTGGATTATTATTAAATCGCTTTGATAACAAAAAAATACATACCACCAACAAAAAATAAACTCCATTTTAACAGCTTTTGTTCAAACTGATAGTATATAAAAAATGAATAATAAAATTACATTTGGACCCATTACTTTTGTTTGAAACAATCGACATGAAAATTTTAAAATGTGAGATTTGCTAATGAACACGACTTCTGCAACGAAAGATTTGATGCAAATTCCGGGAGTTGGAAAATCAATATCAAAAGATCTGATAAACATCGGTATAATATTGGTCAATGATTTGAAGGGTAAAAACCCAGAAAAAATGTATGATCAGTCAAATAGTTTTGCAGGGATGGTTCAAGACCGCTGTTTACTTTATGTTTTTAGGTGTGCAGTTTATTATGCAGAAACAGAGGGAAATATTAGAGAACAAGAAAAATTAAAATGGTGGAATTGGAAAGATGAAAAGTAACAAACTGACGGTGTATAAAAAATGAACCGAAAGATTGCATTAGAACCAATCGCTTTCGTTCGAAATAACCGGCATGAAAAAGTGGATGATAACTGGAGTGAAATTATTTCCGAGATTGAGATGATTGACAGTTTACCAGTGGAATCTCTCGACAATATTGAAACATTCTCTCATCTGGAAATTATCTATTACCTTGATAAAGCCACTAATACAATTGTAGGAAGCGAACACCCAAGAGAAAATCAAAACTGGCCAAAAGTCGGGATTTTCGCCCAACGAAAAAAAGATAGGCCTAATCATATAGGTTTAACAACCGTGAACTTGATAAAAAAGGAAGAACGAAGGTTAATTGTAACACATCTTGACGCCATAGACGGAACACCGGTTTTGGACATTAAACCGGTATACCAGGAATACCTGCCGAAAGGTGAAATAAAACAACCTGGCTGGACAACAGAAATGATGAAAGATTACTGGAAAAAAGAATAGCAGTTTACAATACACTAGAATATTCAAACCATTAAATGAGAAAAATAAATATGCCCGAAAATAAAAAACTATCTGTATTTGAGAAATACCTGACACTCTGGGTTTTAATCTGCATTGGAGCGGGGATCCTTTTGGGGAAAATAGCACCCGAGGTTGCAGTCAAATTAGATTCTCTTTCAATATATAATGTATCCATTCCCATTGCTATCTGTCTATTTTTTATGATGTATCCAATTATGGTAAAAATCGATTTTACAGAAGTAGTCAAAGCAGCAAAAACGCCTAAGCCTGTGGTGTTAACTTTATTCATCAATTGGATAATCAAACCGTTTTCCATGTACTTTATTGCTTCATTCTTTTTGGGAGACTTGTTTAAGGAATTCTTACCAGGGACCGAAATTATTAAAACAGGGCAAGAGGTGGAGTTATGGAGAAGTTATATATCAGGTGCTATTCTGCTGGGAATTGCTCCTTGTACGGCAATGGTCTTGATGTGGAGTCATTTGGCAAGAGGGAATGATGGGCTTACGTTAGTCATGGTAGCTATTAATTCTCTTACAATGCTCGTGCTCTATGCACCTCTTGGCGGGTTTTTACTTGGTGTGAATGCAATGCCTATACCATGGCAAACAATATTGTTTTCAGTAATGATTTACGTAGCCTTACCCTTGGTTGCAGGATTCTTTTCACGGAAGTGGATTATCAAATCCAAAGGCCTGGAATGGTTTAACACGAAGTTTTTGCACCGGCTCACGCCAATTAGCATATCCGCTCTTTTAGCCACATTAGTTCTTTTATTCTCATTTAAGGGAGAAATTATAACAAAATTTCCCCTGACAATTTTATGGATTGCAATTCCTCTTTTAGTCCAGACGATATTTATTTTTGCTATAGGATACTTTGTTTTTGCGAGATTTTTGAAACTCTCATATCATGACGCTGCCCCTGCTGCGATGATTGGTGCTTCAAATCATTTCGAGGTAGCAATTGCAACATCAACCATGCTGTTTGGATTGTCTTCGGGCGCAGCGTTAGCAACGGTAGTCGGTGTTTTGATTGAAGTTCCATTAATGCTCATGCTCGTCGCGATTTGCAAACGTTATTGTTATATATTTAATGAGTGTCATTTAGATTCACCACGGTGCAAAGATAAATTTGTGACTACTTAATTGAGAATGAATAATAAAGCAGTAAAATTCCTGCTCGTTTGCTTGACATGCATAGCAATGGTAACAGGCATCGTTTTGCTGATTCAATATTTGTCTAACTGAAAGGACTATTATGAAAAAGAACATGGGTTCTGCAGATCGTGTTATCAGATTAATAACCGCTGCAATCATCGTAACACTTTACTTCACAGGTACAATTACAGGAACGTTGGGGATTGTTTTGCTGGTGCTAGCAGGAATATTTCTATTAACAAGTTCCTGTAGTTTTTGTCCGCTATATTTACCATTTGGGATGAGCACATGCCCTGCGAAGAAAGAAGAAACGCCCAGCAGCTAACAATACTTAAAGCAAAGCGGGTGAACAACTCCGCCCGATAGTTGCTCGGTTAATCGAACGCTGCCATTCCAGTAATAGCCTCGCCAAGAATAAGGGTATGCATTTCATGGGTGCCTTCGTAGGTATACACCGATTCAATATTGGCCATGTGGCGGATGGGTGAATAGTCTTCGGTAA
>CAZIFK010000132.1:0-6594 GCA_964538995.1 uncultured bacterium
GAAAAATATGGGTGAAGCCATTATGGGTACCGGTATTGCCAGTGGTGAAGAACGTTCCGTATTGGCCGCGCAGCAGGCAATATCCAGCCCATTATTGGATAGCGCATCCATTAGCGGAGCGCAAGGCGTATTGGTGAATATTACCGGTGGACCGGATCTCACATTAATGGAAGTGGATGAAGCAACATCTATCATTTTTGAAGAAGCCGGGGATGATGCCAATATTATATTTGGCGCTGTCATTGATCCGAGGATGGTTGAAGAAATTCGGGTGACAGTGATCGCAACCGGATTCAATCAGAGAATTCCGAAAGAAGTAGTGAAAGAGGACAAGCAGATCATGGGAATAGCCAGGCAAAAACAGGCACGAATCCTGGCTGACCAGGAAAATGTCCCTTTGTTCAACCGAAAAGGTGTTGAGGATCAAAAAAGAGAGCAGCCTTCTGTGTCAAAGTTTCATTTTGATGACACAAATACGGTTATCTATGGAGATGATATTGAAATACCGGCATTTATCCGCCGACAACATGAGTAACGATTTTGGTCATCGCGAATCCCGTCATTTATGGCGGGATGAAGCGATCTCCTTGCGTTATTCAAAGTAAGGTGATTGCTTCGTCTTCCGATAAATCGGAAGCCTCGCAATGACAAAACAATAAAAACATAGGAAATCTTGGGTTTGGCCAAGAAAGTTAGGTAATAAAAAAACCCTCTGTCAGATGACAGAGGGTTTTTTGCAATTTTGATTGGAATAAAGTCTTTTAAACTTTTAAACCACGGGTACGCATCTCTTTAACCACTTTTGTAATACCCTTCTTATCAATCAAACGCATACCTTGTGTGGATACATTCAGCGTCACATGGCGTTTCTCATCCGGAATCCAAAAACGTTTCTTCTGAAGATTAATATTAAACCGACGACGTGTTCTGTTTTTTGCATGGCTCACATTGTTACCATACATGGGTTTTTTGCCGGTGACGTCACATATTCTACTCATAATAAATTCTTCCTGTTTGTATATAAATTTGCCGGCGAATTTAATGCAACATTTCTTTCTTACAAATTACTATCTTTCAATTTGCTGGTATGAATGTCTCCCTTCGCTACCCCAATCTTTCTTAAGCAGGACGTCACGTCCTGCTTAAGTGTTGAAAAACAATTATGATTTTTCGTCAAAAAAGAAATACTGTCTGAAGTCCCCGCGCGATTGCGTACATTTCACATACAGAATACGATATATGTTTTTTGGATTGTACGGTGGGATGAGAATTACAATTTTTTAATATCATTTGAGCAATGTTGAAGACAATTAATAGTAGACTGTTTATTAATAATAACTAGGAGAAAAGTGATTATGGAAAAAAATGCAAGTTTTAGTATTTCTATTAAAGAAGGCCGAGTGGAAATAGCAGGATCCGAAGATTTTGTGCGAGAGCAGATTGTTGCGTTCAAGGACATAATTGAAGGTGTTGTAAAGACCCTTAGCACAAAACCAATAATCAACTCTGGTTCACAAACTACATCTGTTCCAAATTCTCCTCCCATTGAACCTCCAGAAATTAATCCTTATCCAAACGTGATAGCACTCGAAGAGGATGAAATGAGAATATTAAAGTCTATTCCAGGAAAGAGTAACGGTGAAAAAACACGAAAAATTGCTTTACTTGTATTACTCGGTAAGAAGATGCTCGGTGAATTTTCTGTTCCTACAAAGATAATCCGCGGTGTTTGTAAGGATCATGCCTGTCTTGATGAGAAGAATTTCTCCACACATTTGAAAACTGATAAAGAAAATTTAATAATCAGTGGAAAAGGAGCTTCACAATCTGTAAAATTATCTCATCCTGGTGAAATTAAGGCAGAAGATCTTGCGAAAGAGCTTAATGACGTATGACCGCAAAAGACATTCTTTCTTCTGGGTTTGACCTGACCATTGCTTCTGCCATTGTTGAAGCATATATGGAAATTGAGAGCAATTTTGTGCTCTCAAAATGGAAACCAAGCGAATTAGATGCTGGGCATTTTGTTGAGGCCGTTAGAAGAGCTCTCGACCTTGAGCTCAATGGGAGTTACGTTCCGATCAATAGGTCACTTCCAAGATTTGATGATAGATTGCTTAGACAATATGAGCAAAGTACTGGGGATCAGTCATATCGAATTCTCATTCCACGCGCTTTAAAATCAATTTACAATATTCGGAACAAGCGCGGGGTTGCACACATTTCGGATGTAAACCCAAACGAGATGGATGCGACTCTCATATTATACACAGCGAAATGGGTTTTGGCTGAACTGGTTAGGTTGAAATCCGGTTTACCTACGGTTGAAACACAGGTTTTAGTGGACGATGTTGTAGAGAGGCAGTTTTCTGTGGTTTGGAAACATGAAGATATTACTTGGATACTTGTCCCAGAAATGTCTGCAAGAGATCAGGTACTTGTTTTGCTATACGATAGTAGTCCTCAGACTGATGAAATCATTAGGAATAGTGTTGGATATAAAAATCCTACGAATTTTAAAAAAATCTTGAAGCGTCTACACGATAAAAAGTTGATTTATTATAGTACTGATGGACAATGCAGAATCACATCAACGGGGATCATCAATTCTGAAGGAATTCTAAAGCAATATAAATAGCACCTAACCCCTGCTGCTACGGACGTGAAACGCTGGTTGCATGAAGGCATGATTTTAGAGCTAAACTATGTTAATAATTAATAACTACCACAACAGTGGAAACTTTCACGCCGGTGAGCTTTGCCGCTAGGAGTGTTTCAAAAGGTGGGAGTATGAGTATAGCAATTAATATGAATATATCTGAAAAGGTGTTTTATCGATCACTACTATTTGCAGTCATGCTATTCCTTGGCTTGTTTATTCTTATTAGCTGCGAAGACACAAACAAACTTACACCAAAGGATGAATATTTCTATGTGGATGACTCCAATCTGAGCGATTCTTTAAAAAGCTACTACAATGAGGAGGCCACAAGGTTGGCTTTAAGAGAGATCTTCGAAAATGAGGATGACTCACGGGATTCTATCATTATTCCAAAAGACAGTATTGCTCAAATATACTTTGCACTTGTTAACGTATATAATCGTACTGATTTAGCTGTCAGAGATACTGTAATCGATACATTTATGATAAAAACATTTCCTTACCCCACTTTAGATAGATTTGAAATGTGGGTTGATACACCAGGTGTGTGGGTTCAACCATGGCTGAATGATGAACCCTATACAGGTAATAATACCATAGATAGTTTAGTTGCTTTGTACAATCTTTATCCATATCGAATTTCAGATAGATCCCAAACACTTGGAATTTATGATGTATCAATTAGAAGTTACGATTTTCTTAATATGTGGCCGCTTGCTGAACAATTTGACCACTTTCCGCAAGTCAGATTCGCCGAGGTTGCAGGATATGGGGGTGATGGTGATGATATCACAGTTTCAAAAACGGAGGATCGCTTTATCATAAATTATTATCTGCGATGGGGTGATTGTCCTGCTGGGTGCATCTATGAACATTGGTGGACTTTTGAAGTAACGTTTGGAGGGGTTGTTGAATATATCGGTGAGGACGGAACTTCTTTGGAATATTATAGTGACGATTGAAAACACCTAACGTATTAAGACTTCGCAACTGACGATGCGTCAGATTGCCTGCCTGGCGGCAGACAGACAAGTTATGGTTGAATCCCGATTGATCGGGGCAGATATTTACTTGGAGTTTAAATAAAACAGATTGATCTATATTACAGAGTCCTGATTAATCAATATCTATAAAATATAGTAACGCAGACGATGGTTATACGATTTCAGGTTATTTAAATTTGAAGAAGGCCCTAGTTTAGATAGAGTAAAATCTTAAACCTTCCGAGGGTATAGAACCTTCGGAAGGTTTAAGTAAATTCGAATATGCAGATTGGCAATGTAGATATAAAAACACCCATTTCCCTGGCTCCTATGGCTGGCGTGACCGATTACTCATTTCGAATATTATGCAAGGAAATGGGGGCAGGAGTGGTGTATTCTGAATTTGTGTCCTCCCACGGGATTATTCGCGAGAATATTGATGTCCCCTCCTTCTAATTTAAGGAGGGGATTAAGGGGTGGTTAATCTCGTAAATCTTTGCATTTATCAGAAATAATTCTTAATACTCCATCCAAATTTTTATCTATTTCATAATTGTAAAACCGAATTATATGATAACCTAAATCCTTCAAAATTTTATCTCGTTTTTCATCTTTGTTTTTCTTTTGTGGATGGAGATGTCCAGAACCATCCAACTCAACTATCAATTTCACTTCAAGGCAATAAAAATCTACTACATAATTTTCTAATGGATTTTTGTTTTTTTGGGTTAATTCGATGTTTTTTCTTTTTTATCTCAACCACCCCCGAGACCCCTCCTTACCGTAAGGAGGGGTATTTATTAAAAGGATTTCTGATCTCCGACAACCATGAAGGAATTTAAAGGAATCATAATAAATTCAACCATGCAAATTGGTAATGTGGATATAAAAACACCCATTTTCCTGGCCCCTATGGCAGGCGTCACGGATTATTCATTTCGAATATTATGCAAGGAAATGGGAGCCGGTGTGGTGTATTCTGAATTTGTGTCCTCTCATGGAATCATTCGCGAGAATGAAAAAACGCTGAATATGATTCGATTCACAGAAAAAGAACGACCCATTGGAATTCAAATATTCGGTGATTCGCCGGATGTCATGGCAAAAGCTGCGCGAATGGTGGCTGATCAATTCAAGCCGGACATAATAGATATCAACTATGGCTGTCCCGTACCAAAAGTAACGAAAAAGGGTGCTGGTTCAGCAGCATTGAAAGATTTGTGTTTGATGGATGATATTACCACCGCCGTCGTGGAATCGGTTCCCGAATTACCGGTGACAGTAAAAATGCGTGCCGGTTGGGATTCATCCAATATAGTGGCTATTGAGGCCGGACCTCGTTTAGAAAAAACTGGTGTTAAAGCAATCACCCTCCACCCTCGCACTACAAAACAAAACTATAAAGGTGTTGCGAATTGGGAATTGATCAAAGAATTGAAACAATCGGTGTCCATTCCTGTCATTGGTAATGGAGATATAAAAAAACCGGAGGATGTGCTACGGATGTTTGAAGAAACTAATTGTGATGCGGTCATGATTGGCCGGGGCGCTTTAGGAAACCCCTGGTTTTTTAAACAGGCTAATGCACTCTTAAACGGTTCTCCCCTCCCCCCGGAACCCGACATTAATGATCGGTTAAACATGTGCAAGCGGCACTTGGAATTGCTCATCGAATCTCGTGGTGAAAAAATCGGAAGCAATCTAATGAGGAAGCATTTTGGCTGGTATATTAAAGGGTTTCCAGGTGCCGCTGCACTTCGACAGTCTTTGGTAACATCAAAGGATGAAGATGAGATGAGGAACCTTTTAGATGCAGCAAGAATGCCTGCCTGCCGGTAGGCAGGGCGGGGCTTGAGTCTGAAAGGTATATAAGTTCAAACACTGATTCCATTTTTAAGCAATGAAAAACATTGGGTAAAATTTAAAGGAAACGTAGGACAGACATTCTTGTCTGTCCTACTGCAGGCAAGAATGCCTGCAGTACACCTTTTTTGTTTTAAAAAATCTGTCCACCAGCACCTGCAGTTAAACGTTCAAGTAGGAGTACCAGCAATACAGCTTTTTACGTTTGTCCGTGACCAATTGCCCTTTAGTATCACAGTATTAACAAACAAAGTGGGTGAGCAAAAGATCAGGGTTTACTTTGGTGGTGTCTTTAGGCATTGCTATCGTTTTGTTGATGTCAACAAAATGATCATTAATCAAATGACCCACAGCTTCACAAGTGGTTTTAACTTTAGAAATTACTTTGTTAATATTCCGCCCTGCTCCATAAAATTCTCAACTCCTTACCTTGATTCGCAGACTGTAAACTCGGTAAATTCCTTGGTTAAAATTCACCATTGTATTTTTTAAAAATAGGTCCAATATGCAGAATGCAAAAGCCATCGTACCAAAACCCATCAATGAGCCAATCCTTTCATATGCTCCCGGTTCACCGGAAAAAGCTGCACTGAAAAAACGAATTGAAGAATTAAAATCACAAGAAATTGAAGTACCTCTCATTATCGGAGGACAAGAAATAAAGACCGGAAATATGGGTGAAATGAGAGTTCCCCATAACCACCAGCATATTTTGGGATATTATCATCAGGCCGGGGAAAAGGAAGTAAAATTAGCCATCGAAGCGTCTATGGACACCTGGAGTTCTTGGTCCAAAACACCTTGGGAAACACGGGCAGCTATATTTAAAAAAATGGCTTCCATCCTTCAACGCCATGAGGAGCAAACACTCAATGCTGCAACAATGTTGGGCCAAAGTAAAAATGTTTATCAAGCAGAAGTCGATTCTGCGTGTGAGTTAATCGATTTCTTGAATTTTAACTGTTGGTACGCCCAGCAATTATATGAGCAGCAACCCACCTATTCCCCGGATGGAATGTGGAATCGGTTGGAGCATCGGTCATTGGAAGGATTCGTTTTTGCTGTTACACCATTTAATTTTACATC
>CAZIFK010000133.1:0-6517 GCA_964538995.1 uncultured bacterium
GTGATTTGAACGATCTTTATCGCAGAATTATTATAAGAAATAACCGTTTGAAGCAATTGATGGAGATAAAAGCTCCCGATGTCATTTTGCGCAATGAAAAACGCATGCTTCAAGAGTCCGTAGATGCACTATTTGATAATAGTCGTCGAAAAACGGCTATACGATCAGGTACTCGCCGACCTTTGAAGTCCATATCTGATATGCTTCGAGGTAAAACCGGACGATTTCGTCAGAATCTTTTAGGTAAACGTGTTGATTATTCTGGACGTTCTGTTATTGTTGTTGGACCAGATTTAAAATTACAAGAATGTGGTTTGCCAAAGAAAATGGCTCTTGAATTATTCAAACCACATATGATTCATGAATTAATGAAGCGCGGTTTTGCACAAACACCACGTGGTGCAAAGCTAATGATAGAACACAGTGATCCTGTTGTGTTCAAAGTTTTAGAATATGTTGTCGAAGGTCATCCAGTATTGCTGAACCGTGCCCCAACATTGCATCGGTTGGGTATTCAGGCATTTCAACCTGTACTCGTTGATGGAAAAGCAATTAAAATTCATCCTTTAGTATGTGCGGCGTTTAATGCCGACTTTGATGGTGATCAAATGGCTGTCCATGTACCTCTTTCATTGCAAGCTCAGATGGAAGCACGTGTTTTGATGCTATCAAGTCATAATATTCTTCATCCTGCAAATGGTAAGCCGATTGCGATTCCATCACAGGATATGGTTTTGGGTTGTCATTATTTAACAAGGCAACGCAAAGGAGCAAAGGGTGAAGGAAAGAGTTTTGGATCATTCCAGGAATTGTTAATGGCATATGAAAATAAAATTGTTGATATGAATGCCATTATCAATATCCGACATAACGGCGAATGGTATAAGAACACTACTGTTGGTCGAGTTATTTTTAATTCAATCATGCCGGAAGAACTTGAATATTTTGATGGCATTATCAACAAAACTTCCCTTCAGAAAATTGTGAATGAATCATATTTGTTGGCTGGTAATTACAAGACCGTGTTGTTCCTTGATAAATTAAAGGATCTTGGATTTGATACAGCTACAAAGAGTGGTAGTTCAATTTCAATCAGTGATATTTTAATTCCAGCTGAGAAAGATAGTATTATCGAAGGTGCGTCAAAAGAAGTGTCTTCGATTCAAAGTAAGTATGACAGACATGTCTTGACAGAAGGTGAACGTTATAATAAGGTTATCGATGTATGGACTCATGCAACAAATAAAGTTGCCGCAACCATGATGGATGCACTGAAACAGGATTCACAAGGATTTAACCCTGTATTTATGATGGCGGATTCGGGAGCTCGTGGTAGTCAAGACCAGATTAAGCAGTTGGCTGGTATGCGTGGATTGATGGCTAAACCGCAAAAATCCATGACTGGAAGTAAAGGTGAAATTATTGAATCACCTATTACATCGAACTTTAAAGAGGGCCTTTCCGTATTAGAATATTTCATTTCAACACACGGTGCTCGTAAGGGTTTAGCGGATACGGCTCTTAAAACTGCCGATGCAGGATATTTGACCAGACGATTGGTCGATGTGGCTCAAGATGTAGTGATTTATGAAGTTGATTGCGGTACCATTAATGGTATTACGATCTCTGATTTAAAAGAAGGTGAAGAAATTATTGAACCTTTAGCAGATCGTGTGCTTGGTCGTACCATTCTTGATGACCTTATTTTAGAAGGTAAAACAAAGATCAAGAACGGTCAGTTAATTTCTGAAAAAGAAGCAGAGCTTTTTGATAAATATAATATTGAAAGTGTACGAATTCGTTCAGTACTGACTTGCGAATCCCTTCGGGGTGTATGTGCAAAGTGTTATGGTTGGAATTTATCCACTCATAATCATGTAAATATCGGTACTGCTGTCGGAATTCAAGCAGCGCAGAGTATCGGTGAACCTGGTACACAGCTTACATTAAGAACATTTCACATTGGTGGTACAGCAACGCGTATTATTGAACAATCAGAAATGACAACAAAGTATGCTGGAAGTATTAAATATTCAGAAGGTTTGGAAGTTGCAAAAACGAAAGATGAAGATAACAATAATGTAGCTCGTTGTATGGTTCGCCATGCAAAAATCACTGTGATAGATAAAGAGGGTAAGGAATTGAATCATTATAATGTTCCTTATGGAGCTGATGTGCTTGTAGAAGATGGTGAAAAGATAAAATCCGGATCAGTTTTATTCCAATGGGATCCTTATACAGATATCATTCTCGCTAGGCAAACAGGCAGAATTCAATTGAAGGATTTTATTGAAGGTGAAACCTACAAGATTGAATCAGTTGAGAGTGGTAAAAGGCAAATGGTTATCGTCGAAGCAAAAGATCGACAGTTGAGTCCTCATATTGATATTATTGATAAAAACGATAAAATTCTTTCCGGAGGTACAATCCTTCCTGTAAAAGCAACATTGGTTGTTCTTGAAGGTCAGCAAGTCAAGCAAGGGCAAACATTAGTGAAGATTCCGAAAGATATTGGTAAAACACGCGATATAACGGGTGGTTTACCCAGAGTTGCAGAATTGTTCGAAGCAAGAAATCCAAAAAATCCCGCCGTTGTGAGTGAAATTGACGGAACTGTGCAATTTGGTGAAATCAAAAGGGGTATTCGGAAAATCAATGTCATTAGTGCAGATGAAGAAGTTCGAAAGTATTCAATACCTTATGGTAAGCATATTATTGTGCATGAAGGTGACTATATCACTGCGGGCATACCTCTTTGTGAAGGGTCCATTTCACCTACGGATATATTAAATATTCTGGGACCGGGAAAAGTCCGTGAATATTTGGTAGATGAAATTCAAGAAGTGTATCGTCTGCAAGGTGTAAAAATCAACGATAAACATATTGAAACAATTGTTCGCCAGATGATGCAGAAGATCAATGTTGAAGATCCCGGTGATAGTAAATTCATGCAAGGCGATCGTGTAAATAAGGTTGAGTTTTTTGAGGCGAGCCGTCAATTGATGGAGATGGCTGTCATAAAAACCGCTGGAGATTCTGATCTTGAGGTGGACTCCTTAGTCGACAAGGCTGAACTGAGAGAAATAAATAAAGCATTGAAAGAGAATGGGAAAGTGTCCGCTACGACGAGAAAGCCAAAACCGGCCACATTCAAACCTCTTTTAATGGGTATTACGCAAGCATCATTAAATGTAGAAAGTTTCATTTCTGCAGCCTCATTTCAGGAAACAACTCGAATACTAACAGATGCGGCAGTGGAGTGTAAGACGGATTACTTACAAGGATTGAAAGAAAATATTGCTGTAGGTCGATTGATTCCAGCAGGTACGGGAACACCAGGATTAAAGAAAATTCTTGTAGAGGACCCTGATTCTTTTGTGGCTGATGACTCTATAGCAGAAGCAGTTAATTAATATAAATAAATAATTACATATACCTCTAAAAACAATTGACTGAAAAACTAAATAAATGGTAATTTTGCAGGCTTTTTAGGAACTGATATGCCGACGATAAATCAATTAATAAGAAAAGGACGTAAGGTCGTAACAAAGAAAACATCTACACCTGCGTTAAATAGCAACCCTCATAAAAGGGGGGTTTGTACACGTGTTTATACCACGACGCCTAAAAAACCAAATTCTGCTCTTCGAAAAGTTGCGCGTGTTCGCCTGACAAATGGTCGGGAAGTGAATGCATATATTCCAGGCGAAGGGCACAATCTTCAAGAGCATTCTATTGTATTAATTGAAGGTGGCCGAGTGAAAGATTTGCCGGGAGTTCGGTATCATATCGTTCGGGGAACACTGGACACAGCGGGAGTTTCAGACCGCAGAACTAGTCGCTCGCGTTACGGCGCTAAGAAACCGAAATAAGAATTTATGAGACGTAGAAGACCAGAACGAAGACAAATTTTACCTGATCCGGTTTATAATGACCTTTCAGTAGCGAAATTTATAAATTATTTGATAAAAGGCGGAAAGAAAGGTATAGCAGAAAAGATTTTCTATTCTGCGATGGATTCGATTAATAATAAAACGAAAACTGATGGATTTAAAATTTTTGAGAAAGCTATTGAGAAAACTCAACCAATGGTTGAAGTAAAATCAAGAAGAATCGGTGGTGCAACGTACCAAGTTCCAATCGAAGTGCCGCTCAGACGCCGATTTTACTTGGCTTCTCATTGGATTATAAATGCGGCTAAGAGTCGAAAAGGTAAGCCCATGTCAGATAGGTTAGCTTTGGAATTAATCGCTGCTGCCAACGAAGAAGGTGGCGCTATTAAGAAGAAAGATGATACGCATCGCATGGCTGAAGCAAACAAAGCATTTGCCCATTTTCGTTAAGATTTAGATTATGAAACACATTCCATTAGAAAAAGTTCGTAATATTGGTATCATGGCACACATTGATGCTGGTAAAACCACTTTAACAGAGAGGGTCCTCTATTACACTGGTCGAACTCATAAAATTGGTGAAGTTCACGAGGGTGGCGCTACAATGGATTGGATGGAGCAGGAAAAAGAACGTGGTATCACGATCACATCTGCTGCAACGACCGCTATTTGGAATGATTATAGAATTAATATTATTGATACTCCCGGTCACGTTGATTTTACTGTAGAGGTTGAGCGTTCTTTGCGTGTATTGGATGGGGCATGTGCTGTTTTTTGTGCCGTGGGAGGCGTAGAGCCTCAAAGTGAGACTGTTTGGCGTCAAGCAGATAAGTATAATGTGCCCCGGATTGCATTTGTAAATAAAATGGATCGAATTGGCAGTGATTTCTTTCATGTACTCGAAATGATAAAAGATCGCCTCGGTGCAAATCCTCTTCCAATAGTTATTCCAATCGGATCTGGTGATTTGTTTACCGGTATTATTGATTTGTTGTCAATGCAAGCGATATTATATAATGAATCTTCTTTAGGCGCTCGTTATGAATATGGTAAAATTCCTAATGACATGATGGAGGAAGCAGAAAAATGGCGTCATCATTTGATTGAAGAAACAGCAACATACGATGAACGGCTGATGGAAAAATATCTCAATGAAGAAGAAATTTCAGTTGATGAAATTAAAGCCGCGATTCGAAAAGGGTGTATTGACAATACGTTTATTCCAACACTTTGTGGTTCTGCCTTTAAAAATAAAGGTGTACAAAGATTATTAGACGCGATCGTGGATTTTATGCCATCACCAAAAGATATAGGTAAAATAAACGGTTTAGATCCAAATGATTCTGACATTAAGATGACTCGCGAATCTAGTCCTGATCAACCATTTAGTGCTTTGGCGTTTAAAATAATGACAGATCCATATGTGGGGAAATTAACGTACATGCGAGTTTATTCAGGTAAGTTGGAAAAAGGAACGTATGTTTATAATGCAAGCACTGGAAAGCGTGAGCGTGTTAGTAGAATTTTGTTAATGCATGCAAATAAGCGTGAGGAACTTGAAAGAGTAAGTGCGGGAGAAATTGTAGCCGCAGTTGGTTTAAAAAAGACATTTACAGGAAACACACTTTGCGATGAGAAAAATCCTATTTTATTAGAATCTATGGATTTTCCCGAGCCTGTGGTGGAAGTATCTGTTGAGCCTGCTTCAAAGGCAGATCAAGAAAGTTTATCCAAAGCTTTAGTCAAGCTTGGCGAGGAAGACCCGACTTTTAAAGTCTCAATTAATCAAGATACAGGACAGACGATTATTGCCGGTATGGGTGAGTTGCATTTAGAAATTTTAGTAGACCGACTTTTAAGGGAATTTAATGTCCAGGCTCATATTGGTAAACCACAAGTAGCATTTGCAGAAGCGATTACCAAACGCGTGGAAGATGTGGAAATGAAATTTATTCGCCAGTCCGGTGGTCGCGGACAGTATGGGCATGTTGTAATTAATGCTGAACCTAACGAGCCCGGTAAGGGATTTCATTTTGAAAATAAAATTGTTGGTGGAGTGATACCCAGAGAGTATATCCCATCTGTCAGCAGAGGTATTGAAGAAGCGTTAAAAAACGGTATTGTTGCCGGTTATCCGCTTGAAGATGTGAGGGTTGAATTGATTTTTGGTTCATATCATGATGTTGATTCATCGGAAATAGCTTTTAAAATTGCCGGTTCGATGGCGATTCAAGAGGCATGTCGCAAGGCGAAACCGGTTTTGATGGAACCTATTATGCAGGTTGAGGTGATTGTACCGGATGAATACCTTGGTGATGTTATGGGTGATATCAATTCTCGAAGAGGAAATGTCCAGGGAATGAATCAGCGAAACGATGCGCAGGTTATAAATGCTCAGGTTCCTTTAAGTAAGATGTTTGGATATGTAACAGATTTAAGGTCACTGACCCAGGGAAGAGCTGTCTTCCATATGGAGTTTGCTGAATACAGGCGAGTTCCAGCGAGTGTGGAAACAGAAATTATAGAAAAAATACATGGAAAAGCTTCATAAGTCCAAGTAACGGAGTAAAGAGATGTCTAAGGTAAAATTCGAGCGAACAAAGCCACATATAAACATAGGGACG
>CAZIFK010000134.1:0-6504 GCA_964538995.1 uncultured bacterium
ATAAGTGTCCGAAAGATTACCGGAATCACTGTCCGAAACTTCCGGAATTTCCAATTAGCAATTAAAAGAATAGAATATCTTTTATCCATTCCAGTATTTTTAACAAAATGGTTTTTACGTCTTCATCCTATTTATGACCCCCTCCGTGACAATCCACGCTTTATGAAGCTGGTGGCCGAAGGTTAGTTATAATTGGTAGGCTGATCCCACCCAAAAGTTGTATCAACGAACAAATTAGAATCTAACACACCTTTTTAAGATTTTGATTTTGATACGTATATGAGACTGTCTTAAAGACCGGGGTTCTTCAGACGTAAAGATGGGCCAATCGATGGGGGCTGGTCATCAATTTGTTGCTCGGTATTCCCAAACTTTACCATTTCCGCCTATAAGAAGAGCATAAACATCTGATGAGCCGATTGGAAATGTTGCAATAGAAGCTGCAGCTTCATCTAGGACTTCTTGATATTCAAGTGTACCATCGGGATTGTATATATACAGGATAGATTTATTCCAACTTCTAAATTCTACAATTACAGCAAAATATTCGAGTTTCTCTTTTTTAAATTTAATAGGTACTCCTCTTGCGCGGCCGAATGTACCACAATTAGGCGCTCGAAATTGTTTCACACAGTTTCCTTCAAAATCAAACAGCCAAATAGTATCATTTTCAGAAATTAAGGCATATTCTTTATCCTTTTGGCTTGGCCATTTTGCCATAGAAAAATTTGAAAAGTAAATGCTTGGTTTAGCTCGTTTTTTGATTACACCTTTCTCATTGCGAATAGTTATTTGTCCCGCTGCATTACTGTGAAGAATTTCAAGTACCCCATCATCATTTGAATCTATAAATTCAACATGCCATACATTACCATCAGGCTGTTCCCATATTTTTTCTCCATTTTCGTTCAAAAGATGCACCCCCCCATCTCCATTAAACCCTACAACAAATTTCATTTTACCATCACCATAAACATCGCCAGCACTCATATCGTCTACAGCTGAAAGCCCACCATATTCCCATATAATATTTCCTTTGTTGTCTATCAACGAAGCATTATTACTCCATGCACCCCTGTTCATAAATTCAAATGTTCCATCAAAATTGACATCTATAATATCAACATGACTTGCTTGCGAACTAAACATTACAAATGATTTAATTTTTGAGTTACTATCTATAAATACCGCTCCTTTGGAGCCAGCAATAATAACTTCAATATCTGATCCTTGTATTACTTTTCTATTTACGATATCTGTAATTTTATTCAATTTTGCATCTTGAAAAAAAATCTTTTTTGCATAAAGCCCGGAGCCCTTCAATACTTTGGGAGTTTTCAACTCTTCTGGCATTTCACGCATTGTTGATACTATTGGAGAAATATAGTAACGGGACCCAAAGTAGCCACCAACAATTACAAACAGAATAAGGATTCCAAGAGGAATTAAGCAACCCGTAATTATCTTTTTTTTGTTCATAGTTTCAGTTTTTAATTTTAAAGCAAGTAAATCTTCTAATATTACTGTGTTAAAAATGACGAAAAGGGCTCTGAACAAAAAACCTAAAAAGTTGCTAATATGAAACATAATTTTAGTTGCTGTCGGTATTTCAATGATATGCAGTATTTGTGGTATTCCTACTAACAACCCTTGGGTCACGAAGAAGATTATGAGAAATTTAAATTGTAACAACATGATCTTTTTAATGTTACCCTTTGTTAAGGCAACACTAAGTGAGATAGCTTGATGTCCCCGCACATCTCGTACAACTACTAAAAAAGGACCAAAGAACCATCGAACACCCCACAACCAGCCGATTACGATTACTAAATAAATGATTAGGGGGAAATAAAGTGTGAACATAATGGGGAGGGGGAAAACCCCAGAGTACCCATAGAATATCGTTAAGACACTGGGGAATAAAAATACCCTAATAAAATACAAAAATGATGTCCAAGAAAATGCCACAAAGTATTTGAGAGAATATTTATAAGCTGTTAATAATTCTATAGATTCACCGTTAATTACTTTATCTGCTACAATAGTAAAGACAATAGCTGTTAGTAATTCAATTATTAATTGAGGCAAAATAGCAAATGGGCCTAATAGTTTATATGAAAATAAATTTGCTAGAACAAAAGGAATTATTGCCAGAATTAAAAATGTCTCCCAGCTATATTTAAAGGTGTTTATAGTACGGATTACATATTGCCGCAGATTAGGTGTAAATACCTTATTTTGAGTTAACATTTCAATAGTAATTTAAGATCATCCTTCTTCAAATGCGCCTTAACAAGATTTTCACAATTTTGTCTCAACAGCTCTTTTTTATCACGATTACTATTAAGTCAGCGTAAAATAATCTAACCTACTATTCCGCCTATGATTGCTTGTGAGCCACCACCCACCCCCGGTGTGTCAACGTGGGATATAACATATAGAAAGACCCCCCTCTCCAAAAAGTTGTACCAACAAACAGATTAGAATCTAACACACCTTTTTAAGATTTTGATTTTGATACGTATATTAGACTGTCTTAAAAACCTGACCTGCCCCCCAAAAGTTGGTCCAATATTTAAGTATAAACACCAGACATAACCCCTTGATTCACCATTTAAAGTAGACACAAGTAGACATAAAACGACAAATAAATAGCACAGTTATAGCACAGGTGGCATCAGAGATCCTCTGAAGCACTGCGGCCTTCTAATCCGTAGATCAAAAACACCACCCCCACAGCCCTGCTAATATTTTGTTGACAAAGAATTATTTATTACCGAAGTATCTTCAAGCTACCTTATAATATATGTTCTAATGTCGTAGAGGGTCTTACTATATACAATACCGTCACGTGCATTTCGGTCCTCCGCTACACTCGAGAAAGAAAGAACTGTCCTCCCTCTATTTCGTTGACGATCCTGAAAATATTTTCCCATAGCCACTAAACGGTCACTAACGCTTGTAAATCTACTAATATAAGGGGGGATCTAGGACTGAAAATCCTTATGCTATAAACATTTCTCTCTCAAACCTAGGTAAGGCTAATACCTATTGAATATCGTTTGAACAACAGTACTGATCACTCTAATTTTTACTGGTACTAAAATGAATTGGATCACAACTTAACATGAGCAATTAAACACATTATGACAGAAAATAAATGGATTGATTTACTTAAGAACGCCAATACCCGGTTAGAACCTCGCTCTACAAGTAATACAACTGACATTAGATCAGAATTTCAACGTGACTTTGATAGAATTGTTTTTTCTTCAGCTTTTAGAAGATTACAAAATAAAACACAAGTATTACCTCTGCCAAAATCAGACTATGTAAGAAATCGCTTAACTCATAGTATAGAAACCTCTTCTGTGGGAAGGTCTCTTGGTAGTATGGTTGGTGATACAATTTTAAAAAAGTATCCATCCATAAATAAGAAACTTGGAATTAAAGCAAGCGATTTTGGTTATATGGTATCTTCGGCATGTTTAGCACATGATATAGGTAATCCTCCATTCGGCCATTCCGGAGAAAAAGCAATAGGTTCGTATTTTAAAAAGAAACGATCACAAAATTTCCTTGAATCATTAAATACAAAACAAATTGCAGACCTAATAAACTTTGAAGGTAACAGTGCCGGATTTAGAATTATTTCCCAGACGTTAGACTTACAATCAAAAAGACCTGGCGGGTTGAATTTAACATATGGTACGTATGCTACATTTACAAAGTATCCGAAAGAAGTTCTGCCCGATAGAGACAATGAAGATAAAGCAAGCTTGAGTAAATATGGTTTATTTCAGGCAGAAATTGATACATATAAGACAATTGCAAATAAGTTAAATCTCAAATCACAGAGTAAATCAAAGAGCGATTTTGCTTGGCATAGATTTCCCTTATCCTTTTTAGTTGAAGCAGCTGATGATATATGTTATCATATAATAGACTTCGAAGATGGTTATAACGTAAAACTAATTTCATTTGAAGAAATTTATGGGTGTTTTACCGAAATTCTTACTTTATGTAAAAACTCAACCTTCAAAGAAAAACTAACAAAAATTCTTGATAAACACAGTCAAATTACATATTTGAGAAGCATTGTTATAAATGAACTGATTGATAAAACATCAGCTTTGTTTATTGAACATGAAAATGATATTATTGACGGTTCTTTTGATAAACCGCTCTTAAAATGTTTAGAACCAGAATTAATAAAGGTTTTGGATCAAATTATGAAAAGTTCGGTCGAAAAAATCTACAAATCCGAACCTATCCTAAAAATTGAAACTGCAGGGCTGAAGGTTATTCCTTTTCTCCTTCACACTTTCATTAAAGCTCGGCTTACTAAAAAAGATTATGAAGGTAAAAAGCAGATTTTAGGATTGCTTCCTGTGCAATATCATTCAGGAGACAATAATTATGAAAGAATACTAAATATTGTAATGTTTATTAGTAGTATGACAGATAGATTTGCAGTTGAATTATATAAAAACCTAAATGGAATTGAATTGGCAGGTTACTGATCTGCCCCATATACAGTGTGTCCACTTTGCCATTTATAATAATATTATACCACATAACGTAACACAACTACAGATAAAAAGCCCCATCGTGGAACAGAGATATTTTGCCAATGGAAGCATTACTAAGTCATAAGTAAAGCCACCTCAAAGAGATGGCTTTACTCACTGATTCTTTAATCTTTTTAAATAAAGATCGCCTTATAAAGGCTTGACGTTTTTGGCAGCAGGTCCTTTTTGACCTTCACCAACTTCAAACTCAACTTTTTGATTTTCAGAAAGTGTTTTAAAGCCCTCCATTTGAATTTCGTTCATGTGAACAAATAAATCCTTTTCACCATCACATTCAATAAATCCATAACCTTTTGAGTTGTTGAACCACTTAACGGTTCCTTGTTTTTTTTCTGACATATTATTTCCTACTTGTTAATTAACATACATAACAAACCACTGCTAATCGGGCTTGTTGTGGGCGATGAGAGATTCGAACTCCCGACTTCCTCCTTGTAAGGGAGGCACTCTGACCAGCTGAGTTAATCGCCCAAAAACGGGTGGGAAATTATGATTCTTTTTTTGTTTTTGGGCTTGTTTTCTTTGTAGTTTTTTTGCGTCCATTAATTCCCGGCAATGCCACGTCAATCACATCCATCATTTCTTTTGCAAAATAAAATGTTAGATCTTTTTTTATATGATCGGGGATTTCTTCTAAATCCTTTTTATTATGGTCCGGTAAAATGATTGTTTTAATACCCGAACGATGAGCAGCTGTTACTTTTTCTTTTATACCGCCGATGGGCAATACGTTTCCACGTAAGGTTATTTCACCCGTCATTGCGACTTTATCTTCTACAGATTTTCCTGTTAATAATGATAACATAGCTGTAAACATACTCACACCAGCCGAAGGTCCATCTTTTGGTATAGCACCGGCCGGGACATGAACATGGATGTCTGTCTTTTCATGAAAATCTTCATCAAGTCCGAGAATATCCGTATGTGAACGAATATAGGTTAGAGCAGCCGTTGCCGACTCTTTCATCACATCCCCTAGTTGTCCGGTGAGTGTCAAATTACCTTTTCCCTTCATTTTTGATGCTTCTATAAAAAGAATATCACCACCTGCTGCCGTCCAAGCCAATCCGGTTACCACACCGGGTTTGGTAGTGCGTTCTGCTAATTCTGAATAAAAACGAGGAGCACCCAAATAATGATTAACCTTCTTTTTTGTCAAATTGACTTTGCTGGTTTTCTTTTCAACTTGTTCACGCGCCACTTTCCGCAGCACATTGGCGATTTCCCTTTCCAGGTTACGAACACCTGCTTCCCGTGTATATGAGCGTATCAACTCTTTAAGAGCTGTTACATCAAAACCAACATCTTTTGACGTGAGTCCATTTTCTTCAATTTGTTTTGGCACTAAATGACGTTGAGCAATTTTAATCTTTTCATCTTCAATATATCCGCTGAATTCCAAAATCTCCATTCTGTCTTTTAAGGCCGGTGGGATAGGATCTTGATAATTTGCTGTGGAAATGAACATCACATTGCTTAAATCGAAATTCACTTCCAGGTAATGATCACTAAATGAGTTATTCTGTTCCGGGTCCAACACTTCTAAAAGAGCAGATGATGGATCACCGCGGAAATCCATTCCCAATTTGTCGATTTCATCAAGCATAAAGACAGGATTATTCGTCCCGGCTTTTTTCAGAGATTGAATAATTCTTCCGGGTAATGCACCGATGTATGTCCTCCGATGTCCTCTAATTTCTGCTTCATCCCGAACGCCACCAAGAGAAATACGAATAAATTCACGCCCCATTGCTCGAGCGATGGATTTACCCAATGATGTTTTACCCACTCCGGGAGGTCCTGCGAAGCAAAGAATGGGACCTTTTACAACACCATCCGGGTCTTTTTTCAGTTTTAAAGATCGAACGGCTAAATATTCCAGTATTCTTTCTTTAATCTTATCCAAACCATA
>CAZIFK010000135.1:0-6408 GCA_964538995.1 uncultured bacterium
CCAATATCTGATATTGAACCCTATTTAAATCAGATCGATCTGGTGCTGGTCATGAGTGTAGAACCGGGCTTTGGTGGCCAGGGATATATTCCGAAATCCACAAAGAGAATTTCCCATATAAAACAACTTCTGATTAAACAAAATCTACAAGATAAAGTGAAAATCGAAGTAGATGGTGGGATTAAAATCCACAATGCCCAAGAGGTTTTGGGTGCCGGAGCAGATATTTTAGTGGTGGGATCGGAAATATTTAAAGCAGATGATCCGGTAAAAGTGATGAAATCATTTTATTCATTAGGAAACGGATGAAATCTTATACAGAATTAGATTCTTTTGAATCCTGGTCTTTAGAAGAAAGGGACCAGTTTACTTTGAATGTGATTAAAATGCTGGTTCTTGATGGAGTCCGAAATGCCAATTCCGGTCATTCCGGTGGAGCATTATCATCAGCGGATTTTGCTTATATCCTTTTTAAAGAATATCTCCAATTTGATCCTGATGATGACCAATGGTTTAACCGGGATCGGTTTGTACTTTCTGCGGGTCATGAATCCATGCTCTTGTATGCGTTGCTTCATTTTATCGGTTGGATGCCCATGGAAGAAATTAAAAAGTTCCGCCAATTAGGTAGTAAGACTCCAGGGCATCCGGAAGTGGATATGAAAGGTGTGGAGGCTACTACCGGGCCGTTGGGTCAGGGTGTGTGCATGGGTGCAGGAATGGCAGTTGCTGAAGTCGTCGTCCGAGAGTTATTCAAAAAACATAACGACCACACAGAAGATTTATTGAGTCATTTCACCTATATTTTATGCGGTGACGGAGACCTTCAGGAGCCAGTGGCATTAGGAGCCGCGGCATTAGCGGGTCATTGGGGATTATCTAAACTGATTATGTTTTACGATTCCAACGATGCCCAGATATCAGGGAAAACAAGTCGTTCTGATTCTACCAATGTGGCTGCTGTTTTTGAAGGATTGAATTGGCATGTTCAGGCGATTGACGGCCATGATCACAATGCTATTCGTGACGCCATTGAAAAAGCACAAGTAATTGAACAACCCAGTATTATAATTGGTAATACTATTATGGCTCATGGGACAGCTGCCATGGAAGGGGATCATGAAACCCATGGCGCTCCTTTATCTCATGAAGAAATATCAGCGACCAAAAAGAAACTGCAGTTGCCTCATGCAACTTTCTATGTTCCTGACCAATGCGTTGCTCATTTTCAATCCCGTTTTGAAGAATTAAAAGAAAATGGTTCTAATTGGAAATCTGCACTTGCAGAATTAAAAAAAGACGATTCATTTACAAATCTTTGGAAATTGACAATTAAAGATGAACTGCCTGAACTGACCTATCCTGAATTTGAGGTAGGAGCATCCATAGCTACACGGAAAGCATTTGGTACCACATTGGATGAATTTGCAAAGCAGCTTCCTCATCTGGTGGGTGGATCAGCGGACTTGGAACCGTCCAATTATACAGGGAATTTTGCCAATACATACGGGGATTTTTTAAAGGATAATCCAATAGGGCGGAATTTTGCATTTGGCGTCCGGGAATTTCCCATGGCAGCACTGATGAATGGAATGAGTCTCCATGGTAGTGTAATCCCTTTCGGCGGAACGTTTCTGGTTTTTTCAGATTATTCCCGACCGGCTCTTCGCTTGGGTGCATTGCAAAAGGTGAGAGTCATGCATGAATTCACTCACGATTCATTTTATGTTGGCGAGGATGGTCCCACTCACCAGCCTATTGAACATGCAATGGCCCTGCGGACTATACCCAATTTTTACGTTTTTCGTCCTGGAGACGCTAAAGAAACAATAGCTTGTTTTGAAAAAGCTTTGCAGTTAAAAGAGGCTCCATCCGCGTTGCTGCTAACTCGCCAAGGCGTACCTGTTTCTGATAAATTTATTGACGAAATAATATCCGGAGTTAATAAGGGCGGCTATATATATAAAGATAGTGAAGGTCAGCCGGAACTCGTTTTTATTGCAACCGGGTCCGAACTCTCATTGGCTATTGCTACGGCAGAACGTATGAATGATAAGAAGATTAGAATTGTGAGTTTACCTTGCTGGGAAATATTTATGGAACAAACTCAAGATTATAGAGATGAGGTTATTCCACTTCGCGGTTGTATGAAAATTTCCATGGAAGCTGGAATTACTCTCGGCTGGGAGCGGTTTGTGGGACCTGCAGGACTGACTATCGGAATAGATCATTTTGGTGCATCAGCGCCAAATAAAGATTTGGCTGAAGAATTTGGTTTCACACCGGAGCAGATTGAACAAAAAATAAGAAATCATTTAAAAAAGGCTATTATAACCTAAAGGAGACACGGAGCTATGGTGATAGCAACCAAGAGTTATTTTGCGATCTTTGTGACTCTGTGGCAAAAGAATGAAAATACATTTAGCAACTGACCACGCCGGACTTGAACTAAAAAATACCATCAAAACATATTTGATAGAAAAAGGATATGATATCACAGACCATGGTACCCATAAATACGATGCTTTGGATGATTATCCTGATTTTATTATTCCCTGTGCTAAAGCAGTGGCAGCAAATCCGAAAAGCCGGGGAATTATTTTTGGCGGTTCGGGACAGGGAGAAGCCATGGCTGCCAACCGAATTAAAGGAGTCCGTGCGGCAGTATTTTATAACGGTCCGGAAGAAATAATAAGGCTGTCCCGCCAACACAACAATGCAAATATTTTATCATTTGGAGCACGTTTCTTGACTGAAACTGAAATCTATAATGTTATTGAAATGTGGCTGGCTGAACCCTTTGAAGGTGGACGACACAAAAGAAGGATTGAAAAGTTAGATATTGATATTTAACGGTTTGGCTAAAAATAAGCTTTAGCGACCCGCAGGGTTATTTTTAGGTTTTGTTGGGTGTTCGTTATTTTTTATAATTTCACTCTACATTTATAACCACTTTGCCCTTTGCGTGTCCTCTACTTAAATAATACATGGCATCAGCTGTCTTATCAAGTGAATATCGTCTTTCAATAACCGACTTAATCTTGCCATTTTCTAAAAGCTTTACGACAAATTCCAAATCCTTTGGGTTTGATTTCGCTGAAAGAAATCGCATTTTCTTCGAACCAAACGACAATAACCAACCAAAAAAGATAGACTTGAATATCTGTAATAGCCCACCACCGACCATGACATATATACCGTTCGAATTTAAAATTCGCTTGTAGGCAAAAAGCGGATAATTACCGTTGATAGCCACAATAAGATTGTAGCACTCGTTGTTTTTTGTGAAATCCTCTTTCGTGTAATCAATGACATAATCTGCACCGAGAAAACTCGATTGCTCCAGATTTTTCGTACTGCATACTGCTGTTACAATCGTATCGTAGTATTTGGCAAGTTGTATAGCAAAGGTTCCAACTCCGCCAGCACCACCAACAATTAATACCTTCTGTCCTTTTTGTATGTTGCCTTTGTCGCGTAATGCTTTTAAGGCTGTTGTTGACGCCACTGGTAAAGTAGCAGCTTCTTCAAACAATATCTTTGCAGGTTTTAGTACCAATGCTTTTTCAGGTGCTACAGCATATTCAGCGAATCCGCCAAATCCAAAATCAGAAAGGTCTCCAAGCACTTCATCACCAGGCTTGAACTGTTGGATAATATTTCCAACTGATTCCACCCTGCCTGCTACAGCGGCTCCAAAAATTCTTTTCTTCGGTATCATTCCCATTTTCATAGAACGGTAATCCGTTGCATTTACCGATACCGAAACAATTTTTATCAATACTTCGTTGTCGTTTGGTTTCGGCTTTTCAACATCACTATGACTTAGTTTGTTAGATGAATGTTTCTTGTTATATACTATTGCCTTCATTTATCGGGGCTACTTCAGTTGATTTAGTTTCATATTTTGTCAGTATTTAAATGACACCCAACGTCTTGCTATACCCAATATTACGTTTAGCGGGTTTAATCTTCATCGTGTTTTACCCGGTATATTGCAGGTTAAGTTCATATATCAACCATTTACAGGAACTAATCTAATTCTTTTTTATGAATCAATAACTGGTTTCGTCCAGCTTGATTTTCCCCCAGAAGCTACGGTAGACAATATAGGTATAAACGGCAGTCAGGGGCGCTCCAATTGCTGCAATAATCATCATGATGCCTAATGATTTATCGGATGATGCCGCATTGTAAATCGTGATGCTGTTATCAATGTTTTCAGTAGATAGAAGCAAGGTTGGATAAAGTTCAATTGCCACAAGAATCAGAAGGAGGCTGATGGTTAACGATGAAAAAACGAACGCAAATAAAAAATCTTTTTTCTTATGAATAAGTCTTGGAATGTTAGCAAAGGAGAGAATGGCTAAAAGAGGAACAATGAACAGGATGGGATTCGCCTTAAGTTTGTCCACTAGATGTGGATAATTGGTCAGTGAATAAACAGTGACTAATCCAAATAATACAATAAAAGCAAACATTGCATATTTTTGTAATTCTACTGCCTTGACGTAAAGTATCCCTTCTGTTTTAATCGCCAGATAAATAGCGCCATGCATCGACATAAGCGCCAATGATGTTAAACCAACTGTGATGGCATAGGGGTTGACGAACATGAGCCAATTTCCACTGAATTCCAATTGATCGTTAATTGGCAGTCCCAGTAAAATATTTCCTAATATAAATCCTAATATAAACGTGAGCATTCCGCTGGAAATACAATAACTGATATCCCATAAATTTCTCCACCAATTCCAGGGTTCTTTACTTCGAAATTCAATGGATACTGCCCGTAAAATGATGCATAATAAAAACAGCATGAATGGAATATACATTGCAGAGAGCAATGTCGCATATGCAACAGGAAACCCCGCAAAGAGCGTTCCTCCTCCCACAACCAGCCAGACCTCATTCCCATCCCATACCGGTCCAACAGCATTTAGGGCAATTCGTCTGCTTTCTTCATTTTTAAAGAATAAATGAAGTGCCCCCGCGCCAAGATCGAAACCATCCAAAATGACGTATGCGGAGAAAACAGCGCCCACAACTAAAAACCACCAAGTAGGATAATCTAATCCTAGGAGCGTACTCATCGTTTTACATCCTCGGCAACAATTTCACTAATGATTCTTTGGCTTGGACGTTGCTGAATCATTTCTTCATCGTATGGACCTTTTTGGATTTTTCGATGGAGTGTGAAAATGAACAAACCAAATAATAAAATATAGATAAAAGCGAACATAATCAACGAAGCCAAAACCTGGTTAGCAGTCACAACCGCAGAGAGAGCATCGGATGTCTTTAACAAACCATAAACAACCCATGGCTGGCGCCCCATTTCAGCTGAGAACCAACCCAATTGATTGGCCAGTTGTGGAAGGATGGTTGAAAAAACAAATAACCATAAAAGCCAATTTTGTGTAAACAATTTTTTCCTCATTAGCTGTATGAATCCATAAACAGTTAGGAGTATCATAGACAAACCGATTGCGACCATAAAATGATAAAATTGAAAAATACTATTGATAGCTGACGGTATTTCATCTTTTGGGAAATAGTCTAATCCTTTGATGGGTGTTTCGCGATTTCCATATACAAGATAACTCAAACCGCCCGGGATAGACAAACCTGTCACGGATTTTTCTTCCTTATCCACCCAGCCAAATAGATATAAATCTGCTACAGCGAGGCTGTCGAAATGTCCTTCAAACGCAGCAAGTTTTGCGGGTTGATTAACTGCCACACCCTCAGCAGACGAATGACCGGAAAATAATTGTGAAATTGAAAAAACAATAGCCACTACTAAAGCGATCTTAAAACCTTTTTGTGACAGCGATACATATTTATCTCTAATCAGATAATATGCATGGATACTTAACACTAAAAAAGCCCCTGAAAGGAAAGCAGCAATCCATACATGTGTTATTCGATCAATAGAGGAAGGGTTGAAAACAAGAGCCCAGAAATCGGTAATCTCTGCTCGTGCTCTGATCCCTTCACCAACGATATGAAACCCTGCGGGTGTTTGCATCCAACTGTTGGCAACCACGATCCAAACAGCGGAAAATACAGAGCCTAGAAAAACACCAATGGTGGAAATAAAATGCATTATGGGACTCACCCGGTTCCAACCAAAGAGCAGCAGACCCAGAAATCCGCTTTCCAGTGCAAAGGCAAGAATACCTTCCGCCGCGAGTGCACTGCCAAATACATCTCCGACATACCTGGAATAGGTCGCCCAATTGGTGCCAAATTCAAATTCCATGACGATCCCTGTGGCAACACCAATGCCAAATGTCAGAGCAAAAATGCGTATCCAAAAGCGGGTTAGCTGTTCATATTCTTTATTTTTTGTTTTGAGGTAAAGGCCTTGAAAAATAACCAGAAATAGTCCAAGACCGATACTTA
>CAZIFK010000136.1:0-6288 GCA_964538995.1 uncultured bacterium
GATAAGATCATTATTCAAGAAACGAATGGCTGCTGTGCAACGGCAGGAGACAAAGGACTGCTCATCCCCGAACTTACCGAAAGCGCAGGTAGAAATTGTGCACAATCGTATAATAAGATACCGCAAGGCAGTATAGGAGTTTCTACAAGCCGAATGTGTGAAATTACCATGTCACAAGCGACAGGTGTTCCATTTCATTCCATCATTGAATTGGTTCAGGAATTCTTGAAAAAAAATCATGTAAACTAGATTACTTGTAAAATAATACATATGAAGTAAATTTCACCAAATTCTAACACCATTTTTGAGGTATTATCATGAAACGGATTATATCCCCCATAACATTATCATTATTCCTCCTGGTAAACATTGCCAATGCCGAAGCTATTGCACGGGTAATGAAATCGGACGGTAATGTCACGTTAAAATCTGTGGGCAAACAAACATTTTCAGTTGACGTAAAAGCAGGTCATGGCATTAACAATGGCGATGCTATCCGTATAGGGGAAGTCGGTTTTGCCATTGTCATTTTTATCGATGATAAATCAGTTGTTAAAATCCGTGAAAATACAGAATTCCAGTTTATTGATTCTCCCAGTACCAGAACGCTTGAATTACAACAAGGTACAATTTTTAATAATGTCAATAAGCAGAAAGATGGTAAATCATTTCGTGTAGAAACACCTGTATCAGTTGCATCTGTAAAAGGAACTGATTTTGCAGTCGTTTCCGATCCTGCCGGAATAGATCAGTTTTTCTGTCAGGATGGTAATTTTGATGTATACAATTCCGTTAGCGGACAAACGATTAACGTGCAGCCCGGACAGCAGGCAATCTCCAATGCATTGGGAACATTAACCCAACAGCCTTTTGATCCGGCAGATTACCCCGATGAACCCGATGCGGAAATTGAAGACATCGAAGAAGAAGTTGAAGAAGCGGAAGAAGAGGTTGAACCCGAGGAAGAGGTCGAAGAGGAAATTGAAGAAATGGAACCGGAACTTGATGAAATACAACCAGAACCAGAAGCTCAACCGGAAGCTCCACAGCCCCAGGAACCTCCGTCCGCACCAAAACCAGATAAACCGTATGGGTTGGGTCTAGGCATTGGTTCAGTAACTATCGATGGAATGCTGTACAACCAGTTTGCCCTGCGTCCGGAATTTAGTTTCGGAAAGCTGGGAGTGGGTCTTGATCTTGTGCTGTATATCGACAATGAAGGCAACGTCCGCCCCAACGAATGGGATGTTAAAAATGATCCTTCAGTAATAATTGATAAAATCCTATATGTGCGCTGGGGACAAAAACAAGATCCATTCTGGATTAAATTGGGCTCGTTGGATAATGTAACACTGGGATATGGCGGATTATTGATGGGATATTCTAATATGATGGAATTCCCCACAGTCAGACAATTGGGCATCAATACAGGACTGAATTTTGGCAATTATGGTACTGAATTATTCATGTCCAATGTCAAGGATTTTTCCCGCGGTGGAACGTTAATTGGTCTGCGAGGAACCTATAAAGTTTCAAAAGCATTTCCATTAACGATTGGCGCCAACTTTATTATAGATGTTAATCAATTCAGTGGAATGAAAGATCTTGATGACGATTCTTATCCGGACATATTTGATGATTTCCCGGATGACAAAAATTTGTGGAATGATACGGATGGGGATGGCATACCCGATCCCCATAGTGGGATAGATTCAACTACATGGGATATTGATGCGGATGGTGACAACATTTACGATTTAATGGACGATGACCTATCCTCTTTAAAAGGAACACCATTCAGCATTGAGAATAATAAAGCATCCGTGACGGCGTATGCATTCGACGTCGGATATCCGATATTCAGTAATAAAATGTTTTCCCTACTTTTGTATTCTGAATTCAACTTTCTGAATATTCCAAAAGCAGGAATAAAAGAGACTGAATTTTACAGAGAGGCTAAATCCGGGAGTGGATTTTCTATTCCCGGTGTCAGGATAGGTTTATTCAAATTCTTGAATATCAATCTTGAATATCGTTTAAAGAGTGGCTATTACGTTCCACAATTCTTTGATCAATCTTATGATATTACACGTGTAACTCCCATGTATATTGACGATGTGGCTAAAATCTATACTAAAGATATGCTTTTATTCGCTGATTCATCCATGAGTGAGGATTTAAGCGGATATTTTGGATCTATAAGTGCAAATGTTTTTGGCTTCGCCAGTTTGAGCGGGTCATATGCAAATATGTCATCAGCAAATGATACTGTTAAGAGTTTTGTTGCTGCGATAAATTTGAATCCGGATAAAATTCCGAAATTGAGCGTTGCAACAGCATATTATCAACGTAACAACGATAGGAATCCATTTGATTTTGGTAATCCGTCAATCAATACAGTCCTGGGATATCGACTTGGTTATGAGGTGAGTAAGGGCGTTAGCGTTATTTGGGATTTTCGTCAATTTTACAGAGATGATGGTACAGGTAACTTAGAACCGGTTAAACAAACAACCATTGAAACTTCCTTCGATATTTAATAGAAAAAGTCGCTGTTGACGATGGCAAACTGTATATCGGTGGTACACCGCAGTGTGAACGTTTTAGCTAGCGGTGTATGTCCTCCTTCGGATTAACCAGAAGTTTGGTGATTATTTCCGTTATCTTGTTTACACAATTCATGGAGTTATAATGAAAATTAGTATTGAATACTGCAGCGTTTGAAACTATTTACCAAGGGCGGCCAGTTTGGCTAACGAAATTTTGGAGAAATATGGTAAAAATATTTCTGAATTAACGATTATTCCCTCCGGCGGAGGAGTGTTTGAAATCATTAAAAATAATCAATTAATTTTTTCAAAGAAAGAACTGGATCGATTCCCAAACGATGGCGAGATTATTGATCTTATCGAATCGAATTAAATATATCTTACCATTATTTTTGTGTACGTGCTTATTGGCTCAAAATGGTGAAATAATTCCTTTAAGCCAAAAAGTGGGAACTGTCTTGGATGCCGAGGAGAATCTGTTCTATAACGTGTATGATATTGAGGGGTTTGAAAGCGCTCAATTCTATGAAATATCCCTGCGAACAGTTATTGCCAGAATTACTATTGTAGAATATTCACAGCAAAAAATATCTAAACGGAAACATTCCATGATGGAGTTCCTTCGCATGAAGGAAGCTGTGGATGTGCAGCCGTGGATTACGGATGAAGACAGAAGACTAGTAAAAGAAAATCTAACATATTTGTCAACAAATAATATATTAACCAGTATTCCCGAGAATCAGTTTGTGGTGATTAAGCACCGTAGTGGAAGAAGATTAAGAGGAACATTGCTCAACTATGATAGTAAGGAATTGACTGTCCAAACAGCTATATCATTAGAAAAAATTCCGATCTGGGATATGGAATCTATTTCGTATCGGGAATCGTTTAAAATTAGATCTGACTGGAAATATCCACTATTTGCTTTTTCAGCCCTTGCGGGATTGGCTTTAGCTGAGGGTTGGAATGAGCAAACTCGACCAGCTATTGATAATGTTTGGTACAATCGATTTTTAGGTGCTGTTGCAGGTATGTTGGCAGGAATTGAAGTTTTTCAAACATTTAATGTATTAACTTCGCCCAAAACATTTTTTGCATTAACACCGGAAGAAATGGATAGATTAAGAGACTGAAAAGGAGGCTTTTATGGCTAAAGAAATAGAACAAGACGTTTTATCACCTGAAGAACAATTGTTAAAAGATCAAATTGATAATCTGTTAGAAAAAGTAGACCCTGGTCATGGCGAACCGCTGCAAGTGGAACTGGCTGGGCGCCTGGATAAAACAGTGAGTGAATTCCATGACGAAGTGGCCACTATGATTGAGAGCCTTAAGGCCGGTTCAGATGAAAGACGAAGCAAATTGAAGAATTTGTGGGAACATCGAAATGATGAAGAACCCATAGAAGAAAAAACGGATGCTGTGGGAAAAGCCCCAGAAGAAGTTCCTGAAGAAATGAGTCCCTGGGAAAAACGGTTGGAAAGCAAGAAAGCCGCAGTTAAAGGTCCAAAACTGAAAGCTGAAAAAAAAATAGAATCAAAAGAAGAGAAACCAAAAAAGAAGGGGTTTTTTAAGCGGAAAAAATAAAAATCGAGTCCTTCTTTACTTATTTCAAGAGGGCTTTGCAAAGCCCTCAAAAATATTATCCATTGTCAGATTGCCTGACGTCCTTATCCACAGTTAAATTTATTGCTTAATATAACGGGGCCGTAGCTCAGTTGGGAGAGCGCAGCGTTCGCAATGCTGAGGTCGTCGGTTCAATCCCGATCGGCTCCACTCGTCTGACAGAAGTTGGACGAGTGAAAACTTTTTGAAAATGTGGTCGTGCTAGATGGGGAGATAGCGGTGCCCTGTAACCTGCAACCCGCTATAGCAGGATCAACTGCCATAGTGCGGCTTATGCTGAATTGCTGATTATCAGTAAGTAATGTTGAAGTTTCAACCCATCGCAATGGTTACACACTAAAACCCGTCAGGCCCGGAAGGGAGCAGCGGTAGGTGATGTATCCATGTGCCGATGGATCCCTGAAATGGAGTTAACTGCTGGTTTAAGGCGGTGAACAGGTTTGTCAAGCTATGGTGCACGACCAATCTTATTAAAATAAATGACATATCAAGTACTATCATTAAAATGGCGCCCGCAAACATTCGATGATGTTGTCGGACAGGACCATGTAACCCAGACCTTAAAAAATGCGTTCAAAAAAGATCGCATTGCTCAAGGATATGTATTTACAGGTCCCCGTGGTGTTGGTAAAACCACCATGGCAAGACTTATGGCGAAACGAATGAATTGCCAAAGTCCCGTTGACAATGAGCCTTGTAACAAATGCACGAACTGTTCAGAGATTACTGAAAGTCGAAGTATGGATGTTCTGGAGATTGACGGTGCTTCAAACAGGGGAATTGATGAAATTCGCCATCTGAGGGAAAATATAAAATTTCCGCCTATGAGTGCTCAATTTAAGGTGTACATTATTGATGAAGTTCATATGCTTACGAATCAGGCATTTAATGCATTGCTCCGCACATTGGAAGAACCACCCGTACATGGAAAATTTATTATGTGTACAACGGATATACATAAAATGCCGGCTACCATTATTTCCCGTTGTCAGCGATTCGATTTCAATCGCATCAGTTCAAGCATTATTGCTGACAGGATGAAACATATCCTAGATGTTGAGAAAATTGAATTTGATGAAGAATCTGTGTCAGCTATCAGCCGAAAAGCAGATGGAAGTGTGCGCGATGCACTGAGTTTACTGGATCAAGTTATTTCGTTTGCCGGAGATAAAATTGTTTTTGACGAAATATCCAAGGTGCTTGGACTAATTCCCTATGATCTATTTTTTGATTTGACGGCAGCGATCAAAGAGAAAAATGGTCAACAGCTTGTATCAGTGTTAAATAACATTCGATCTTTAGGAACACCGCTGGAAGATGTAGTAAACGGATTCAATCAGCATTTACGAAATTTATTGATAAGCACAGTTGAAGGCGCTGCCTCTACTTTAGAAATGAACTCTGAATTACAGGAACGCTATTCAAATGACTCTATGAATTGGGATCGTCGAGACTTGATACGTATTTCACAGATCTTTAGCAAAATGGAACCCGAAATTAGAAGAGCTTCTCAACCGCAAATTCTCTTTGAAATCAATTTGCTAAAGATGTTGGAAATGGACAAGTCTGTCACCATTGAAGAATTATTATCAACGAATCCAGATTCTTCGGGTGATCGGAAAGTCCAATATGCAGTTCCAGAAAAAAAATCATCACAAATTGATCTTTCCGTGTCCTCTAAAAAAACGATAGAGCATGTCAGAGAAGAAAAAGAAACTGTAATACCTGCTGCTGATGTTAAAAAAGATGGCGCTTCCGAGAAAAAACCAGAAGTAAAATCTAAAGAAGTTCATAAGGAATCAGAAGAACCAAATGAGTCGTTAGACATGGAGTACATCAAAACTAATTGGCATCAAGTGATTGAAAAGATCGGAAGTATTAAAACATCCGTTGCAATGGTTTTGGAACAAACAATGCCAATGGACTTAAAAAACAGAAAGTTAGATATTGCCGTATATGATCAACCAAAATTCAGTTTTGATAGACTGGAAAGAAATAGATCATTAATTGAAAACATCTTTGAAGAAGTTTTTAATCATCCGGTGAGAATGACTTTTTTATTAAACGAAGGCACACAAGAAGAAATCAGACACGAATTACCTAATGCGTCATC
>CAZIFK010000137.1:0-6196 GCA_964538995.1 uncultured bacterium
ACGATGATCGGAGATGCCGAAATCAATCTGCAGTTTGTGGCTGAAAGTGAAGATAATAATTATCGGGGAAACTTAACGCTCTGTATTGATTCTCATAAAACAAAACAAGCAATGGAAATAATTGATCAATTCAATGAGAATAGAATCATTGATCGAGTCTCTGCGACACCATATATAACCGCTTTAACCGTGTATGGTCCTCATTTCAGAGAGAAACCGGCTATCTGTGGGCGTATGTGCGCAGCTCTCGGGAATGCCGGAATCAACATTTTGGGAATCTCCACATCCATTTCATCCATTTGTTGTCTAATCCGAGACGATGAATATGACTTGGCTATGTCTGCATTGCTTGAGGTATTTAAACTTCCGTAAAATACTAGGGTAATTAGGGAGTATTGTAAGCCTGATTTTTTATAATTCTAACGGATGAGTTAACCGCGCGTGGCATTTCATTTCTCTGAACATTCATGTTTGAAATTAACATTGGTTTTTCGTGAAAACACCAAAATCATACTGCACGCTTGCCACGTCCGGTTGAACGATGGTTAGCCTGCATTACAGAGTTTATTTAAAACTATATTTAATCCCAATTGAAAGTCCCATATCCGTTAGACACATTTATCCACCACTCCACCAGCTATTTATCCAACGTAACGAAGTGTAGTTGGACTACTTCCCAGTTATTTATCCATTGTAACGTAGTGTAGATGGACTGCTCCACTACTCACCACCTTCAGGGTAGAGCGTCACCCTCACATAACGATCCGTAAAAACAGCTTGGGCGGTTTGCCGGATATGATCATTGGTAAACATCCCGATCCATTCATCGTATTGCTCAAACTCTGCAAAGCTCCGCTGATGAAAATCAAACGATTTCATAACGCCCAGCCAATAACCATTTTCTTTCAGGTTGGTTTCGCGTTCCCGGCGATGGATTTCTTTCACTTTATTTACGTATTTATCAGAGAGCCCGAATTCTTTCAGGCTATCGAGTTGAACAAATACCATATCAGTTAATTCATCCACCCTTTCAGGATCGGCGCCGAAAGAGATACTAACCCGAGTCTCTTCACGGGGATAATGGCCGCCCCGTGCTGAAAGACGGACGCCATAAGTTCCGCTTTGGTCTTCGCGAAGTACTTCCCGTAGCTTAATGCGCATGGCTTGTATTGATGCTCCAAGGATATAGCTATTATACGGCGTCCACTCAAAAGGCGAGGTAAAAGAGATTTGCGTCAGGCTTTTAGGTTCGGAACCACGATGCACAGCCTTAACAATCGTGCCTTCCGGTGCGTGTACACCAACATCAACCCAGGACTCTTCACGATGACTTGTGGGAAGTCCGCCAATGTATTGCTCTACCAAAGGACGAAACGCATCAACATTTATATTACCCACAAAGAAAAATATGAAATCAGAAGCATCTTTGAAGCGCTCCAAATAAATAGAAAACACGTCATCAAGATCAATTTCACTTATACGGTCCACAGTCCATGGGCGCCTGCGGAAATGGTAATTTGCCAGCGTAACAGCAGCGGTATCACGATAGGCGCTTTCCGGGCTGGAAGAACGATTTTCAAGCCATCCCCGCATCCGTTGCACATAGGCATTATAGCCAACAGAGTCTGCCCGGGGTTCCGTAAACATGAGCCAGGTGAGTTGCATCAGGGTTTCCAGATCATCCGGGGAACAATTCCCCCGCAACCCTTCTTGCAGTTCGCTGATATACGGCGAAACGGATACAATTTTACCACTTAGTTTTTTTCGAAACGCATTGAGATCAAAGGCGCCTAAACCGGATTCAGTAATAATACGCGTTGCTGTAATGGCCGATGTATAGATATCATCGGATGCCAATGAGTTTCCTCCGGGACTTTGGGCGCCGAAGAGGATTTCATCATTTTTAAAATCGGTAATTTTAAACTGAACCTTCGCTCCATTGGATAAAGTCCACTCGGTGATACCAACATTTTCATACGTGACTTCCTTAACGACTTCACCGGGGTTGGGCGGATTTGCCACTAGCGGTTCATCGGAGATTTCATCTATGTAAGGTTCGATATGCAAAGCAGCGACCTTATCAAACAAGACCAGGAGTTCGTCTTCATCAGGCACCATGATATCCTCTTTTTCGGGAGCATTAACCAAAAGAACACGATTGTCATTTGAATAATTCTCCTTTGCCACGGCATTTACTTCTTCCAAAGTAATGGAGGGCAACAAGGTTTTATGATATTCAAACTCATTTTCAATCCCAGGGATGGTCTCAGCGGACAGGAAGTTCCGGATATATTCGGAAACCAGGCGTCGGGATGACCGGTTTTCACGATCCTTATATACTTTTTCAATCCATTTCAGGGATTCCGTTTTCTGGCGGCTGAATTCACTCTGGGTGAAACCGTGTTGTCGGGCTCGCTCCACCTCAACGAGTAAAGCGGTTAGGCCGTCAATGATTTTATCATTCTGCACGCCGGCGCCCAAGTAGACTACATTTTTGGTGCGCACAAAACGACCTTGTCCTGTAAAACCGTACATATAGGGAGGTGTCGCTTCCCGTGTGCGCTCTTCCAACCGGCTATTCAGCATTCCGGAAAAAAGATTGACAACGAGGCGCTTCCGATAATCGCCTAAGGTTATGTTTTCTTCAACATCCCGTTTAAGATATACAGACACGCGGGTTGATGTGGCTTCCGGATCTGTGGCAATAGCAACCAATCCTTCTTCATGATCCGGGACATTGAACAAGGTTCTTTCCCGGGGATTTTCCGGATTGGTGAGATTACTAAAATGGGTTTTGATTTTATTCTCTACCCAGTTGATATCAAAATCGCCCACGACAATAACGGCCATTAATTCAGGACGATACCAATCGGTGTAAAATTCTGTTATTGTTTCATAATGGGCGGTGTCGATGACATCGAACTGTCCAATCGGTATGCGAACTGCGTATTGTGAGTCCTTAAATAAAATGGGGAATTGCTTGTCCCTCATACGTGCCTCAGCGCCGCGCCTTAACCGCCATTCTTCCTGTACCACACCACGCTCCTTATCTATTTCTTCAGGATCAAGTGTGATGCCATGAGCCCAGTCCTCCAGAATTTGAAAAGCAGTGGAAAATTGCTCAACGCTATCGGTGGGTACTTTCAGCATATACACTGTTTCATCAAAGCTGGTATAGGCATTTAAGTCCGGACCAAACTTCGTTCCAATGGATTCCAGATAATCCACAAGTTCCTGTTTTTTAAAGTGAGTAGTACCATTAAAGGCCATGTGCTCCAGTAAATGTGCTAATCCTTGTTGATCATCATTTTCTAAAACGGAACCGGCGTTGACTACCAGACGCAACTCTGCCCGTTGTTCCGGTTCTGTGTTATGACGGATATAATAGGTGAGACCATTATCCAGCTTTCCAATGGTGACCTGTGGATCAACGGGTAATACCATAGCCATTGGATCAGATACCGGTTCAGGAGTCACTGGAGATTGCTGGGGGTTACATCCAAATACCCCAATCAGGACAATGAGTATAAACAAATGTTTATTCATAAGTAAGCCTCCTAGTAAGTTTTTTCTCATCAACTTTTGCAACGAAGTTGATAAGAGTATAAAGAGAAATAGATTTGCATTTTAACGACTGAGTGTTAACCGGATTTTACGTTGAAAACACTTCGGATTGTCAATTCATGCTCACACGTAAAATTCCGTGTTAAACACTTTGTTAGATGCCTGTTAATTGTCCTGAATATAAACAGAATTATATTTTTATTTTAAAAGTGAATGGTTGCCAATTTTGTTTGTCATATTCCCAATTGTTGTCACCAGCAAAGGGCTCAAGGTATTTATCTAAAAAGTGAAATTTACCGTCTGGTGTTATAACTTGAAATCTTATTAACATCTTTTGATTTTTGCTTGCAATTATTTTCATAAATAAGAGGGGAACATCAAATCTTACTAACATTATTTGTGAAGGTTTAATGACACAAGGGATTTCCTTGCTTCTTACAATTGGGACGATTTCATTTGTTGGTTCATCTTCAAAATCGATTTCCACTTCACGAATTAATAATTCTCTATTACCAGTATTAGTTAACGAAAACTCGACATCTGCTGTAAGTGGATCGTGATTTTCTACATTTGTTGCATGTTGTTGATTCCAAGCAAGTAAGCTTCCAATTATTGCAATCTTCTTATAAAACAGAGAAAAATAGAGGGTAGCTAATGAGACTGATAATGCTCCAATTGAAATGATAATAGTGATAATCTCATTACTTGTCATGACATTCTCTACCTATTTTTTAAAGGCATTCTAACTTGTTTTTAACCCGCCAATGTTCCGTATAAATACACAATCTAACGGTATTTCTCGGGAAAATGCGGAATCGTTATTTTCTTTCTCCGAGCCTGGATACATCATATTTTACCACTCCGAAAGATCAGTTATTTTTCTCATAATCAACATTAATATAAATTATTTGCATACGAAACACAAACCGAAACTTCCCCGCCACCATTCTGTAGAGTCTTGAATAATGGACAATTTACCCATGGAATCATTTTTATTGCAGATAATAAATATGTCCATTATAGTCTGATTTATATCGCTAGGGCATTGGAGTATCGAGTTTCAAATAGTGAAATTCTCATGTATCCAAGTCTATTATTGAATGGAAAAAGATTAGTAAAATATTATATTTCTAAATATAACTTTCAATAATATTATTTTTGGATAATAATATCTTAAAATAGTCTTGGAATTTTATATTTTGATATTTACTTTTCACTCACGGATGAAAATGATAAAAGATATGGAGGCTGGAAATATTTAATCTTTATAATTTAATTTTACGTGTCTTATATAATCATAATTTTGATTTATACCATTTTCGCTTTTATCAATTTTCTCTAGAACCCAACAAAATATTTTCCAAGTAAATGATTTGCACTCATAGCGCCATCGCTAGTGGTTATAATGATGTTATAAAATATCACAAACACTTAATCACAAGTATAATTAATCATACTAAACAAGTAGGGGAATGAAATATGAAGAAAGAAACAACATACGCTGACGTATTAAAAGCAAGAGGGGTTAACCGAAGGGATTTCATGAAATTTTGTAGCCTCATGTCCGTGTATCTCGGATACTCTTCAACACTCATTCCAAAATTTGTAAGAGCTATGGAGACTAAACCTAGAATACCGGTTATCTGGCTGCATGGTTTAGAATGTACTTGCTGTACTGAATCTTTCATTCGTTCATCCCATCCAATCACAGCGGATATTATATTGAATATGATTTCTTTGGATTACGATGAAACCCTAAGTGCTGCTGCAGGACACCAATTGGAAGCAGTAAGAAAACAAATCATGAAGGAGTATAAAGGAAAATATATTCTTGCGGTGGAAGGGAATGTGCCTACAAAAGATGACGGTGTCTATTGCATGATTAACGGCGAATCGTTTACAAACGTGTTAAAGGAAACTGCCGCAGATGCAATGGCAGTGATCGCTTGGGGTTCCTGCGCCTCCTTTGGCTGTGTTCAGAATGCAAAACCAAATCCCACCGGCGCTACACCTGTACATAAAATTATTAAGGATAAAACTGTGGTTAATGTCCCGGGATGTCCACCGATCGCAGAGGTGATGACAGGTGTTATTACTCATCTGCTCACCTTTGGAAAACTACCCGAACTGGATCGACTCAAACGACCCAAGGCCTTTTATGGAACCCGTATTCATGATAAATGCTACCGGAGACCGTATTTTGATGCAGGTATGTTTGTAGAAAGTTTTGATGATGAAGGCGCCAATAAAGGCTGGTGCCTGTACAAAATGGGGTGCAAAGGCCCAACTACATTCAATTCCTGTCCAACAGTAAAATGGAATGAAGGGACCAGTTACCCCATTCAAGCCGGCCATCCATGTCTTGGATGCTCCGAGCCGGGCTTTTGGGATAATGGTCCATTTTACACTCGGTTAGCAGATGTCTCATTTCTTGGAACAAATTCCAACGCCGACAAGATTGGTATGGTGGCAGTAGGAGCTGCGGCTGCTGGAATGGCTGCGCATGCCATCGGAACTGCGATTAAGAAAAATAACCAAAAATCTGAAACCACAGAAGGGGAGGGCTAAATCATGGCAAAACGAATCGTTGTTGATCCTGTATCAAGGATTGAAGGTCATCTTCGAATTGAAG
>CAZIFK010000138.1:0-6144 GCA_964538995.1 uncultured bacterium
AAATTATCAACATTCAGGGAGAAACTCTTAAAGATCGAATTGATAATTTGTTAGACCCGACGTACGGTAGTCATTTGCTGGAAGTGAATATTGTCAAAGGTGATTTTGCCGTCAGCGGGTTTGTGGGCAATTTGAATTTGCTCCGCTCCCGACCGGGCGAGCAGTACATTTTTCTTAATCGCCGGTTTATTAAGCATCGATTGCTGAATAATGCCATATACGGTGCGTACCAGTCATTAATTAAACGTGGGGAATATCCATTTTTTGTATTGAATCTTGTTCAGCCGACTGACCAGGTGGATGTCAATGTCCATCCAATGAAAATTGAAGTACGTTTTAAAGATGAATGGCGATTATTTCATGTATTAAAATCAGCCGTTTCCGATGCGCTTCAATCGATTTTGGATACCATTCCTGACTTTAATACAGACACTGGGATGTTCCCGGCATTCAGCAACGATCCACACCAAGGGAGCTTTTCAATGCCTGGTGCTGATACACATATCCAACAGGGATTGGCGAGAGCAAAAACGTATGTTGACTCTCTAGTGGAGAAGAAAAATTCAGAGGATGATTTAATCGCCGGAAATATCTGGCAGATCCATGATAAATATATCGTTTCCCAGATTAACAGTGGTCTGGTCATCATTGATCAGCACGTGGCTCATGAACGGGTGTTGTTTGAAGAAGCTCTTGAAGCGTTTGATATTGCTCCGCTGGGCGCTCAAACGTTATTATTTCCGGAAACCCTGGAATTTTCTGCCGATGAATTTTCTGTTTTACTGGACATATTGCCCAGCCTGAACCGATTAGGTTTTCGCATGAAAGAATTTGGCAAAAACACGGTGCTTGTGGAAGCGATCCCGTCGGAAATGGGATGGGGGAATGAAAAAGCGGTTATCAGGGAAATAATCGATTCATTTCTGGAGAATAAGAAAAAGTACAGTTCATGGCAGGAAGGACTGGCGGCATCTTACGCTTGCCATGCGGCCATTAAAGCTGGGGATCCATTAACCATCCCGGAGATGCAGGCGCTAGTTAACCGACTTTTTGCCACCAATCATCCTTATTATTGCCCCCACGGAAGACCGATTATTGTCCAGTTATCATTGGACGAATTGGATAAACGTTTCGAGCGATAATTGTCGTTGCCCTCCTGCACGACATTTCGGCGGACATTAATTTTTTCATATCCTATTTTGTTTAAGTCTGGCAGCGTAGTTAAAATGATCAAAATACTTCTGCCATATTAGATCTGAAGATGAGAATTCGTTGTTTCCATAAAAGTAGTCATTAATTGCTTCTCTAATCCTGGTAATTTCTTTTAAGTGCGACTTAAGTGTGACAGCGTCAATTGTAAGAGTGATGAGTTCAAGAGCTCGGTTGACTGCGTTATGTGAATATTCTACATTATTTTTCTTTCGCCAATGGATTGCCCGGCTAATTTCGCTGCCAATGTTTGCCATTTGTTCAACGAGGGACATTTTTGCCCAACGATCCTTCGCAAGCGCTTTATGTTGTTTCTTCATCACACCCTTTTTATCCACTTACCAGAAATCTCAACAATCTTCTTGCGAATTATTTCATCTTTTACACTACGGTTAAGATTACCTTGTGAAGGTCTTAAATTGATCATTGAATCAAACTCGATAAAGTCTTCTCCTTCCATTTCCGGATAGTAATTGATACCCCAAAGACAATTTTGCTCTGAACCATTTTCAATACAGAGCGCCTCAAGGTCCGAATGCAATTCTGCATCAATAGCAACTATTTCTCTATCAACATCCACGACAGCTTTGACCATATCACCAAAACTGTTTTTGGCTATTAATAGTAATTCTTCAATTGTGATAGTATCGTTCAGTATTCTCAAGTGCTTTAAACTCCTACTTTTTGAAACCTTCTATGGTGAAACATGTACATTTGCCATATAGTACGCTTAATTAGCATATTATACGGTCTTTGTAAAACATTATTCATAACCTAATTTCTCCTTAAACAATTTATAGAAAAAATCACTGACTTCCTATTTTGTGCATTATCAATATATAAATGACTGAAAAAGTAATCCCTCAGTTTCGGGTGCATTGAACGAATGTTCGGGAAGAGGGGTAGCATCCTTGCACTTATATATCCAAATTGTGTTATTGCGATCCACAGGCGGAGAAGCCATGCCTGCATTGCATTTCGGTAGGCAGGCAATATCCTTGCATTAATTGAACCAACCTGCCCGAATGACATGGTCAGGCGGGGGAGATCACATGTCCGCCGAAGTCGAAGCGTAGGCGGGCTTCGTCGCTTCACTCCTCGCCTGTCCGCCGAAACGCAGTGCAGGAGGGTGATGGCAGGTATTATTTTTTTTCATTTTTAACTTACCTCCGTAACTGAGGGATTACCAGAATAACCCACAGTCACCGGCAATTGGTTTTCCGGCAAAGAAATATCCACTGTAATATGAATACCCTGATTAACGTTTGTGGATAGCAGAATCATACCCTTCAATAATTATTTAAAACGTAAAACGTAAAAGAAATGTTTAATTACGTTTTAAATATTTACGTTTTATGTACGACAACGCTCATAAGTTTCTGTCCCTGTAAATCCATTGATTTTAAAGCTGGTGAATTAATCAGGATAGATCTTTTGAATGTTAGTCGTTAATAAAAATCAGTCCGAATGACAGGTTGAAATAATTCCTTCCGGCGAGCGCAAACCGGATCAGCACTGCAGGAAGAACATTCCGGTTCGGTTATTTCCGGGCAGCGTCTACGGGAAAAGAAAAAATATTCATCCACCGTGGCCATGGATCGTCCAGATAGTTTCGGTAATTGTTCCACCGCACGATAAGCGGCATATCTCACTGCCCATTCGTTATTTTCTGATACTAAAACTCTGTTTTCCAATTTACTGCGAAGTTCTTCATCCACCACATCGATGAGCCCCATGCGCAAGCAGGACCTCATGCAGTGATAATCAATTATGGGCGGTAGAAATTCTTTTTCGCCAAATTCAAAGTATTTTTCCGGACGGTTGTTCAGGATCATGGCCAGCAAAGCACTTTTTTTCCTTAAAGAATCTTCCCGGTAACCATCCACATGATCTAGTATGGAAAGAAATGTGTTCAAAGGCTGGTCTGATTTCATGGCTGTTTGCAAAATACTTTTCGGTGTCCAGCCCAACCCCAGCATGGTTCTACCATATCGTTGAGCGGCATCCAAATGCAATTCTACAGCAGGCATAACGTCTTTTCCGTCATCTGATCGAAACAATTCCATCATTTCATCCAGCGTCTGATTGGCTTGCCGTTCAGGGGAAAAATAATCAGGATCGTTGTCCAGTTTTTGCTTGTAAGCCATGAAAAGGTAAAAAGCCCCTTTTAGCGTTTCACCGCCAATAGTGTCAATCAAAGGCAGGTAGTAATGATTATCTTTGATGGTCCAGAAACTGAATTGCTGCAAAGTTGTGACAAAAAAGTAATCTACTGTCAAAGAGTGATTAAGATTCGGGAGAGAGGCGGCGACAAAATTGAAAGGTTTTTCTTCTGTGAGTCCGGAGATAAACTTTGCAATGCGATGAAGTTGTTCCCGGTTGATTTTAACGCGATTATCCGTTTTGATTTTTGTCAAATGATTCATTATGTTATATTTTACTTGTTTTGTTAAACCGCATGTCTGGTGGTACGGTTGTTAGCACCATTTCAATTATTACCAGGGAATTGTCTCCTCTTGATAATCAAGGAATTTGCCATTGTGTTGAGGTACCAATCCCATGATGACTTGTAACATTCCTTCCACACTTTCTCGAGGACTCAAAGGACCACGGTGATGGCTCTGATTAGCAGAAGAATCGCGAGTAATCCCCAAGTCTTTGCTTTTCGCAGAATATGGTGCAGGTTGAGCAGAACCAGGGTGCCGCTTTGCCAACGATTTCCCCAGACAAAGCAATGATCAAATCTGAGATTGCATGGGTAGGTTAACAGCAAGTGCAGGCCCGAGAACTTCATATCAATACTCCTTTCGAGTTGCCCTCTCCAGGTTTACGGTTAACTAACAGTGGGAGGATTATTTATACCCGTTACTCCAGCCGTAATGGTAAAGCGCAGGGCTTCCTCCATATTCATATCCAGGGGACGGACTGCACTTTTTGGCATAAGAACTGCATAACCGCCAATCATATAACTCAGGGGCAGGTAAACCAGGATACTATCCTCATTCCGGTAATCTTCGGGCATTCGATCCGGGTTCGCCTGGGTTACAAAGCCAATCATCTGCATACCCGTATCTCCTAGGGTTACAGCCACAACCTGATTAAAATCCTTTTTCTTGGTTAGGGAGAAATAATCAAAAAAGTCCCGAATTGCTCTATATAATGATTTAATCAAGGGTGTGTGATAAAGAAGCTGTTCTCCCCGGGCAAAAAGACGCTGGACGATATAGGCATGCATGAGCAAGCCTATGATAAATAACACTCCCAGACCGGATGCCAAACCTATGCCGGGCCAGTATACCCTTTCCGGGATTATAGATCGAATGATGCCCCCTAATGCTGACTCCAGCGATACAGCCAGCCAATAGAGGATATAAAGGGTTAAAACCACAGGTAATGTGGTCACCAAACCGGTCAGAATGTTTCTACCTATGAACCTCAGCATTTTCATGTCCTCCGTTTTTTTATTACGGAGAATTTACTCCTTCTTCAGTATATACAACCGCATCCCCGGGTCGCCAATAATGCCATATATTAAAACCGCTTTATCCTGAAGAATATGGAAGAATTCTTCCTCCATTATTGTCCCCGTGGTAGACCGATTATTGTCCAGCTATCTTTAGATGATTTGGATAAACGCTTCGAGCGGAGTTTGCCACAGGATGTCCAGAGAAAACTTGCATTGTAATTCCTCAATAGCTAATAAAGTTTCGCCAACATCACTTCTGTAGCAGCAGGTGCTAGGCACTGTGTATATAAGGAGATATCTCATTCATAACTATTGTTGAAACTTTATCTAATCCACCTTTAAAAATGTCTATATTTTGGAATCTTATCTGTAATATTATATTCTCCAATAATTGTTTACCTTTTATAATGTCTGCATACTGTTCAAAATTTTTCTTATGAAATAAATTCTCTGGTATCGATTTTCTAAATACATAAAATACAATGGTTTTCTCAATGGTATTTCTTAAATATTCATCATTAATAAATGTATACATAACTAAAACTAAATAATGGAAAGTAATTTCAAATCGTATATATGGTATCAAACCATTTTTAATTGAGACCATCAATTGATCAATAATTGCAGATAACCATGAATAAGTTGCTATAACAAAAATTGTTGATTCCTTTTCATCTTTTAAAAATTCACTAATGTTTGGCTGAGTTAGATAGTGCTCCTCAATTTTTGAACGTAGATTTCTATTTTTATAATCTTCAATATCAAAAATAATTCTATCATTAAAGAAAGGATCAATGTCTTTTTCAATTTGTTCATATGTTTCATACTTATTAATAAAATCATCTCTGTTTGTGAATTCAGAATGAAATGCAGTCGATAGAAAATTGATGAAAAATTTTTCTAACAATTTAAAGTGATCGCTAACGACATCTATTGCTAACTCATTTATTGGAAGTATTAAAAAATGATTTTTATAGTTTGATAATACGTTTATAGTGTCGTTTTATACTCTTTTGATGTACTTAAAGGAAGAAGAAACATTGATTCTATTTTCTGGGACTCTAGTTAAATGCTCAATTTTTAAAAGAGGATCGAATAAAATGTGCTTATCTCCAAATGATTTAAAATAGAAGTGTTCATATCCTTCAATATCTAAAATTATTGCACCACATAAAAGAAAACAGGAATTCGTTAAAACTAGTCTTTCTAATTCTATTTCGATAATTTCCAATCTTTCAAGCCAAAAGCACCTGAGTTCATCCAAGAATTGTGATAATTCACGTAGGTTAAGTAATTCTTTACTAAATATATTTTTATAATTCTGAAGAATATTCAAGTAATCTTCCTGCGACTTTTCGATATTAAATGTATCAAATTTAGTCATTTAATAGTTCCTCAAAGTTTTTCGGAATACCTGATCTTGCAACAAAAAAACGGACACGTCGAATAGTCATATTGCTAGTTTGAAT
>CAZIFK010000139.1:0-6120 GCA_964538995.1 uncultured bacterium
TGATTTTATTCTGCTCAACTTTGTCCTTTGTCGGGGGCTGACCCCTGTCATCATCCGCTGGAAGGATGACTCCCCGATAGTCTCACATACAAACAACGGGAACGCTCCATCACCCTTGCCGCTATATTTATTATCCCGAAACGAATCGCTTTCAGTTTATCCAAGCGCAGGCAAAGGGGTCTACACATTTGACAGGGTCTGATCTCGGAATCTGACGGAACGACAAGTCCACCAATGAGTGTGCCAACGATAGTAAAAAAGCCGCCAATGTAAACTATTTCGAAGGGACTAAGTTTCAATTTTTATTGTACTCCATAAGAGATTAAATCTGTGAAATGTGTAGACCCCTCACCTCAGTCTTGCCCTTTTCTCGAGACTGCTGTGTTTCAGCGCCTTGATGTGAGTATCTACTTGTTTGTTTCTCTTCTCCCCGCCAAACTTGAAGACATCGAAAATCCCCATGGCTTTTCCTTTTATGCTTTCCACACCCAATGCGGAGCGGTAGGGAACGAGTGCATGCGATTGTTATACCTTTTTGAATCTCTGTTTGAGATATTCTATAAGATTTTTTGCCTTAAAAGGGTCGATACTCACTGATGTGCTTATAGGATGATATATATCATATTTATCTCTAATTTCACCCGGCCTGATTCCATCAGATAAGTTAACCGCTACAACTTCCCAGTTTATAGAAAGTCTATGCATACAATCGCCTTGCCAATAGTCTTCTGAGCTACCACTTTTTGCAAGATGGTATGAACCTGGATTTTCAATTATCCCCCAACCAATTGCTCCATACCCTTTAGCGTATGCCACTATTTTATCACCAGATATATAACTGGTTAATATTTTTTCTCCCTGATCACCAGGCATGCTGTCAAAGCATGCGGGTATTTGTTTGTGATTTACAAGATATTCCCACCATTTTTGGTCAGCAGAGGAAATGTTATGCCAATAGTAATTTGGCTCACGTGCGATACCTCCAAGCGACAATGGATTTAGTATTTTTTTAGATCGATCAAAAGCTATACTAAAAGATATAAATTTCTTACCTTCTATTTCTGTTGGCTCATATTGAATGCAACGAAATGCAACACCATTATTCGAAAGCCATTCACCCATAGAATATATTGTTGGATCAAACTCTCTCGCCAGAAGTATGACTCGGCTTGTCTTGTTTATGTCCTTAATTGAAGCGTTTCCTCCAATAAACGAACGAATATTTTGCTCCAGTTGTTTATTGTATTTTGAAAACCTATCAATAAAATCTTTGCCTTTATAAGCAGAAAAATCAGCCAAATATTGTAGCGCTTGTGTTTCAACTCCGAGAAAGCCTGTATCTCTTTTGAGTTCGATTATTACTCCGTTACCATAACGGTCAATTGTTAGGATATCTGCTCTTTTTTTAAATTTTGTTTTGATCTGATTACTGATAATTAAAAGTGGTTCACCAAATATAGATGCATTAAGGACATTATTTTCGCTCTCGGATGAAACTATAAACTTCTCAACATCACGCTCCTGCGGTTGCCACTTAGTTTGATACCGCTTTAACTTTTTATCTTCTGTGATTTCAAATAGCATGACTATCCCTTTTTATTGGTACAATTAACATACGAACTATTTGTTTCTCCCCAAATTTCCTTAAACTATATCACACTTTAGAAACATATGCAACTCTAACTCATTATTTCATAAAGAAAAAATATTATTTTTCGTATTTATCATATAATCTTAACAAATACGCAATACGTATAATATTGGATAATTGTAAGGGAAAGATAGAAAACAGGGTCAGGGTCAGGCTTGATGCTAACTCCTTGATTTTACATGCAAACTACGTTTCGTTTGTCTACGACTGTCGACCCGGGGGTCAAGTCTGACCCCGAAATCCCCGAAATCCCCGGAATCCCGAATTTCAACAAAAATTTCAACGGAATAATAGATTTAAATTACTATTTTTTCTTATCCACGTTGTTGGCTAACCTTGATGAAGCCCCAGAAACAGAATGTGAACTTAAAGTCGAGTGACCACAGGATACATTTCTATCAGGTTCGTAGTTTCGCGAAAAATTAAGCAAAGATTGATCAATGCTGTATAAATCGTTATTTCGCGATGTTGGAATACTAGGTCTACTTGATTTTTTAAATGGCATATATTCCCTCCTTTGTTGATGGATTCTACCTGCATTATATACTTTTTTCAGCAAAAAGTAAAACATTTATTGCATTTTTCAAGCGTAAAAATAAAATACGCACAAAAATCTTTATCTATAATCAAATCAATGATGCTCGATGGTTATATTACTCTTCAGGAGTAATTCGCTGACATCATTAAAGGTTTTTGATTGGTCAATGTAAACAAACCTGACGAGCAAATATAATGATAGAATATCTGCATAAACATACCCTGAATCCACATCGAAAATTGGATCAAAGTAATCTGTACTAATATGATCAAAACAAAGGTATCCAAAGATGGTACGGTCTACATCTTTCATCCTGAATTTATTTATAAATATAGGGCCCAATTTATTATTCCATAAAGTTAGCGGAATGATCAGTGTGGACTTGTAGCAATTTTGGTAGTCCTCTGTTGTAGTTGTTTTTGGTTCGTTCCTGTTTCCTCGCCAACACTTAACCCAGTTTTCATCAATGTATCCATTATAATTCAGGTTGTCAGAGTACTTTTCAACCTCATCTTCTATAAGTCTTGGATTTTTATATAAAGCTTTTTGGGCAGACTCAGGAATATTTTGGCACAGATAGCTTGTTCCATTTTTTTGAACAAATTCAAACGCAGTATTTTCATGAACAAAGCAATCAGAAATGTAGCCTACTCTTTTTTCTCTGACCAAAGGTACAATTGTTTTATTAACTTTCCCAAGGTTGGCTTTCAGACAAATTCTTGGAGGATGGACATGCCTACCAAGAAACATTTTCTGCATTTCATCAAATGATTTCGCAACAGAATTTAGCAATGATTCGTCGATAAAGGTTTTCAGATCAATGCCTTTCTGTTTAATATCATGAATATTTTTTTTAGATTTACTAAATTCATTTTTCAATTCTTTATGATATTCTCCTGCGAGGAAAAAATATTCGATGAGATTTCCTTGGTGGGAACAAACAAAATCTCTCAGATTTCTAGAGTATACTTCGTCACAATAACTGTTGTGTTCATTTTCTTCCCATTCATCTTCTGGAAGATTGCTAAGTTTCTTCTCTAAATCTGGGTACCATTTTTCAAAAGACCGTTTAAGCCTTTCTTTTGATATGGATTCTTTTGAAAAGGACTCGTTTATTTTTAGAATGAGCTTGAATAGCTTGTCTTTGTGTAAGTCAATTGCTTGAAATTGGCTCAAGGGGCTATCCTTTATGTCATTTGGTTGTAAATCTAATAAGATAGGGCAAGCATACGTGTCCTTAAATGTTTTCGAGAGACAACCAGCTTCATACAATATCCAAGGAGCATTCAAATTTTTTTGAGTAACGCAAATAATTCCAAAATTTGAACTTTCTAATTTTTCCTGTAATTCGTTGTTCCAACGCATCCCTGGCGAAATATCTTCTGATGACAGCCATACTTCAACAGATTGGAATACATCAGGAAGCCAACCTCGTAGGGCTTCTGCTGCTGCCTTGCTTTTAGTCCCTGACCAACTAATAAATATTAACATTTTGGCTCCGATTAATTTATTTACGAATAAGTTATTTAAATCTATTTGCCGAACGGCTCACATCAGCGACAACAAAAAGCCGAGTGTAACGTAGCGAAACGCCGATTTTTGCTGTCCGCTGGATGTAATTGTTAGGCTAACTTTCTGGTAACCTACGAAACATTTACCAAGACTGTTTCAGTTATATTGTACTGCTTCTTCTAGTATTTTTGTACGATTACGCACTAAATCTTCATGCATCTTATCTGCTATTCCTTTTTTTGGATTATAACTAGCAAAGAAATATGCGATCCATCCAACAATTCCAATGCCGTAGAAGAATGCTCCGATAACCCACATCCAAATAGATACAGGAAATAGTTTAGGATAATCTGGAAGTGCCAGTGAGAAATACTTGTTTTCAAGTTGTTTTATTTCTCTAAGATTTGGCAAATCAAGGTCTCTAGAGAATACCAGCTTGATATAATGCTCTGTCTCGGTTACGGACATAATTTTGTCCCCACTCCAATTTTCTTCTAAATGACTATCCTTCGTTTTAACTTCTTGAGAGCTTAATAAAGACCAAAGAAATTTTTGCATCAACTCAATGAGTTCCTGTTCCTTATCAGGATGCACTTGCAATGACTTACTTTCGGTTCTTGCCATGATTATTCTCCTCTCATATTTATTGCCCCTTGATTATTTAGTTCGTTCAGTCATTACTGGAGCACTAAGCAATGACCACAAGCCTAACGCCTGCATAACCGGTGTTTTTCGCATAGCGAAGCGGCGCGAAAAACGTCCGAGTTGATGCATTTCTTAGCATTTTTATTGTTCATCCATCCAAGTTAAACAAGAATCACACATATAAATGATATTCCCATCCTCCGTTTCACCAAAATGGGACATTTCACTAGTTCGATATTCAGTAGTACAACGTCCACATTCGTCTAATTTATCATCTTCTTCACAATTGAAGCAATGAAGCGTATTTTCGTGTCTCCAAACAGCAGTTTTTTGGCTACCACAAAATTCACAATCGATAACGTCGTCGCTATCCGCTTCTTCAAGTGCTTCGGCCTGTGCTAAGTGTAAATCTCGACTATAAGATGTTGCTATTTCGTTCAAAAGTTCTTGAGTGGATTCATTTGCACAGTCAAGAAGATTCTCTTTAGTTAGTTCTTTGTAGAATTCAACTAAACCGGACATCGTTTCAGTGATTACTTTTCTAATTTCATTAGTTTTATATTCAAATTTATAGTGTATTATATTATTTCTAATTTTTGATAATGAAATAATTTGCTTTTTTAATTCCGCATTAAAAGGATTTCCTGAATTAATTAATACCTGAATTGCTTGAAACCATGTAACCGTTTTCTCTTTAGCTATTTTCTCACTGAAAGGTTTCACATAGCATAACAAAGGATTTATTTCTTCAATACAGGATTTTAAAAGTAGTTCAACAAAATGAAAATATAGAATAATACAAAACTTGTATTTAGATTCATCAACAACTGCCAACTGGTAGAAATTAATACTTTCTTCTAGAGAATCAATTGCATTTTGCTTTAAATCAAGGCTGTGATCTCTTGCCATATAGAATCTCAAATTTTAAATGAATGCTAACAATTATTATACGAAATACTTGTTTCTCCACAAATTCCCCTTCACTATAACACACTTTAGAAACATATGCAACTCTAACTAATTATTTTAATTGATTATTTCATGATGAGACAATCTCCTGAAACACCTTTCTGAATACCTCGTCCCCGTTATCCGGAGTTATTCTGTAAATAAGGAACTAAGATGATAAAAATGTACCTGGTAAACAATAGCCTCCCATTGGTGCACGTTCAAGCCACCCTTTCTCAATCATTTTCTCAGCAAACTTGTGATCAGCAGATCCTGTATCAGGAGTCCATACATTACCATTGCCCTTATTAAAGGCATTGTGAATATAAATGTACAATTTCCACATGTCTTCTTGTTCTTGATGAATTTCCTTTTCTTTCTTTCGTCCAGATATCCAAGATACAATGCCGAGAAATCCACCAACAAGAGCCACTATTGTGCTAACAACATTTAAAATTATCATTAAAATCTATACCCCAAAAATAATATTGCTCAACTACATATTAATCTTCGGAATAATTGGAAATTACTTTAGCCTTTAGCCTAACCTCCTCATCAGTGATGCAGACCTGTAGAGTATTAACATGCTTGAAAACTGTTTTGAAAACTGAAAACAATCAAAAACCAAATCGACACCGCTGGTCTGCATTCACTGCACTTTTTTGTTAGGCTTTTTTAATCATCTTTCGCCGCTTCATATGTTTGAAGTATTAATTCTGCATGTTCAACTATATTGTCGGCATCACTTTTTACATTTGGATAACTCGACACTAATTGATAAGTGCCAAGACATCGTTTAGAGGTTTTAGTGCCAGGACATCGTTAA
>CAZIFK010000140.1:0-5867 GCA_964538995.1 uncultured bacterium
TCCGAACAGATGCAGCGGCTATTTGGGCAACGGGCAGAACTTGGTGGCAGATACCACCTGTAGCTAAAGTAGAATTAACAGGAAAGCTATCTGCAGGTGTAACCGGGAAGGATGTAATAATAACACTGGCAGGATTATTTAATAAAGATGAAGTATTGAACCATGCGTTAGAATTTTCTGGGGAAGGAATCAAATCTTTATCCATTGATGACCGGTTAACCATTGCAAATATGACAACAGAATGGGGAGCACTTGTGGGACTGTTTCCGATTGATTCTGTCACAATTCAGTGGTTGCAAAAACGGGCAGATTTTATTGCTGAAAGGGGATTAGAAGGTGTTCCATCTGATGAAGATAGTGTAAATGGAATTCATCCGAGAATGAATCATAACCGGCTTCAACATTTGGAGGATGAAGGACTTGCTGCAGATACAGATGCATTCTATGTAAAAGAATTGACATTAGACCTCTCTACTGTTATTCCCCACGTTTCAGGACCGGACAATGTAAAAACCATGACTTCAATAACTGAAATAACCAGTAAAAATATTACTATAAACAAAGCTTATCTGGTCAGTTGTACAAACAGTCGGGCGGATGATTTAGCCCAAGCGGCAGATGCTATTCGTGGAAAGAAAGTGGCCGAACATGTTGAATTTTATTTTGCTGCAGCTTCCAGCGAAGTCCAGAATGCCAGTGAAGAAAATGGAGACTGGCAGACATTGTTAGATGCGGGGGCTCGTCCTTTGCCTCCCGGGTGCGGAATGTGTATCGGATTGGGGGTTGGATTACTCGGAGAAAATGAAATTGGAATTTCTGCAACAAATCGGAATTTTAAAGGGCGCATGGGTGATCCAACAGCGAAGGCATATTTGGCATCTCCCGCTGTAGTGGCTGCATCAGCAATTGCCGGAAAAATTGTCAGTCCAGAATCATTTTCAAATATCAAACCAGCAGGTAGCATCGTGGTAAAAAGCCAACATTCTGCAAAGAAAAGTTCGGTTTTATTATTAGATGGATTTCCGGAAAAACTATCCGGAGAATTGATATTTTGTCATCAGGATAATTTGAATACAGATGGAATCTATCCCGGTAAATATACCTATGTGGATGGATTAACGCCCAAACAGATGGCTGAAGTTGTGATGGAAAATTATGATCCTGAATTTGGAAAAATCGTTGAAAAGAATGATATTTTAATCGGTGGATTTAATTTTGGTTCCGGAAGTTCAAGAGAACAGGCAGCCACTGCGTTGAAGTACAGAGGTATTCAAATGGTGCTCGCCGGCTCATTTAGCCAAACGTATAAACGGAATGCATTAAATAATGGTTTTTTAGTCATTGAGGCACCTAAACTAGTGAATGATTTGAAGGAAAAATTTGGCACAGAAAAATTGACCGTAAAAACAGGGTTGAAAGTGACAATTGATTTTATATCGTCTGTACTGACCGTCAATGAAAAAGAATATACCATTTCACCCGTTGGTGTTGCAGCACAGGAGTTGATTTTGACCGGTGGTTTGGAAAATTGGGTGAAGGACAGGATTTGATTCACAACGAATAAAACGAAGTATACGAAAAAAGTAGATAAGATTAAAAAAACAAATAGTTAATTATGGAAAAAGTATACGGCTGAAATGAAAATATTGCACAAAAATTTATCTTATCTAATTATTAAAACTGCAATCGAAGTTCAGAAAGAATTAGGTATAGGTTTTCTTGAAAAAGTATATGAAAATTCGTTGATTATCGCTTTAAAGTCCATTGGGCTCAAAATAGAACAACAAAAACTAATCAATGTTTATTTTCGTAGTGAAAACGTAGGTGAGTATTATGCGGACATAGTTGTAGATGATAAAATTATTTTGGAGTTAAAAGCAATGGAAACACTTCACCCCAATCATTATGCTCAATTAGTCAATTACCTGAAAGCATCAGATTACGAAGTTGGGTATGTAATAAATTTTGGTAAAATACCTATTCAATTCAAATGTTTAACAGTGTTAAACAAATAATTTTTCAAATTAAAAATAATATGATAAAACAAAATGACGGTTATAGGAGCTTAAGATTGCTTCGTTATTTTCGTTTAATTCGTTGTTAGTAAAGGAAAAATAATGGAAAAAAGAACAATTGTTAAAATGCCCGGTGACGGTATTGGTAGAGTAGTATTGGAAGAGACACTTCGCGTACTGAGCGCCGCTGGATTTGAAGCGAATTATGTTGAAGGAGATATCGGCTGGGAATTTTGGTGTAATGAGGGAAATCCACTTCCCCAAAGAACCCTTGATTTAATTACGAAACATAAAATTGGTTTATTCGGCGCCATCACGTCTAAACCCAAGGATGAAGCCTTTGAGGGACTAAGGCGGGAATTGAAGGAAAAAGGGTTGGTGTACTCCAGTCCGATTGTAGGGTTGCGCCAGCACTTTGGATTGGATATTTGTCTGCGTCCCTGCAAGACCTATAAAGGGAATCCGTTGAACTTCATACGACGAGGTAAGGGTGACTCAATTGAAGAACCGGAAGTGGATGTGGCAATTTTTCGTCAAAATACGGAAGGATTATACGGAGGTGTGGAATGGAGCGATCCGCCGGATCAGGTTTACGATGCACTGATGACTCATCCGAAATTCCAGAAAAACTTCGGGGACGCACCGAAAGAGGAAATTTCCGTTTCAACGAGAATCTTTACCAAAAATGCAACTGAGAGAATTTTACGGGCTGCCTTTGAACATGCTAAAAAGTATGGATACAAATCTGTTACAGTCTGTGAAAAACCAAACGTAATCCGTGAAACTTCCGGCATGATGTACAAAATGGCTCAGCAGATTCAAAAAGCAGATTTTCCTGAAACAGAATTGTGGAACACGAATATCGATGCTCAGATGATGTGGCTAACCAAGAATCCTGAAAATTACGGTGTCATCGTTGCCGGGAACATGTTTGGTGATATTGTCTCCGACGGGTTTGCCGGTCTCATTGGTGGACTTGGATTTGCTTGCAGTGCCCAGTATAATCCTGAAACCGGTGTTGGTGTGTTTGAACCAACACATGGCAGCGCACCAAAATATGCCGATTACCCAGTTTCAATTGTCAATCCGATTGCAATGGTAGAATCTGCCTGTATGATGTTGGACTATATTGATGAGCAGGAAATAGCCAAAAAGATCAGAAAAGCAGTTGCCGTAATAGTGGCTGAAGGAAAAGTTAGAACATACGATATGGCAAAGATGTCCGGCAGCCCTGATGTGGTTGAGCACGGCGCTGCATCAACAGCACAAATGACAGACGCAATTATTACGAAATTATAGGAAGGAAAATGGAAAAATCAATCTCAAGACAGATTGCTGAATTCGCAGTCAACCTGAAATACGAAGATTTGCCCGATGAAGTTATTCACGAAGTAAAACGATATCTCTATGATTCTATTGGTTGCGCTTATGGTAGTATGAAGACTCATGATGTAAATACCATTTTAGAAATTTACCGTGAAATGGGCGGTACTAATGAATCAACTGTGATCGGGTTTGGAGACAAAATGCCAGCAGTGAACACTGCCCTCATTAATTCCCTGATGATCAGAGCATTGGATTTCAATGACATTTACTGGAAGGACGATCCTAGCCATCCAAGTGACATAATCCCAGCGGCTTTAAGTTCTGCAGAGAAAATGAATTCGTCCATGAAAGATGTGATTACTGCAATCGTCTTGGCTTACGAATTTGAACAGCGGTTATGTTTATTTGCAAAACCGGGTGTCCGTGAGCGGAAATGGCATCACGCCACCCTAACTCAATTTGTGTCACCGATTGTAGCTGGAAAAATTATTGGTTTATCAATTGACCAAATGGTACATGCAATTGGAATTAATGGCTGCCATAACCATACTATCGGTTGCCCGACGGCGGGTGTGCTGACAATGATGAAAAATACGGTTGATCCTATGGCAGTTCAAAGTGGTGTGTTTGCGGCACTCATGGCCAAAAAAGGATATTCCGGAACGGAAAAAGTGTTTGAAGGCAAGGAAGGGTTTATGGATGCATTCATCGGTTGGAATGCGAAAGATGGATCATTAAAACCAACAGATATGGAAGGTCGGGACGGTATCTCATCTTGGGGATGGGATGTTGAAGCACTGGTAGGAAATTTGGGAAAGGATTACAAAATTCTTGAATGTGGTATGAAGGCGTTTCCCACCGAAGCACTGACTCATACGCATATTTCCTGCGCACTCAAAGGAATGATTAATAATGATCTTGACTACACCGATATTAAAGAAATTAAAGTGACTGCTTTTGCTCAAGCATATGATATATTGTTTGATCCGGCCAAATATCGTCCTGAAACCAGGGAAACAGCTGACCATTCATTGCCTTATTGTATGGCAGTGGCAATTGTGGATAAAAAAATCACTACTGAATCATTCTCCCATGAGAAATTGAATGATCCAAGAGTCTTTGAGGTGATTGATAAAATTAAAGGAGAACCTTCATTGGAATTCGAAAAAATGTTTCCGGCAAAACAACCATCAAAAGTTGTAATCACGACAAAAGATGGGCAAGAATATTCAGAATACCTTGAATATCCCAAAGGCGATCCACGGGAGCCCATGACCATGGAAGACTTGGAGAATAAATTTAATTCTCTTGCGGGGGATTCATTCAGTCAAGATGAATTGAATTCATTGAAGGAACTCATTTTTCACTGCGAAAATGTTTCCGCCCAGAATTTTATGTCGCAGCTTGTGATTAGTTAATAGGAGTTTACATGAAAAAATTAGGACCTGATTTTTATAATATTACCGATCTACTCACTGAAGAAGAATTACTGATCCAGCAAACAGCATACGATTTTGTACAATCGGAATTTATGCCACTCATTAATGAGCATTATGAGCAAGCCACTTTCCCTATGGAACTTGTTCCAAAATTGGGCGAGTTGGGATTCTTTGGATCATCTCTGCCGGAAGAGTCTGGTGGCGCGGGTGTGAGCAATGTTGCTTATGGTCTTATTCTCCATGAATTGGAACGGGGTGATTCCGGCCTTCGCTCTTTCGCCAGTGTGCAGGGAGCGTTGGTGATGTATCCCATTCACGCCTATGGCTCGGATGAACAAAGAGCTAAATGGCTTCCCGGATTAGGAAATGGGTTAAAAGTGGGATGTTTTGGATTGACAGAACCCAACTTTGGTTCTAATCCCGGAGGAATGGCTACAAGATGTAAGAAAGACGGGGATGACTGGATCATCAACGGCAACAAAATGTGGATTACCAGTGGTTCTATCGCAGATGTTGCGGTTGTTTGGGCACGGGATGAAGAAGGAATTGTCCGCGGCTTTTTATTGGAAAAAGGGATGGAAGGATTTACATCCAGCGACATCCATGGGAAATTGAGTCTTCGGGCTTCGGTTACGTCTGAACTGTCTATGGTGAATGTCTGTGTTCCCGATTCTGCAAGGCTGCCGAATATTGAAGGACTTAAGGGACCGTTGAGTTGTCTGACCCAAGCCCGTTATGGCATCGCCTGGGGGATGGTAGGCGCAGCGACAGATTGTTACAATACTGCCTTGGATTATTCAAAAGAACGGAAACAATTTTCAAAACCAATTGCCGGATATCAACTCACACAAGCGAAACTGGCGGAAATGCTAACTCAAATTACCGAAGCACAGCTTTTATTATATCGCTTGGGTCGCCTCAAGGACGAGGGGAAGATGACCTTCCAGCAAGTGTCCATGGCAAAGAGGAACAATTGTGCTATAGCAAGAGATATCGCCAGAATAGCGCGAGAAATGCTGGGTGCAAATGGGATTACCGAAGACTATTCACCCATCCGCCACATGGCCAATATTGAATCGGTGTATAC
>CAZIFK010000141.1:0-5733 GCA_964538995.1 uncultured bacterium
CCAAAAATCTTTTCACAAAAAAGACCATCTTTTTCTGGCTTGTAAGAGCGGTAATTAATTGTTTCAGGTTTTAATACTTCACCATAGGATCGCGTCAGAATCATTTCCGGCGACGATAAACTAATAGTGATAGAATTATATTTTTTTGATGTATCGATTTTTGTGGATTGAATGAACGTCAAAACGTTATCTCCCTTTATTCAAGTTCAATATCTAAACCTAGTCCTTGCAGTTCTTTAATCAGAACGCTAAATGATTCCGGAGAACCAAATTCGGGCAAATCATCTCCTCGCACGATGGCGTTATAGACTTTTGATCGGCCTTCAACATCGTCAGATTTCACTGTCAAGATCTCTTGTAAAGTGATTGCAGCTCCATAAGCTTCCAATGCCCAGCATTCCATTTCACCAAAACGCTGCCCACCAAATTGGGCTTTACCACCTAATGGTTGTTGCGTAATCAATGAGTATGGCCCTGTAGAGCGAGCATGCATTTTATCCTCGACCATATGGCTCAATTTCATCATGTAAATCATGCCAACCGTCACAGGATTTTCAAACTTTTCACCAGATCGTCCATCGATCAAAGTAATTTTACCTGTATCGGGTAAATTAGCTTTTTTTAGCTCAATTTGTACGTCTTCAGGCGATGCTCCGTCAAAGGCAGCTGTTTCATAGCGTCTACCAAGAACATCACCTGCCCAGCCAAGCATTGTTTCATACAACTGGCCAAGGTTCATACGAGAAGGCACACCCAATGGATTTAACACAATATCGATTGGAGTTCCATCTTCCATGAAAGGCATATCTTCCTCGGGTACAATGGTAGCAACAACTCCTTTATTTCCATGTCGGCCAGCCATTTTATCACCTACTTGGATTTTACGCTTACTTGCAACATACACCTTAGCTAACTGCAATATACCAGGTTGCAATTCATCCCCAACGCGCAGTTTAAACACTTCACGCTCTAGGTAATCTTCAATTGCTTGCCATTCTTTTCGATAAGAACGCCAGACTGTTTTAATTTTTTTCCAAGCATCCACATCTTCAACCCAAGGTGCATCATGAGCAAAACGTTCCAAATCAAATGATTTAATTCGCTTGATCGTTAGTTTTGTTGATTTCTTAATAAGCGTTTTACCAGTAGCCCTATCACGAATACCTCTTGAAATTTGACCTTTGAGTAAGACAACTAATTTCTCGTCGCGCTCTTTTTTCAATGCCTGTTTCTTTCCCATGGTTTCTCTTTGAAAAGCAATGATAGAAACCTTCAATTCTTTTTTAGAGATTTTCTTTTTCTTTTCAAAAAGTTTCGTATTGATAACGACACCTTTTATGCCAGGCTCCGCCAATTTAGATGCATCTTTTACTTCACCAGCTTTTTCACCAAAAATTGCACGAAGCAATTTCTCTTCCGGTGTGGGGTCTGTTTCTCCTTTTGGTGTTACTTTTCCAATCAGGATGTCACCCGGTTTCACTTTTGCCCCAAGACGAATAATACCTCTTTCATCAAGTTGCCGAGTTACATCTTCACTCACATTTGGAATTTCAGATGTTAGCTCTTCTTCACCTCGCTTTGTATCGCGAACCTCTAATTCAATTTCATTTATATGAACACTAGTATAAATATCATCTTTAACTAGTCGCTCACTTATAACAATGGCATCTTCAAAGTTATAACCACGCCAAGGCATAAAGGCTACAGCTACATTTTGACCAAGGGCCAATTCTCCACCATCACTGGAGGCGCCATCAGCTAGTATATCTCCTGCCTTCACCTTTTGATTGACTCCAACAAGTGGTCTCTGATTATGACATGTGTTTTGATTTGTCCGATGATATTTTTGCAGCTTTATTTCGATTAAATTCGTGTGTTCGGTCAGAGCCAATTCATCTGGAACTTCATTTGATCGAATGACTATTTTTTCAGAATCTACATATTCAACGATACCGTCAACAGGTGCAGAAATACATGTTCTGGAATCACGTGCAACTTTCCTTTCTAGACCTGTTCCAACGATTGGAGCAGTCGGTTTCATCAAAGGCACGGATTGGCGCTGCATATTAGATCCCATCAACGCTCTGTTAGCATCATCATGCTCCAGAAACGGAATCAATGCAGCTGCAACACTTAAAATTTGATTGGGTGAAACATCCATAAAATCGACTTTACCCGGTTCAACCATCGGGAAATCACCCCGCATACGACCACGAATTACTTCGTCTGATAAACGATTATTTTTATCCATATTCGCATTTGCTTGTGCAACCATCACCCGGTCTTCATCATCCGCTGATAAATATTTCACCTTTTTAGTTGCGAATGAATTCTTTCCCTTTTTATCAAGAACCCTGTACGGCGCCTCAATAAAACCGTGATTATTTACGATTGCAAATAAAGCCAGCGATGATATTAAACCGATATTTGGACCTTCAGGTGTCTCAATTGGACACAAACGACCATAATGAGTGTAATGTACGTCACGAACTTCAAATCCGGCTCTTTCTCTTGTTAAACCACCTGGGCCAAGCGAAGAAATTCGACGCTTATGAGTGATTTCAGCTAAGGGATTTGTCTGGTCGCCGAACTGTGATAGTTGACTGGTTCCAAAAAATGTATTGATTACAGTTGTTACAACGCGAGAGTTTATTAAATCTTGAGGAGTAATAGATTCCTGCTCTCTGAGATTCATACGTTCGAAAATCGTGCGTAACATTCTACTTAACGCAACACTGAATTGATTCGTCAACTGTTCCCCAATCGTTTTAACACGACGATTACCAAGGTGATCAATATCATCAGGGCCACGCTCACCTTTGCGCATTTCAATAAGAAACAACAGTACTTGGATAATGTCATCCATGGTTAATACAGTATTTTCAATCGATACATTTAGATTAAACTGTTGATTCAATCGGTATCGACCAACCTGTCCTAAATCATATTTTTTTGGACTGAAGAATATTCGTTCAATAAATTTTTGAGCAGTTTCAAGATTTGGTGGATCCCCTGAACGCAATAATTGATAAAGCACACTTAATGCTTGTTCTGTATTCCGCGTCGGATCTTTCTGCATTGTGTTCATTAACAACATTGCAGCGAAACTCTTATTTCCATCAACAACATCAATGGATTTAATTCCCGCTTCTTTTAATGCAGCAATGACCTCCGGAGTAACTTCAGTTCCACCTTCATAAAAAATTTCACCTGTTAACTCATCGACCATATCTTCAACTAATGTAAAGCCTATAGCACTATCAATATTTTTATCAGAAAGTCCAAATGATTTAATTGAACCAAATGCTTCAAAAATATCTTTATTCGAAGAATAGCCCAAGGCTCTTAGCAGCATTGTTACAGGGAATTTCCTACGGCGATCGATAATTGCAAAAAGGCAATCATTTATATCTGTTGTGAAATCAACCCAAGAACCTCTAAATGGAATAATTCTAGCTTGAAATAATTTCGTACCGTTCGGGTGAATATTTTCATCAAAGAATACACCGGGTGACCGCTGCAATTGCGATACAATAACACGTTCCGCGCCATTGATAACGAAAGTACCCTTGTCAGTCATATATGGTATATTACCGAAATATACTTCTTGTTCAATTGATTGCGCATATTTATTCTTATCTTCTTCATCAGTGATATGCAAAACCAGTCGCACTTTTAGGGGAACTGAATACGTCACCCCTCTTTCAATGCACTCTCCAGGTGTATATTTAGGTAAACCAAGAAAATAATTACTGAATTCCAAAACATAGTTTCTATGGGTATCTTCTAACGGAAATACATTTCGAAAAACGCCTTCCAGACCAATCGGCAAACGCTCATCTTCAGAAACATTTTCTTGTAAAAATTCCTGAAATGAATCTTTTTGCAAGGATAGAAGATCCGGCATATCTACAACAGATGAAATTTTTGAAAATGAGATTCTACTGGACATACTCTTAGTTGTGGCTCCCAATTAAGCCTCCTTTTTTACGGTTGAAAACATGATGTATATGAATTATCGTAAACGATAATTTATTTCAACTCGATAGTTGCACCAGCTTCTTCAAGTTTAGCTTTTAACTCATCTGCTTCAGCTTGCGTAACACCCTCTTTAATTGCCTTCGGGGCAGAATCAACCAATACTTTGGCTTCTTTTAAACCAAGGTCTGTTACTGCACGTACAACTTTGATCACACTGATCTTGGATTGACCTACTTCTGTAATGACGACATCAAAAGAATCTTTTTCTTCAGCAGCTTCACCATCACCGGCAGCGGGTGCAGCAGCAACAGCTACTGGAGCAGCAGCTGTAACGCCAAATTTTTCTTCAATTTCTAATATTAAATCAGAAATTTCCATCATATTTGCAGTTTCGAGGTAACTTAGCACATCGGCTCTTTTAACTTCAGCCATGTTGTATCACTCCTTTATTATTTATTACTCAGATTTTTGTTCTTTTAGACTATTCAATACATTTACTGTACCCATCATCGGCGCACTCAAGGTGCCGACCAGCTTAGTCAACGGACTTTGCAGTGTTGAAACAAGCTGTGATAATAATTCTGGTTTGCTTGGTAAATTAGCAATCCGTATAAATTCGTCTCCAGAAAGAACATTTCCTTCAAACAAGATTCCTTTTACATTAGGCTTATCATGTTTTTTCGAAAATGCCTTGATCACCTTTGCAGGACTCGAGGGCTCATCATAAGAAATTGCAATGGCAGTTGGCCCAGTTAAAAACTCATTCAGACCTTCAATCTGATTTTCTTCTGCAGCAATTTTTAACAAAGTGTTTTTAGCTACGGTATATTCCACATTAGCATTGAAGAATTGATTCCGTAATTCAGTAATGCTGGACACATCTAATCCCAGATAGTCTGTGAAATAGACGGCTTTTGCCCTACTGAGCTTATCTTTTAATTCTGCAAGTAATTCAATATTTTTTGAACTTGGCATCTTTCTACCTTAATGTTGCTATATCTACTTTAATACCAGGACCCATCGTCGATGAAATAGTCATTTTCTTAAAATAAGTTCCTTTGACTGAACCGGGTCTCTCTTTAATAACTGTATCATAAATTGCTTTAATATTTTCTTTTAATTTTGATTGATCAAAAGAAGCTTTACCGCAAATAGTATGGATAATCCCATTTTTATCTACACGTAATTCAACTTTCCCGGCTTTTAATTCTTTTACAGCTGTACCCACCTCCATTGTAACCGTACCACTTTTGGGATTAGGCATAAGCCCTTTAGGTCCTAATATTTTTCCCAGTTTTCCCAAATCAGCCATCATGTCAGGCGTGGCGATAATTTTATCAACATCTGACCAGCCACCTTTAATTTTTTCTAGAAAATCATCATTTCCCACAAAATCAGCACCTGCTTCCAGAGCTTCTTTTTCCTTAGGACCACGAGTTAATACTAACACACTTACATCTTTACCTGTCCCATTGGGCAAACTGGTTGTCACACGAATATTCTCTTCAGCATGTCTAGGATCCACACCCAGGTTCATTGAGACATCTATTGTTTCATCAAACTTGACAAATTTTAATTCACTTAGCAATGTTAGCGCATCATCAATTGAATATTCCTTCATACGATCAACCCGGTCAGTTACTGCTTTTTTCTGTTTTGAAATTTTCATAATTATTGTACCTCTAGCCCCATACTTCTGGCTGTTCCTCTGATCATTTCGACTGCCTGTTCAATTGTATTTGCATTGAGATC
>CAZIFK010000142.1:0-5684 GCA_964538995.1 uncultured bacterium
GGTGTGAATGAATGAAAACAGACTATGAACTCATACAATTATTTCAACAAGGCGATCCATCGGCGTTTGATGAATTGGTCAAACGGCACTTGGATTCGGTTTACTACTTCTTCTTACGCATCACGGGCGATGAAATGGATGCGGAGGATTTATCGCAATCTGTTTTCATTAAATTATTCAAAAGTCTTAAAAATTTCCGTTTTGATGCTGAATTCACAACCTATTTATACAGGGCAAAAGTCAATACGGCTAATTCCTATCTCACACGAAACAAATGGCGAAATTTCCTGCACATGGATCAATCACCGGAACAATCCTATTCACATGATGAAACAGGTATCACAAAAAAGGAAATTTGGAACTATGTATCCAAGTTACCTGGAAAGCAAAGGAACGTGGTCATGATGCGATTGAACCAGGAATTGGCGTTTAAAGAAATCGGTCTGGTACTGAATATGTCCGAGGGAACAGCAAAAGTGAATTATCACCATGGAATCAATAAACTTCGTGAATGGTTGAAAGATGAATATGAACTTTGAAACCGCATTGAAAACAGCATTGCGGACTGAAAGCAATTTGCTGGATACGAATACGTTCATCAGCAAATTGCATGACACACAGCATAAATTAACTATTAAGAAAGCTCGTATCCAAAGCAGTTTGGCAACATCAGCATTCTTACTTGTGTTTGGATGGGTGTCATTTTCGCAACTCAATTCAACAATGTTTGAAGAAACATATTATACCTATGAAGAGAATTTTGAACAATATGCAGATTTTGATTCTTCTTCCTTCGATTTATACGTGGCAGACATGGCTTTGTATTTATTAGAAGATGACTATGTAATGTCAGTATTGGAATTCTTCCAGGAAGAAGAATATGAAACTGCATTTAATTTAAGACAGGAGATTAATCTATGAAGAATATAAGTAAAGTGTTCATAATCCTTATCCCAACACTAAGCCTTTTTGCTCAGCCGCCTGCTCCTCCACATGATAGAGATATGGATGGCCCCAGGAAAGAAAAGATGGAAATGATGATGATGTGGAGACTGACAGATGACCTTGAGCTCACAGAAAAGCAAGCAGAAACTTTTTTCCCAAAATACCGCGTCCATCAAGAAAAAATGGAAAAATTAAGGGAGGAAGGCAAGAAATCATTAATGGAAATGAAAGAACGCTTGGATGAAAGGAAGAGTATTTCCGACAAAAATTTGGATAAAGCATTAAAAACGTTTAAAGAGTTGGAAATAAAAAAGGCAGAGGCCCGTGTGGAATTCGTTAAGGGTTTGAAAGGAACATTGACAACAGAACAACAGGCAAAGCTAATGCTTGCTCCCCATAAAATGCGACAGGAAGCGAGGCGGAATATCAAGGAGCACAAGAAATTCAAAAACCGTCGTGACCAAATGAATCGCTGGCGATAATAAATAAAGTAAAAGGACAGAATAATGCAAAAAATCATACCAATATTAATACTGATTAGCATATTTTGGGTTGGATGCGGGGATAGCGTAAACCAGAATGATGATATCAGTGAACTTTTAAGTTTAATCGATAACGATTTTATGTTAAAACTGGATCTCCTGGATGAAGGAGGCGCGATTGATGAAGAATACACCGATGGGCTTGATGTCGATGGCGGATATAAAATTATGGCAGATACCCTTTGGCCAAATTCCGATTACCGTTTACGTTTTGGTCGTCATATTTTAAATCATGAACGTGATGTAAGCTTCGATATCCAGGATGACACAGCCTATGCTGATATTAGTCGATCGATCAGCGGGAATTTCTTTGTAGTCGCGTTTGATTCAAATCATACAATGGTTGATTCTTTTATGAAAGCATTTGACTCAGACTTCTCCCGTAGAGTGCGATTTACTAGAAATGACAGTTCGTCTAATAGACCTTGGCGTGTGGATGCGTTTACGATCGGTACTGGTGGCAGCGGTTCTAAAGTGAGCATTACATCCTTGGCTTGCTATGACTACAATACTGGAGATACACTTTATTATTATTCAGCTAGTGATGTTGGTGACATATTTATTTTAAGAAGTGATGTGCCATCATTTGCACCAAGAGACTCGGTTAGGATAGAAATATCTGTTGCAAATGAGGAACCGGTATTTTTGATTGATAGTCTAGACAGCGGTGAGAAAGCGACTCTGAATTTTGGCCGGGGCAGAGGAGAGCGTGCCCGTAGACGATTTAATGATTCAGGATTGTTTGGGGATGAAACTGCCGGGGATAATGTATTCACCATGATCTGGCGTGCTCATAGATTACATGCGCATCATGGTAATCGAAGAGCGTTTAATACCCATTTCGACATCATTGATAATGCAACTCTCTTCATTAGTGATGGTGGGTACAATGTGGCTGTCTGGTCCATTCCTTACAGGATTGTACGGCCTTAGTCTAACTATTCAATCTATACACTCAAAAATGCCTCGCTTTTGCGGGGCATTTTTATTTATATACTTCTGGATGTTATGAGATTTAATTTTAACGTATAATTATGAATAAAATTTACAACTTTGGCGCCGGACCGGCTGTTCTTCCTGAACAGGTTTTAAAGCAAGCTTCAGAAGCTGTTATGAATTATAACGGCCATGGAATGAGCATATTGGAAATGAGCCACCGCTCAATTCCTATTGTTGAAATGATAACAGAAACTAGTCAATTGGTTTCTGATGCATTGAATGTACCTGACAATTATAAAATTTTATTTTTACAGGGTGGAGCCAGTCTCCAGTTTGCTATGATTCCTATGAATATTCTTAGGGGTAATGAAGTTGCGGATTATACCGATACAGGTGGATGGTCAGCCAAAGCCATTAAAGAAGCGAAACGATATGGTAATATCGATGTTGTATGTTCATCGAAGGAGACTGTATATAATCATATTCCAAAAGTATTCGATCAAAGTGATACTCAACAGTATCTGCATATCACAAGTAATAACACGATTTACGGAACTCAATGGCATGAATTTCCAAATGCAAATGGGTTTTTAGTTGCTGATATGAGTTCAGATATTTTCAGCAGACCGGTTAACGTAAACAAGTTTGGAGTCATTTATGCTGGCGCTCAGAAAAATATGGGTCCAGCCGGAGTAACATTGGTTATCATTCGAGAAGATTTAATTGGCAGGACAGAACGTGATTTACCTTCAATGCTGGATTTTGCCATTCATGCGGATAAAGATTCCATGTTCAATACGCCACCAGTATTTGCCATTTACGTGGTTAACAGAACATTACATTGGCTGAAGGAATTGGGTGGCGTAAATGCCATGCACAAGAAGAATAAAATCAAGGCAAAACTACTCTATGACGAAATTGAGCAAAACCCGATGTTTAAAAGTCCCATTGCAGAAGAAGACAGATCACTGATGAATGTACCGTTTATTTTTACTGACGGAGGAGATGAACAGCATTTCTTAGATTATTGTGCGCAACGAGGACTTATTACGCTAAAAGGTCACCGTTCTGTGGGAGGATTTAGGGCATCCATTTATAATGCAATGCCAAAAGCGGGAGTTGAGGTTTTGGTGGAGGCAATGAGGAATTATTCAAAATAAAATATTTAGTATAGATCAAAAGTACTAATTGGTTTTTGGAAATAAAAAAGCCTTTGGAATTCCAAAGGCTTTTTTATTGAGTTAATATATTTTATTAAATCGTTTTTCCAGAATCTTCAGAAGATTTTGCGTCCTTTTTTTCCGATCCCATTTTACATTTTTTGGCTTCACCTTTTTTGCAGCAAGAACCAGAATGTTTCGTACTATCGCTACCTGCATGACTGCATTTTTCAGATGAATGTTTCTTACATTTTTCAGCATCTTTATGATCACATTTTTCTGCCGAGTGTTTTTCACATTTTGCGGTATCTTTATGGTCACATTTTGCATCGCTTTTATGAGGGCATTCTTTAGCATCAGTGGTTGTTTTTGTACTATCGGTATCATTAAAAACGCTTACTGCTCCAATCACTCCAATCGTTAGAATACCAGTAATTAATAAAGCTTTAAAATATTTCTTATTCATTTTCCTTCCTTTTTTTCTTCCTTTATAATATTCAGTTAAAAAGATAATAATAGTCTCTTACAATAAAATATTTGTATTTAACTAATTTAAATTTACACTTTTAAAATAATTCAATTGACATCGAATATAAAAGCTCAAATTCTCTGAATTATATTTTCCGCATTAAAAAATTAATTCCTGTTATTCTTCTTGATTTCGTTAATCTCAACCTGATCCTAATACAATAAAATTGTAAGTTCTATTAATGAATATTCAACTCCAGAGTAAGCTTAAAAACATCCCCACCAAACCTGGTGTTTATCAGTTCAAGAACAAAGATGGCGTAATCATTTACATCGGCAAAGCCAAAAACCTGCGCAATCGAGTTCGATCCTATTTTCAGAAGAATAAATATCAAACGCCGAAAAATCAATCCATGATTAAGCGCATCGTTGATGTAGAATGGATTGTAGTTCGCAGCAATGTAGAAGCAATTCTGACAGAAGCAAATATGATCAAAAAGATGCAACCGAAATACAATATCAGCTTTAAAGATGATAAGTCATTTCCATTTATACGCATTACCAATGAACCATATCCGCAAGTTCTGCTCACACGTAACATAGAAAAAGATGGTTCGAAATATTTTGGTCCTTATACTGATGTTAAAAGTCTCCGATATTCATTAAAAGCAATGCATAAGATTTTTTCCATTCGTAGCTGTAGTTATTACTTGGATGATCAGAGTGTAGCTTCAAAAAAGATAAAGTTGTGTTTGGATTACCATATCAAAAAGTGCGAGGGTCCATGTGAGGGAATAATAAACCGGAACCATTATTATGCCATGATCGATAGAGTAATAAAATTTTTACAGGGTCAAACCAAAGAAACGGAAAATTATGTCACCAAACAAATGGACATTGCCGCAGCTGACTTACGTTATGAAGATGCGGCCATATATCGTGATCAGCACAATGCAATCAGAAGATTCAAGGAACGCCAGCGAAAGGTGGCTTCCGATTTTGATGATCGTGATATTTTTGCCTTGGCTAGAGTAGATGATATTGGAGTTATGACGATTTTGCGTGTTCGAAACGGCCGTATTTTTGGCCGAGAAAAAGTATCATTACAAAATCTTGACGAAGATGAAGCAGTCGTCTATTCTTCTGTAATTTCTCGCTTTTACATGGATACAGATTTTCTTCCCAAAGAAATTACAGTTTCTGTTATTCCTGAAGCTCAAGATGAACTGGAAGAATGGCTGTCAGAAAAAAAATGCAGCAAGGTGAGTATTCGCCAACCTAAACGAGGTGAAAAAGCGAAGGAAGTACGGTTATCTTATCAAAACGCGAAATTACTTTTAGGTGAATGGTTGATCAATCGAAAGAAGCGCCGTGAACTTGTTCCAAAGATGGTTAATCAATTGCAAGAGGATCTGCAATTGAAAGCACCGCCAAGAAGGATAGAGGCTTTTGACATATCTCATTTGGGGGGTACCAATACCGTGGCATCCATGGTATGTTATGTAGATGGTAAACCTAAAAAATCTGAATACAGAAAATTCAAGATAAAAACAGTTATAGGAATAGATGATTTTGCAGCCATGCGGGAAGTGGTCCACCGCCGGTATTTACGTTTGAAAAAGGAAAAAGG
>CAZIFK010000143.1:0-5596 GCA_964538995.1 uncultured bacterium
TGGAATTACTTAACCGCAGGGGTGTTTTAGCAATACTGGAACGCGGCATCAGCAAATAAGGTTTATTCTCGGAGTTTTCACAAGCGATCTGCAAATGGATGAATGCGGTCTCCCCTGCTTTGATTGTTTGCTTATCGATGACAAATAAGTCAATTCCGGCATCACCATCGTGAAAATGGCCGTGATGTTCGTATCGATCGTGAATATCCGAATTAAATGGTTTAATCTTTAAATGCATAAAATATTAAGTGGTTGGATTATTAATGATTGGTGGGTTGAATTCTTAATGAAATATACAAGAGTCATTAATTCGATACAACATTCCGAACAATTAGTTAAACTATTAATTAATCTGTTTTTCATTTTGCTTTTCGAATGCTCTGCCAAAATAGAATAAACCAAAACTGAACAGAAAGATTAGTACTCCGATTAATGATTCTATTGGCTTCTCCTGAAATGTGTAATATAGAATCCAAATGTTTACGATCAGGAAAAGAATGGGTGTCCATGGATACCCCCACGCTTTGTATGGCCTTGGCAAATCCGGTTCACGGCGGCGCAAGACGAATAGTGAAAAGACTGTAATGGTTGTAGTTAAAATCAGAGCTATGCTAGAATACATCAGTACCTGTTCAAAGGACGAAGTTAAAAGAAATATCATGGAAATGACCAACTGCAGCACAAATGCATAAATCGGAATTCCATTACTGTTCTGTCGGGCTAAAATCTTTATATAACTGTGATCTTCACCCATTGTTTGCATGATCCGTGGGCCGATATAAATCAAGCTACTGACTGTAGACAAAAGTAATATGGAAATTCCGATGGCCATGATCTTCGCACCCATGTGGCCAAATACAAACACACCGGAAATGTAACCGACTTCAACTTTTCCCGCCAAAGCGTCCATGGGTGCCGTATGCAGAAAAATGAAATTCAACAAAACATACAATAGTGTAACAAAACCGGTACTTATTAATAATGATCTTGGAATTTCCCGCAGAGGATTTTTGACTTCACCGGCGATATAAATGGTTGAATTCCATCCGGTATATGCATAAGATACCCACACTAGGCTCACGGCAAATCCCGAGCCTAGTAGGGCTTTCCAATCTCCGGTTTTGGGCATAATTGAAATGGATTCAGGATTCTTGACCAAGAAACCGGCAATGATAAAAAGGATTAATAATCCAACTTTTATAGCTGTAGACCAATCCTGAAAGAATGTTCCCCACTTCAAGCTGTTTGAATGCAGTCCATGGATTAAGATAATGATAAAAAAAGCAGTCCATGATGGCTGCATTATGGGAAAAACTGCTGAAATATAATTCCCAAGAGCAATAGCCGCCAGTACAGCCGGCGCTGAAAACCCAACGGTGGCAGATACGAATCCTCCGGCAAAACCAACGGCTGGATGAATAATGCGACTTAATAAATGATATTCTCCTCCGGAGCGGGGTAAAGCAGCGCCCAGTTCACTATAAGCCAAAGCGCCGCAAAAGGCAATCACTCCACCGAGAACCCAAAGCATAAGAAGCGGAAATACAGATTGTATTTCATTTAACTGAAAACCAAGACTGGTAAATACACCTGTACCGATCATAGATGCTACAACAAATGACGATGCTGTCCACATGGACATGTGGCGTTTTTGAGGTTGATCAGCCCTCATGATTGTTAGAGGACTTTGCAAAACCTTATGTGTGAAGGAAAAAGATGTAAAATTTGTCTGGTCAAGGCGGGAAACGTAGTCAATAGCGGTGCTATGGACAAGTTTTCTAACGAAAAGCAGACGGATTTTAGACTTTTTAATTTTTGCAAAAGGTTTTGCAAAGTCCTCTTTTAATTAACCAGAGCGGTAGAGATTGAATGCCAGTAGCAGCCAACCGGCAATCAAGGATATTCCTCCAATGGGAGTAATGGCCCCCAACCAACGGATTCCACTCAAAACCAATACATATAAACTTCCTGAAAATATTAAAATTCCGACCATCATCATCCAAGCAGGTAATTGAATCGCTTTTGAAGGATAATGAAACCCAAGAAAACCAATTAAAATCAAACCCAAGGCGTGATACATGTGATATTTGACAGCGGTTTCAAAGATGGTTAAATCTTCCGGGGAAACCTTTGCTTTAAGTGCGTGGGCTCCAAAAGCGCCCAACATGACTGCGAGTCCTGCCAACAGGGCTCCGGTCACTATAATCGATTTCATTCTTCTCTATTTTTATGAACAAGTGTGCGGATGGGAAATGGAATTTCGATTCCTTCTTCATCAAACCGTTTGTGAAGACGTTTGATAAATTCATGTTTGATAGAATGGTGATCGCCATATTTAACAGCACGCATATAAACAGTGAAATTGATGCTGGAATCCGCAAATTCCTGGAAACGGACTACTGGTTCATAATCTTTTTTTGCTGTATCCAGATCATCGATAACATTTCTGGCGACGTCCAACGTCACTCGTTCTACTTTTTCTAAATCACTGTCATAGGCCACTCCTGCGGTAATTTTGACGGAATAGCTGGTATCTAAGACATCATAGTTCTTAGTAATTGCATTGGATAATTTTGAATTGGGTATGGTGATTAAATTATTTGTCCGCTCCTTCATGGATGTATTGCGCCAGGTAATATTGGTAACATAACCCATCTGACCTGAATCCAATTCAACAAAATCACCAATACGAACCTTTTGTGAAAGAAGAATGTGGAGTCCGGCAAAAAAATCAGATAATGTATCCTTCAACGCCAGAGAAATCGCAAGACCACCTACGCCCAATGCTGTCAACATAGGGGTGATGGATAGCCCAAAAGACTGTAAAATAATCATAATACCAATAGTGATAATCGTCCCCCGAGCCAGGTTTGTAAAAATGGTTGTAGAAGGAAAACTTTTTCCCTGCTTTACTGACCAAGCATTTAGCAAGCCAACAACCATGGAAGAAAAAGACAGTGTTATTGATAAAATAAGGAGAGACAATGCTAGTTTGGCGACATAGTTGTTAAATGGTTTAATTACGTCTAAACTACCTGCCGCAAGGTAAATAGCTCCAAGGAAAAACCAATACATAACGTGTTTTTCAACAGCTATAAATACGACATCATCTCCTTGCCAAGACGTTTTTTCAGCGATTTTTTTAAACCGGCTATGGAAGAAATATTTAAATATCAAACCGGCAAAAATACCAATGACTAATGTGATCGCCGGTGGACCCCAAATTGTGTAAATTTCTTGTAATTGTTCTTTCATAAGGCGGGAAAATTACAACTTATAATTTTAATTCTCATCCTCTTCTATGTGAATAACGGTTCTCAACATTCCATCAGGAAAAATTATATCTGTCCTTTCTCCTTCATTATCTATCATTCGATTAAAAACGTATTGTCCCTCATAATAAAGAGATAAACTAATTAATGCATGATCCTCCCCAAAATGCCGTGATAATCCGTGGAGGGTATCCTTTTTGTAGGTTTGTTCTGTTTTGAGATTTCCCGACGGATATATTTCTTTTGCTGCACGAATACCTAACCTGAATTCATCATTCGTAATATCCAAACCAAGCTTATTCCAGTTTTTCTGAAAGACAACAATGTCAGATTCGAATATTTGAATTTGTTTGAGGAAACCGTTATCATGATAATCGAATCGGCATTTGACTTGACCGAGATAATAAAATTTTTCAGAGGTGATTGTTCCGGTAGGACTATAATAACGCATTACGCCATGAATGACCCCATCCTGATATGTTGTAATACTTGAATATTCTCCATGGTTGAACCAGCGAAAATAAGTTCCATCAAGTTTATCATTTTTATAAGTACCCTTCTGTTTTTTAAACCCGGTTTCATTCCAATCCGTGAATGGACCATTCTTGACTCCATTTGAAAATGTATATAATGATTTATAACTACCGTCGGGATAATACTCATTTTTTTCACCATGCAATTCGCCGTTCAGATACACCATACTGCTTTTTAAATCGCCGTTCGTTTGGAAAATCAATTCTTTCACTTTTAAAGTTGTCTCCTCCTTCGGACTAATATTTGCATCAGACATATTACTATTTTTTTCATTCCAACTATAAAAAATCTGCACGGGACCATTTAGAATCCCATTTTCAAACATTTTGACTGAATCCAACTCACCCTTCAATGAATACCAATTCCATTCCCCCGTTTTGATATTATTTATATACTGTCCGAGGATCGCTTTTTCACCATTAAAATGCCAGATTTGATATTTTCCGGAGTATTCGTTTTTTGAATATTGAATCAGAGAATCCAATCCTTTTTCTTCCCTATACCATTTCCATTCACCATTCTTTTGATCAATAAAATATTCACCAGTTAACGCTTTTTTACCTTTTTCATTCCAAATAGAAATCGGTCCATTTTTAATACCGTTTGAATAGGTTACCATCCTTTCCTTTTTTCCATTTTCTCGAAACCATATCCATTTTCCATGAGGAATATCGTTGATGTATTCTGCTACAATCGTCTTTTTTCCAGACATCTCATATTGTATTGATGTACCGTTCTTTTTATGATTAGTGTATTCTTCCACTGATTTTTTCTCACCATTCTCATAGTAGATAATTTTTTTACCGGAAAGCATTCCTTTGTCAAAAGAAATCACTGAATCCGGTTTGCCATCGGAGCTGGTCCAAACCCATTTTTTACTTTTACGATTTTTTTTGTACTGACCAGTAATGATAATTTGTCCGTCAGACGCATAATGAATGACTTTTCCCGACAATATCCCCTTGTCGTATGTTTTCGTTGAGTCAGATATACCATCTTCGCCTGTCCAAACCCATTTTTTATGTATATTGTCATTTTCATACTGACCTTCGATTATAATCTGTCCTCCTGATGAAAATGCAATGTATTTCCCCTGCCGAACTCGTCCTGTCATATCCGTTGTTGAAGCTAATTGTCCATTTGAATGGTAGGTTAATAATTCCACTACAACAGAATCTTTTACACCAGCTTGTTTTTTAATTTTCATCATGGCAACCGTTTTTTGCTGTTGATTTTCATGGCGGTCAATAACAACTGATACCGGTGCACAGCCAGAAATATACAAAGCAACGAAAATGACAATGATTCGATTCATTAGGGGAATCTAATCAATAACCCTAAATCCTATAAAGGATAAGGTTGAGGTTAAGATTGAGGAGGTGTTTCCTTTATTTTGTTACCGATCACCAGTTACTGCTAACCAGTTACCAATCTACCAGCTACCAATCACCGCTCACAAATTCATGATGACCATTCGATAATCGTATTTACTAATTCATCAATACGACTTAATATTTCACTATCTACTAGATCCGATCCATGAAATGCGTCGCTGGTGACGTAAACAAATCGGGGAATAATATGACAACGATAATCTAACATAAGGCTATTGGCAAAAGGCATTACAGACATAAAACTGGCCTTCCTTCCTGCTTTGCATATAAACCCAACGACTTTTTCATTCCATCCTTTGCCAGTGAGTTCTAATAAGTTTTTTGCAACTGCATTCAGATCATAACTTGGATTCAAGTAGTAAGTGCAACATTGTATGATTCTCCAAAAAATACTTG
>CAZIFK010000144.1:0-5543 GCA_964538995.1 uncultured bacterium
ATCTCGAATTGCTTTTCAGGTTGCCAGTAGAATTGATTCCAGAACCATTATTGATGGGTCCGGTGCTGAAAAATTAATTGGCAGAGGAGATATGCTTTATCTCGGGTCAGGATCTTCCGATCCGGTTCGCATGCATAATGCATTTATTACGTTAGATGAAATAGAAGCGTTGATGGAACATGTTCGCGAGCAGCCCAAAGCTGAAGAATTAATACTGCCAAGTATTCGGGAAGGTCAGAAAGTTGATGGCATTACTGTAGATGGTGGTGACGAAGATCAGGATGAACTTTTAAATGAAGCAATTCATTTAGTCGTCATGCATCAGCAAGGATCCATTTCGCTTATTCAAAGACGATTAAAAGTTGGATATTCACGTGCAGCTCGTTTAATTGATCAAATGGAACAGATTCGAGTTGTGGGACCTTTTACAGGCAGCAAGGCGCGTGAAGTTCTGGTTGATGAGACATATTTACTTCATTTAGATGAGTAGATAATGAATTTTAGACTGGCTCTGGTAGGGCTTTTGTTATCTGTAAATATTTCAGCTAATCCTTCAAATAATCTTGATTCTTTAAGGAAAGGACTCCAGTTTTTTCAATATAAAAAAATTGATGTAGCGTTAACTCAATTTCAATATGGTGAATGGTATAATTCTACTATTTCAATTTCATTTATCGATACTACAAGTTATCTAGTTACATCAAGTGATCAGGATATTTTCGTTTCAGGAAATATGATTAAAACCTGGAATAAGATATCAAACCAGCTCATTATTGACCAAAGACTGGATGAAGAAGGCGATATATTTTCGATATTGACTGGCGACTTAAAGGGGATTATTCTTCAGGAAAAACGGAACGAAAATGGTTTTATTTCGTTTGGTTTTTTTATACAAGACTTTGGGTTAACAGGTACGTTAAATGTGGATCAGTCAAACTGGCACCTGCATCAAATAAAAATCGAATATGATGATGACAACTGGATTCAGCTCCAGGTAGAAAGTTGGCAAATGTTAACTGAGTATATGTCATTTACTGAATTCGGAAAAAACGCTGGAGAAATAATAAATCTTAATGAATAAACTTTACAAATTTATTATCGGTTTCATTATAAGCATCGCCGGGCTTTGGTATGCATTTAAGGGAGTTGATCTACAACAAATCAAGGTTTATTTAGTCCGTGCTGATTTAACGTATCTTATCCTTTCGATGATTGTGATGGTTTCTAGCGTTATTGTAAGAGCTATGCGCTGGAAATTAATTCTAATACCGTTGCATACTTTCTCGTTAAACCCGTTATATAAATCAACTATGATTGGATATTTTGGTAATGGAGTTTTGCCTTTTCGATTGGGAGAATTATTAAGGGCTTACGCTATTTCAAGATCCAATTCTATTAGTTCTTCTGCCGCCTTCGGAACGATATTACTAGAACGTTTATTGGATTTGATTGGACTGGCCGTTTTGATGACGATAGTAGCATTTTTATCACCATTGATGGAATGGACCGGAAATGTATTATTCGGATTAATCATATTCACAGTTTGTGGTTTCATTTTTGTTTTTTGGTTAGGTAAAAGCCATTCAAAATTCCATGAAAAAGTTGTTCATTGGAAATTGTTTGAAAACAAGTCCGGCCAAACAGTCCTCCGTATCATTAAAAATATTTTTGAAGGGTTAACTTCCATTCGAAAAACAAAGCATACTGGCGGTTTGATTTTTTATACAATTACTTTATGGTTCATGTATTTTGTATGTACTTATTTGGTTGTTCTTGCAACACAAATTGATATTTCGTGGGTAGACGCTTGTATTATTTTGATTGCCACCACGCTTGCAATTTCTATTCCTTCTGCACCGGGATATGTTGGGACGTATCATGCAGCAGCTGTTTACGTGTTGGTTAACATTTTTCATGTGGGAGTAGCTGAGTCGCAAGCGTTTTCAGTACTAATTCATGCAATTGGATATATACCCTTGGTCATAATTGGGTTTGTTTATTTCTTGCAAAGTTCTATCCATTTTAAAGAAATTAAATCGGTTGAAGTACCTTCATGAAAAAATATGATACTATTTTTCTTGATAGAGATGGTACGTTAAACCCTGACCCCGGTTATATTAATGATCTAAACCATTTTAAATTTTTTCCTTTTACATTAGATGCATTAAAAAAACTGTCTAAAGTTTGTAATAGATTTTGTATTGTTACAAATCAATCGGGAATAGGGAGAGGTCTAATCAAACAGGAAAAGCTGGATGAGATCCACGATTATATTCGAATAGAATTTGAAAAGCACCAAATCAGACTTTTGGATATTTATGTTTGTCCTGATCATCCAGATCATGCCACAACCGATCGCAAACCTGAAACGGGAATGTTTGAAGCTGCCGCACTGAATTACAATATTGATCTCAATAGATCCTTGATGATTGGTGATGCTGGATCGGATATTGAAGCAGGAACTAAATTAGAGATGGATACCATGTTGGTTTTGACCGGGAAAGGTCCTGAAACACTTCAAAATATAAATAATGTTAAACCGTCAATCGTTGTTGAGAATTTGCTGGTAGGAGCTGAATTAATAGCATCATGAATATGTCCGTTGCAGTCTTAATGGGTGGCCCCTCGTCAGAGCGGGAAGTTTCTTTGCAATCTGGAAAAGCAATGCAACTTACATGTGAATCCTTGGGATATAATACAATTCCAGTCGTGTTCGATAAGGATATTATTCAACATTTGGATACTCTGCTAAATGTTGATTTGGTATTAATTGCTTTGCACGGTGGCATCGGTGAAAATGGCCGTATTCAGGGTATGCTTGAAAGTCTGGGGATTCGATATACAGGTTCTAATGCATTGTCTTCAGCCATGTGCATGGATAAACATATTAGTAAGTTGTTAGCAGAAGATGTTGGGATATTGTCCCCAAGCTGGAAAAGAATAAGGGAAGGTGAACCCATAAATAGATCACAAATAAAATTTCCGTGTGTTGTGAAACCGAATAGTGAAGGCAGTACCATTGGACTCACAATTGTAGAATATGAAAATCAATTGGATGACGCCGTCACCACAGCATTCGATTATGATACGGAAATATTAATTGAGGATTACATAAAAGGGAAAGAGTTGACGGTTTCTGTTGTGGGCGACGATATTTTGCCAATAATCGAAATTAGACCCTCACATGGGCTTTATGATTTCGAATGTAAATACACAAAAGGTATGACAGAATATATTTGTCCTGCAGATCTGGATAACGAATTATCAGATAAAATCCAAGAAACAACATTGGAAATTTATAATCTGTTGAAATGCCGTCATTATGGACGAGTGGATTTTCGTTTAGATGAAAATAATAAACATTGGTTTCTTGAGGTGAATACTTTGCCCGGAATGACCGAAACCAGTTTGGTGCCAAAAGCTGCTAAAGCAGTTGGTATGACATTCGATCAATTGGTTCAAAAAATTATTAATCAAGCATCGAACTGAAAAATGGATATTCAATTCTACAATACTTTAACCAGAAAAAAAGAAAAATTTCTTCCTATTCGTGATGGTAAAGTTTCGATGTATACCTGCGGACCCACAGTTTACAACCAGGCCCATATCGGTAATTTTCGTACGTTTCTGTTCGAGGATGTATTAAAACGGTTTTTGATGCTAGTGGGTTATGAAGTCAACCATGTAATGAACATTACAGATGTGGACGACAAAACAATAAAAAAAGCGAATAATGAAAAAATCAGTCTCAAGGAATTGACTGATAAATATACAAAATTATTTATGGATGACCTTGAAACGTTAAGAATTCTTCCTGCCGAAATATTTCCTATTGCTACGGAACACATAGATGATATGATTGAGATGACAAAGTCCTTAATTGAAAAAGAACATGCGTATGTAACGGATGATGGATCGGTCTATTTTTCTATAAAAACATATAAGGAGTATGGTAAACTGGCAAATTTAGACTTTGATAATCAAATTCAGACTGAACGGGTTGCTGCTGATGAATATACCAAAGAAAACCCCAAAGATTTTGTTTTATGGAAAAGTTGGAAGGAAGAAGACGGTAAAATAGCGTGGAAGTCCCCGTGGGGCAAGGGTCGACCAGGGTGGCACATGGAATGTTCGGCTATGTCAACAAAATATTTAGGAGATCATTTTGATATACATTGTGGTGGGGTAGATAATATTTTTCCCCACCATGAAAATGAAATTGCCCAAAGTCGCTGCTCATCGGAATCTCAATTTGTAAATGTTTGGATGCATTGTGAGCATCTTAATCTGGAAGATGAAAAGATGAGTAAAACATTGGGAAATATATTTTCTGTGCCATCGCTGATTGAAAAGGGTCACACACCTGAATCCATTCGTTTTGCATTAATCAGCAGTCACTATCGGTCAAAAATAGCCTTTTCAGAGAAAAAATTAACTGAATCAAAGAAAGCCGTCCATCGAATTAACGAAGTGTATGATCGTTTAAAAACACTCCAAAGAACTGGAACTTCTCTTCCAAATGAGTATGAAGATTTTGTTGCTGCTTTAAGCAATGATTTAAATACACCTAAAGCGCTCGGTATTCTATTCTCTTATATTAAAGATATAAACAAACAAATTGATAATAATTCGATTTCAGAAGATGATACGGCTATGAGTATTCATTTTATTGAAAATGCTGATAATATATTTTCATTTTTAACCGATGATGAAAGAATGCCCGAAAACATTTCCCAAATGGTGTTAAAAAGGGAAGTGGCAAGGAAGAATAAAGATTGGCAATTATCAGATAATATAAGAGAGAAAATTAAGAATAAGGGGTGGATCGTCGAGGATTCTTCTGATGGTCCTAAGTGTTATAAAGCTTAAGTGGAAAGACTACCTCACATTATCACTCAGAAAAAAATAAATATATCTTATAAAAACTCTATTGCGAGTTATTTATTTTTATAATTAATTTTGGAGGCTTTGCATTACCTGGTTTTCGATTTTTCAATGTTCTTTGATTATCGACGGCTAGGTGGGGTCGAATCGAATGATTCGAAAAATAATAAACCCGACTTGCCACCGTAGCTCAGTTGGTAGAGCAACTGATTTGTAATCAGTCGGTCGGGGGTTCGAGTCCCTTCGGTGGCTCACGCTTTTTAATAATGTGAATAGTCTGTTGGGGGAGATGGCCGAGCGGTCAATGGCAGCAGACTGTAAATCTGCCGGCGTACGCCTACGGAGGTTCGAATCCTTCTCTCCCCACAACATTATGCGGGTGTAGCTCAGTTGGTAGAGCATCAGCCTTCCAAGCTGAGGGTCGAGAGTTCGAATCTCTTCGCCCGCTCATTCCGACAAATGGACTTGCAAAGAGCATCTGGCTATATTCTGCCTACGTAGCTCAGTCGGTAGAGCACTTCCTTGGTAAGGAAGAGGTCACCGGTTCAAGTCCGGTCGTAGGCTCATTGCAAAGCAGTGATTGAACAAATAAACAAGGAGATCGAGAGATGTCTAAGGTAAAATTCGAGCGAACAAAGCCACATATAAACATAGGGACG
>CAZIFK010000145.1:0-5537 GCA_964538995.1 uncultured bacterium
TTTTAAGCAGATAATCATCTTTACCATATAAAAACATTTCCAAACGTTTGTCAGGATTTGTCACGTGGACTGATATATACAATGGCGATAATTGCTGGTCTACGATTCGTTTCAGTTCCTTCCAACCCATGTTCGTAAGTGTAATGTAATGTCCATGGAGAAAAGACATCCTGAAATCACCATCCCGGAAGTACAATGCTTCCCTCATATTCGGAGGATTTTGGTCAACAAAACAAAAAATGCAGTTATTGGCACAGTGACGAATACGCATATCCTCAAATTCCAGGCCGAGATCATCATCTTCATCTTTTTCAAGATCGTATTCTACCCATTCACCGTTTTGCCGGACTTTCAGAAGGATATTCTCATCGGCTACTTTGAATCGGTAGTCGATAATATCTTTTACACGGGAGCCATCGATGGCTTCAATCTTATCCCCCGGTTTGAGGCCGAGTTCGGCCCCCAAGCTATGTTCTTGTACGGATATGATTTTCATGAGGGGCGAAAATTACGGAGTTTTCGAATAACTACCGTCGGTTTTAGTGAGGAGACTATTAAACCGATTTCAGCGATAAATTCTACGAAATGACTTGTGGTATAAGAGTAATCCTGATGCGAATGTGAACAGTGCAACGAATGTCATTATTATGGCCAAGCGATAATAGTCACCATCGAATGCAAACCGGAATTTGACAAGATCGATTCCAATCTTTATCCACAATAACACACCGGCAAACGTAAGCCATTGGACTGTATGCAATATGATCCGTTTTGGTATGAGTAGCAGCAACGGTACTGCAATACACAACAAAACAGACAACATATTTCCGTAACGTAGGAAATGGGCTGCCAAAATGAGCCATGAAATAATCAGGGGAATGAGACGTAGGATCATATTAGTATGAGAGAGCTGAGCTGACCTTTTAATATCAACCGTTCCCAGTCAGAATCTGGTTTAGTCAATTAATTTGAACACCTTGTCTTTTCGGCGAGCCTTGTCAGTTACTTTGACACCAATACTGTCGCCTTTCTTGGCACTTTCCACAGCTTTATGCTCGATCTGCATGGAATTAACTTCAACCTTTAAATCAGTAGTATATCCCTTGATATGAATCATATCACCTACACTTAATTTTCCTGCAGTAATTTCAATGGCGGCAATCGATATCTGTCCAAAAAATTTAGATACATACCCAATTTCCTGTTCTTTCATAGCTTACTCCAAGTATAATTCAGTTGAATGTACTCTTCGAGTAGGATAAAGTCAATTAAAGAGCTAATTCAAAAACCCATCAAGTACTGGATACCTTAGAGAAAGTGGAGGAATGGTCTCAGTGCTATTTAAACACAATTTCCCCCACGGTGCATTTGTATAACTCTGAGGGGGATTGTCTTGAGCGGGCGATGAGAATCGAACTCACGTCACGAGCTTGGGAAGCTCGGGTAATAACCATTATACGACGCCCGCAATCCTCGACGACAAAACATCTTTTCGAGGATCAGAATTTACATAGGGGATTTATTTCGTATGCCACGATTGTTTTCTTTTTCCTAAATTCTGCTACATTTCTACGATGTCTCTTGTGGAGATTGAGCGATATAACAAAGGTAAGCTTATCGCCATTGTTAAATTCCAAGTTAGGTATTTTATCTTCATTATCTGATAATTTTTAATAGCAAATCACCTTCGATTGGCACAAATTTTGACGCTGATTTAATCAAAGACCCGGCTGTAAGTTTGGCCACACCATATATTTCAACAGAAACACCGAAGTCATTTCCTATTTTGTCAATCAATAAGTCAAAATCACCATCCCCGGATGCTAATACAACAATGTTTGATTCCTTTGCATATTCCATCATATCAAGTGTAATACCAACATCCCAATCACCCTTTGCGGAACCATCACTCCTTTGAATAAACGGCTTTAGTTTTACTTCAAATCCAATTCCCCTAAGTATGTTCTGAAATTGTTTCTGCTTTTCATCACCTCTATCAATAGCGTATGCAACTGCCTTCACAACTTCCCTATTTGAAGTTGCCTTATCCCAAAAAGCGTTATAGTCGAAATGACAATTGTAGAACTGTTTTGTAGTGTAGTAGATGTTCTGAACATCCACAAAAACGGCAACTTTTTCCATAAATTGGCTAGCCTTACTTATTTGTCTTTGAAAGTGCTTTTAGACAGCGTGGAAGTTTTTCTTATACAATCATTCATAAGTGAATCTAATTACATTTTTTCCTCAAAACATCAAATTCACTTGTCAATCGTAGTAAAACCTAGATGAAAGCGTAGATTGACGCTACCGCTGTTTCGCGTCAGCTCGATGAGTTTGTCGGTTAGAACGGGGATAAAATGAGTAAAACCTACTTCAACAACACCATCTTCTTGGTTTGTACAAAATCACCTTCATAATCTTTCACCGACACATTTATTAGATTGTTATCATTGTATAACCAAGCCGATCAAGGTTTGAGAGAATTAATCTCCCAACCTATGTTATTCACAAATTAATGTGCCATCTAAAGTGCCAATATTCCAATTAGAATCCCAATCAGAATTTGCTCGCAGCCAAAATCTATATTCATTACCATTTCGTATAAAACATGGTCCAGCCGTAGACAAATTCCTCCATCCACTGCTTTGTTCATAAGTAATTATGGGATTAAGAGGATCTTTAACCCAATTAACGCCATCCAAGGAAACTGCTCGAGAAATTGATTTATTATAAATGGATGAAAATGATGTATAAAACATTTCATAAATATTATTATCAGTGATTTCTACATCATGAACAAATAAACCTCTGTCATCGTAGAGGTTTGGTCCGGGATACATTATTGGTTCAGAATGTTTAACCCATGTAATCCCATCAGTCGAGATTGCATAGCCAACAAGAGTTATATTGTTTCCTTGAATAAAATCTATATTTACATCATAGTTCGATGGCTGAACATTATACCACATTTTATAAATACCTTCATGCTTCATAACATTCCCTAAAAAGATATTATGATTATCCCAGCTATTTTGACTTTTGTCCATTACTGGATTATTTTCATGTTTTGTCCAATTTATTCCATTAGAAGATTCTGCATATCCAATATTATAAGTTGAAAAACCTACATGTCCGGAAAAATTATTATCTGCACCACTATACCACATTTTATACATTCCATCATCAAATATCACGTCAAGGTATCGTAGGTGATATTCATCAAATTCACCCTGTTCCCCGAATGAAACAACTGGATTATTTGAATACTCCTGCCAATTATATCCGTCTGATGAAGTTGCATAACCAATTTGATAAGACCAAGAACCCCTTCCGGTATACCACATATAAAATGTGCCATTAGCCTCTAAAACAGTTGGATCAACAACAGTTTTATAATTCCAATCTGAATCCCTGGGTATAATTGGATTTCCTGCAAAATCTGTAATAATAAAATCTGATCCAAAAGAGCAATCTGGATAACTTGTAAATGAATTGCTTACTTCGTTACTAAAAGAAATTTGACCAGTTGTATCTCTAACTGAAATAGCATAAAAATATTCTTGGTTTGACACAGTATTGGAATCAATAATATATGTAACGTTTTTGTCAAATATTTCTTCAATTACTGTAGAATTTTCAGTTATCCCGGAAGATGTAGATCTATAAATTGAATATCTATCAAAATCTGGTTCAACACTTATCGTCCACCGTGGCATCAAACCAGTATTACCATATTGATCAATAAAGTAAAGATTTACCGCGTTAGGAGGACCAATTGCTTGGTTTATTGTAACAAATCTTATTTCGCTCCCAGTAGAATTATCATCTGTATCATAAGCCATTGCAAAAATTGAGTGAATAGAATCGTCTTCGAAATCAGTTGTAATCCACTTAAAAGAATAAGGCGGGATTATGTCCATGTCATATAACCTATCATCTATATACAATTCCACTTTAGTAATCCCTTTGTCATCTTCTGCTGAGACTAATAATAATACGGTATCAGATACAATTTCACCATCGCTTAGGTTTGTTATTTCACAGGTTGGATAGTCATTTTGATTATTATTGATAACTTCTTGGCAAGAGTAAGTGAAGATAATTAAAAATATCAATTTTCCAAGGAAGTACTCTATTCTACATAACTTCATTGAACTCCTTGATTTTGAGAAATTAGTGTCAAAACTTCAAGTATATATCTAATTCTCATGATGAAATGTACTATCACACATGGATAATTTCAGTAAAAAGGCTGACCCCATAAAAGCAGGGTAGAAGCAGCCATTTTCGTTAGCAGATTGTTCAAGGTGTGTTCACACTATTCTGTAAATGCTGTTATTGTTAACCATTAGTTGGGCTCATAGCCTGACGAGTATGGAGTGGGATTACTCCTACAGTACACTTTGGCGCGAGAGCCTACTTGGAACCAGCTTCTGTTATAGTTTCCGTTTTTAATTTTAAAGCAAGTAAATCTTCTAATATTACTGTGTTAAAAATGACGAAAAGGGCTCTGAACAAAAAACCTAAAAAGTGGTTAATATGAAACATAATTTTAGTTGCTGTCGGTATTTCAATTTCAAAAATATGCAGTATTTGTGGTATTCCTACTAACAGCCCTTGGGTCACGAAGAAGATTATGAGAAATTTAAATTGTAACAACACGATCTTTTTAATGTTACCCTTTGTTAAGGCAACACTAAGGGAGATTGCTTTATGTCCCCGGACACCTCGTACAACTACTAAAAAAGGACCAAAGAACCATCGAACACCCCACAACCAGCCGATTACGATTACTAAATAAATGATTAGGGGGAAATAAAGTGTGAACATAATGGGGAGGGGGAAAACCCCAGAGTACCCATAGAATATCGTTAAGACACTGGGGAATAAAAATACCCTAATAAAATACAAAAATGATGTCCAAGAAAATGCCACAAAGTATTTGAGAGAATATTTATAAGCTGTTAATAATTCTATAGATTCACCGTTAATTACTTTATCTGCTACAATAGTAAAGACAATAGCTGTTAGTAATTCAATTATTAATTGAGGCAAAATAGCAAATGGGCCTAATAGTTTATATGAAAATAAATTTGCTAGAACAAAAGGAATTATTGCCAGAATTAAAAATGTCGCCCAGCTATATTTAAAGATGTTAATACTACGGATCACATATTGCCGCAGATTAGGTGTAAATACCTTATTTTGAGTTAACATTTCAATGGTAATGTAACATCATTTTGGTTTAAATGCGCTTTAACAAGATCTTCACATTTTTGCCTCAACAGGTCGATTTTCCGGTTCTGGACGTTCCCTGAAAGCCCAACCCCAAACAATAATGTCGGCTAAAACTAATAATAAAACTTCAAGTTTATATCTAAACCTTACGTATAAATGTAAGACCCACTAGAGAAAAATACCAGTTGTCCAATATGTTGGATTCAAGGATTTGAAAAATGGGTTTGTCCGTTAGAACGAGGTTTGGACTTGCTATATTATGTACGGACACCCCAAGAAGTCATAGATTGCAATAAGGA
>CAZIFK010000146.1:0-5473 GCA_964538995.1 uncultured bacterium
TGAATCCGGATATCGATCAGCCATCAGGATTTGGTTTGAGCATTCGTGGCTTTTCGCATTACTACGCGATTTAAGCAAAGATGGATTTACCGTTATTATGACCAGCGATCATGGGAGTGCAAAAGTAAACAGGGGTGTATTAGTTGGTGCGGATAAAGATTCGTCTACTGGGGTGCGTTATAAGATCGGGCGCAATTTAAATACCAACGAAAAACATGCTTTGATCATTCGTCGCCCGTCTGATTATCGGTTGATTGAACTTATGCATCAAACGACTTATTTGATTGCAAAAGAAGATATTTTCTTTCTCTATCCAAACCAACAGCATCGATATGAAAACCGGTTGAAAGGCAGCTTTCAGCACGGTGGTATTTCATTGGAAGAAATGATGGTTCCTGTCGTTACCTTGCGCAGTAAATCATAAAATTTACCCATGTCAATCATTAACGTAGATTTAAATAGTGTTAACTCCACACTATCATTTGCACAAAAATTAGCATCACTTTTACCTGCGGGAACAGTGATTGCGATGACAGGAGATTTGGGAACAGGAAAGACAACTTTTACTCAGGGTTTTGCGAAGGGGTTAGGTGTGCAGAGCAATGTAGGCTCACCTACATTTAAGCTGGTTAGTGAGTACGAAGGTGCTGATTTGATGTTATATCATATTGATTGCTATCGGCTTAAAAATGAAATTGAATTCATGAATATTGGCGGTGAAAATTATTTGGACCCAGTTGAAGGTATTACAATCATTGAATGGTCTGAAAATATTGCAAATATTTTACCTGATAAATGCATTAAGTTGCATTTTGAGAGGGTCAAAGACGCCGAAGATAAAAGAGAACTGACGATAGAAGGAATTGGGTTTTGAATTTACTAGCGGTTGAAACAGCGACTGATGTTTGCGGTGTTGCCCTCATGCTTGGAGATGATATTGTTGCATTAAATGAAGGGAATACACCCCGTCAACACGCCAAAACGCTACCATCATTATATCAATCAATCGTTGATGAACATAATATAAATTTATCTGACCTGGATGGAATTGCAGTTTCAATCGGCCCTGGATCCTTCACCGGTTTGCGTATTGGTTTAAGTTACAGTAAAGGTTTGGCTTATAGTCATGATCTACCGATAATTCCTGTACCGACTCTGCAGGCAATTGCCCAAGGTTGTGACAGTGATCGTGACTTTCATGTGCTATTATTTTCTCATAGAGATTTGATATATCATCAGAAGTTTAACGCAGAAAAATCACCTATCTCCAAAGCAACCATTACCAGTTCGGAGGACTTGAAAAAGGATCTGAATCAACAGAACATTTTTCAAATTAATTGTGAAAAGTTTTTTGATGGTCAAATTGTATCGGCATCTGCAAAACACATAGTAAAATTAGCCCGTGATCATTACGACCAATGGGTAAAGACTGATCCATTTAAATTGGTCCCTAATTACATCGCTCAATTCGAGATTAAAAAATAATATGATCAGACGAGCCAGGATTGATGATCTGGACAGTATTGTTTCAATAGAAAACCGGGTTTTCAGAGAACCCTGGACGAAAGAACAAATTTCTTATGAACTGAAACAACTGTCAGGAAAATTTGTTTATGTAATCGAAAAAAAAAACCTTATTGGATATATCATGATCCAAAAAGTCCAAAATGAAGCTCAAATATTAAATATTGCAATTGATATACACTGCCAGTGCAGAGGTTTTGGGAAAAAACTTCTAAAATATACTTTGGATGAATTGGGTAGTGAAACGGATGTATTTTTAGAAGTGCGGGAATCCAATTTACAGGCAATAAAATTATATAGCGATTTTGACTTTGAGGATATTGATTTACGCCAGAGTTATTATTCCGACGGAGAAAATGCGCTCATTATGTATAGAAGAGTAGAAATATATGGCATGGTTTAAGCGAAAAGACGATAAAATCAAGGAAACCAAAAAGAAGACTATCCCGGACGGTTTATGGGATAAGTGTCCATCATGTAAAGAAATACTATATCGTCCTGAATTAGAAAAAAACCATTCTGTCTGCCGTCATTGCGGTTTTCATTTTCGAGTGGACTCAAAATTATATTTAGATATTTTACTGGATTCAGGTTCAGCCATTGAATTATTTCCTAATCTGGAATCTGCCGACCCGCTAAAATTCCGAGCAAAAAAGAAGTATACAGATCAAATTAAAACAGCACAGGAAAAAACGCTGCAAAAAGATGCAATAAATAGTTATACAGGTTCTATCAATGGGCAAGGTGTGGTTTTAGCAATTATGAATTTTGGTTTTATCGGTGGAAGTATGGGTTCAGTTGTCGGGGAAAAAGTGTCCCGCGCGATTGATCATGCCCGTGACCACAAATTCGCTTTGATTATTGTATGCTCTTCTGGTGGTGCCCGTATGCAGGAAGGAGCATTGTCATTAATGCAATTAGCCAAAACCAGTTCACGTCTTGCACGTTTTTCTGAAGATGGCGGATTATATATCCCGGTACTTACAGACCCGACTACGGGCGGAGTGACAGCCAGTTATGGGATGCTCGGAGATATTATTTTAGCAGAACCGGGAGCATTGATTGGTTTTGCTGGCCCACGAGTGATTAAACAAACTATCGGACAGGATCTACCGGAGGGGTTCCAACGAGCAGAATTTTTATTAGAAAAAGGATTCGTGGATCATATTGTTCCTCGGGAAGAAATAAAAAATACATTATCTAACTTGATTAGAATGTTAACATGACGCAACCCAAAATTCTAGTAACAAATGATGATGGTATATATGCTTCTGGAATTAAAGCATTATGGAAAGCGATGTCAGAAATAGGGGATGTAACCGTCGTAGCACCCAATCGTGAACAATCTGCGGTTGGGCATGCTATTACGGTAAGTGATCCCTTACGTGTACAAGTTGTGAAAAGATCAAATGGTTTTCATGGATATGCTGTCAACGGAACACCTGCTGATTGTGTCAAAATTGCTATTCAAGCTCTCTTGATGGAAAAACCGGATGTGGTTGTTTCAGGAATCAATCATGGCTCAAATACTGGGAATAACATTATTTATTCAGGAACTGTTTCTGCAGCAACAGAAGGAACCATGCTGGATATTCCATCCATAGCTATCAGTCTGAATTCATTTGATGATAGAGATTTTTCAGGTGCACAATCAGTCGCGAAAGCGGTTGTATCAAAAGTATTTGAAAACGGCCTATCAAAAAAAACGCTTTTAAATGTGAATGTACCAGCGATCCCAGAAAGTGAATTTAAAGGTTATAAAATCACTCAACAGGGGAATGCAGTTTTTAAAGACAGTTTTGCAAAGAGAGAAGATCCAAGGGGGAATACGTATTATTGGATGACAGGCAAATTGATTAATCCCGATTTAGAAATAGATAACGATCAAAAAGCAATATCAGAAGGGTTTGTAAGTATAACACCTATTCATTATCGTTTAACAAATCACGAATTTTTAGATGAATTAAAGGGATGGGATTTTTCATGAGTGAAATCCATCATGGAGGTGTGGTCATCCTTGATTTTGGATCGCAATATACTCAACTGATCGCTCGCAAAATCCGTGAACAAAATGTTTTTTCTATAATCTTACCGTCTAATACACGAGTTGCTGATATTACTTCAAAAAAACCAAAAGCGTTGATTTTATCAGGAGGGCCATCTAGCGTATTTTCTGACGATGCACCGGATTTTGATCCAAACTTATTTGATGTGGATATTCCAATTTTGGGTATATGTTATGGTTTACATTTGCTTGCGAAACACTATAACGGCAGCGTAGAGCCAGGAACAAAAGGTGAGTATGGTTTTGCAAACATTCATCTAAAAAATCCGAATACATTGTTGAACCAGATTGAAGACGACTCCCAAGTGTGGATGAGCCATATGGATAAAGTTACAAGGGTTCCTGATGATTGGATTGTGTTGGCAGAATCATCTAATGAAGTTATCGCAGCAATGTGCTCACCCGATGGAACTCGTTATGCCACCCAATTCCACCCTGAAGTTGATCAGACAACTTTTGGTGGAAAAATTATTAACAACTTTCTGTTTAAAATTTCTAAATGTGAATCAAACTGGACTCCGGGTAATTTCATCAAAAACCAGGTTCAGAAAATCCAGGAACAAGTTGGGAATAGTCATGTAATTTGCGGTGTCAGCGGTGGTGTGGATTCATCGGTTGTAGCCGCTTTACTACATAAAGCCATTGGTGACAAGTGTGATTCAGTTTTAATTGATCACGGTCTTTTACGTAAGAATGAAGCAGCAGATTGTGTCACCGCGCTGAAAGAAGGGTTGGGTGTCAATATTCATTCGGTTGATGATTCGGAAATATTTCTAAAAAAATTAAGTGGAATTTCAGAACCTGAACAAAAAAGGAAAATTATCGGCGAACAGTTTATTCGTTCCTTCGAAAAATTTTCCAAAAGATTTGGCGAAATTGATTACCTTGCGCAAGGTACATTATATCCTGATGTTATAGAAAGTGGCGTAAGTAATAGTAATTCGGCACACGTGATAAAAAGTCATCATAACGTTGGCGGGCTCCCGGAGGATTTGGAATTTGAACTAGTGGAACCATTAAGGGAATTATTTAAAGACGAAGTCCGCAAAGTCGGGATAGAACTTGGTTTACCGGGGAAATTAATCAATCGCCATCCTTTCCCCGGACCGGGATTGGCTGTCAGAATTATTGGTGAAATAACTGAAGAACGAATTAAGGTTCTACAGGAAGCAGACCATATATATATAAACTGCCTACATGAGGCTGGGATATACGACGAAATATGGCAAGCGTTTTCTGTATTGATTCCGGTTAAGACTGTCGGTGTTATGGGTGATCAGCGTACATATGAAAACCTGCTGGGACTTCGAGCTGTAACTAGCAGTGATGGGATGACAGCAGATTGGTATCGAATGCCAGCTGATGTATTATCATTAATATCAAATCGGATTGTGAATTCCGTAAAAGGGATTAACAGAGTTGTATACGATGTAACATCAAAACCACCCGGAACAATTGAGTGGGAATGAGGTTAATGATGGAAGATGGAAAATGTGAGATGTGGGATGCCTGCCTGCCGAAGCCTCGGCGTAGGCAGGGAAAAATGGAATAAAATGTTTACGTTTTAAATAATTACATTTTAGATATATATTTAAGAGAATCAATCTGATTAAAAGGGTTAATTATTATGTGTGGTATAATAGGATATTACGGGAAAAAAGATGCGGTTCCCATTCTGATCAATGGGTTGAAACGACTTGAATACAGGGGCTATGATTCTGCTGGAGTGGCAGTCCTTGGTGAAGATTTATACGTTCTAAAGCGCGCTGGAAAAGTAAGCGTTTTAGAAAACCAAGTAGATGATCATGTTTTATCCGGGACGGTTGGTATTGCCCATACTCGCTGGGCGACTCATGGTGAACCCAATGATACGAATGCGCATCC
>CAZIFK010000147.1:0-5445 GCA_964538995.1 uncultured bacterium
TATATTCTTAAGATTAAATAAACAAACCCAGCCATTCTTTCTACCAAGACTATGGGCGGAACCAGTATTCAATGAGAATTTATTGTCTTTATTGTTTTTAATTTCTCCGTCGCTTAATATCTGTTCATAAGCCTTAAGACTAGTTAAATGGAAAATGGTATCTTTCAAGTAAGGCAACAAATTTTCTTTTAAATTCATATTGTCAAATTTAAGAGATATAATTTCCATAGCGATATTTACGGCTAACCTATAGAGTTTTATCCGCAGTGCCGGAGGCATTACTGATAAAACATGTTGAACGAAGCCGCTGTGTTCAATGCGATAATATAACTCTTCCTATGGAGAGTAAATGTTTTTTTTCTGATTCGGGGTGAGAATAAGAAACTATATTTAAAGACTTTAATATATTTTTTGTTTCATCGGAAATTTCATCAAGACAAGCTATACATAGCATATCTCTTGCTCTGCTGAATGCTACATAACCTAAACGGTAATCATCATCTAAATTGTTATTGGCTTCTTGAAAGTTTAGCCATTTATCTAATTCTTTTTTTGAATAAGCAATAGCAAGGACTGATGTTGCTTCCAAACCTTTTGCACTATGGATTGACGAATAGCATGACTCATGGTTATGAGAAAGGGAGATGGGTTTATTGATTGAAAGTTCATTTAATGACTTTTCAACATCAACTTTCTTTCCTGAATCATCAATAATATTAAATTTCTCTTGGAATTGTTTTCTAATTGAATTAATACGGTGTTCAGAATCATTGAAATTACTTGACTTTAAAAACCTTGCCATTTCAAAGCAAAACTTTCGGTATTCAATTTCATCAAGAGTTGATTTAATAAAATCCTGTTTTTTAATGCCTGTAACTGCAAGGATACAGCGAGAAACTTCCTGCAGAATACTGCTAATTCTGTGGTTCCCCTTTTCAAGCCTTATAGCTTCACCATCGAGAATGTCGTAAACACTACTAAGTTTTGGTGTCTTTTGGTTGTCTTTTTTAATCCAATCTCTTGTAAGGTAAAAATCCTTTAAAAAGGACTTATCTATTTTTTTAATGTTGATGCGATGTATTTGGTCAATTTTATGTTGGGCTTTTAATTGCATGTATGTACCATAAATTTCTAAAAATTTTATTTTGTCTATAAAATAAACTGGAATACCATTATTCCCATTTTTAGAGGTTTGTTTATGTTGTGATTCTAAGAAATATTCATTTATAAAATTCACGATCTGTTCACTTGAGCGATGATTTACAATTTTGGGCACAACGCTTTGAGAATATTTTATTTGAATTTCCTTCATTGGTGTGTCGATAAAACTATCAGGTTGCTTTTCATCTTTCAAGTGGCTTTTATAATATGAAAACATATACACTTCTTGTAAAGGGTCGCCAAAACAGTTGAAATATGTTTTTTTGCAAAAAAGAATTGCTTTAAAAATTTCATGAATAAATAAACGGGAATCTTGATATTCATCTATGAATATGAATTGAAGACGATTTGAAATTATGTTTAAGATTGAGGGGTAATCATTAATAATTTTCGATGAAACACCTATTATATTGTCATATGAAACAATACCATTTTCAGAATGTTTTTCAGCCAAACATGTAGATAGTATTTTTATCTGATAATTTCTTTTTTTCGATTTGAATATACAATTTTCTTTTATTGTTTTAATAATATCTTTTTCTATTGAGCAGTATTTTTCGGGTAGATTAATTTTAAAATTGTTATCATTAAGCTTAAAATTTTTATTTATATTTCCTTTATTACTACATAGCGATTTTTTCTTTAATATATTTATAATATCTTGTGCTACAGATGAATCAATCCCAGGAATAGTTTTTAATGCTTTCTGAGTTATATGTCCAAAGTTCTCGTGTAATTCAACAAGAGGACCATCAATATAATTTTTTTCTAAAGGCACTATTCCCACCAAATGCCCAAACGGTTCAATAATGAAGCGAATAAGAAAACTATGAATGGTACTGATAAAAACATTTGGCATGATCTGTATTTCAGATGAAATTCTTTGCCTTAATTCTTCGGTTGCGGCATTAGTATAAGTAATAACAGCGCAAAACCGATTCCTATCGAGATTTGGAAGACTATTTATTACTTCGTTTTTCAGGTTATAGGTTTTGCCCGCTCCCGGCCCTGCTATGATTATTTTTAGTTTATTCATTTGAACCAATGATATGCTTAAAACCATCTTTTATATATTCCGGTGCATTAAACAACTTTCTTTTATCCTTGTTTTCTTCATCCTTTAAAACTGCTAAAAGATTCATGGCAAACTCGGCTTTGTAGTCTTTAATTTCTTTAAAAAATTCGTCAACATCTATATCATTGCTTGATGTTTTTGATTGTAGTTCAGGACCATTCTTTATTTTTGTTTTATTCAATGCCTGGAATAATAATTCTTTTCCTTCGCCACTTTTATTGGATTCAATTATATCCATTTCAAAAGTTTCCGAGGATGTAATTTTTACTTTAATGATATCAGAATCATATTCTTTTTGAAGGTCAATTGCTCTTTCCGATGTCTTTTTTGTGGAATCGGAATCAGTATAGACAACACTCTTTACAAAATAACCCGCCTTGATGACTTCCAGAAAATGTGAAAACGCAACCCCGTTAACATTAATTAGTGTAATTCCTTTCTGTTCTATACTTACTTCATTGGTTTTCAATTTAAACAATTCAGGTATCATCAATTGCTCGGATATACCTTCCACCAAAATGACTTTACGGGCAAAAAACAGGGTAGATTTGGTGGCATCAAGATATCTTGATAAGTAATTCTTCGATTTTTTAGGTATGTTTTTAAAAAGGTAATAAGGCTTGATTTTATTTTGATTTTCATCGTGATACAGTACAATTGTATCATCTAATGATAACTGTGAAGTGATATGAGTGGAATGGGAAGTAATGATAATCTGTCGTTCATTGCTACTTTCACTATCAATATTTCTTGATAGATGAACCTGCAAATGGGGGTGCAAATGCGCTTCTGGTTCTTCAATGCCAATAAGTCGATAAAATACTTTTTTTTCTTCTTTTTCAACTTGCTGCATTAAATGGGAAAGAAGAAGTGAAATATAAAGCAGATTATTTCTTCCCAATCCATTGCGTTCGATATCTATTGGATTTGTACCATAAATCAGGCTTATTTTTTTAAGGATATCTGAAGATTCAACACCGATAAAATTGAAAGTTATTTTGCTTTTGGAGTCTTCAATAGAAACTCTTTTTAAAAAAACTTCAATGTCCTTTTTAATGGATGAAAAAACAGAATCCTCTTTGTTTATAAGTTCCTTTAAATCAAGAAGCGTTTTCTTGATATCATCAATTTTGTTTTCTGTTTGAACAGCTAATACTTTATTGAGCAAAGTATTTTTTCCACTTGCCATTAATTGTGTTCTTGCATCACGCAAAGCATCCAGGAATTCCATTTTCAGAAAACCAAGCCAGTAATAATCAATTCTTTTTGTGCGGTCGTCTCCACCAAAAATTGAATAGCTGTAGTGATTTATTGGGAAATCAATAGGATTATTTTTGGAAATCGTTTCTTCCGTTCTTTTAAACCATTCTACGATTTTATTTGTGTGGTTAACTGAAAATAGATATGTAATTTTTGCCTTGTTTTTTGAAATGTCTGTATTCCATTCACCGGTAAACCAATCTCCTATTATTGCTTCCTGGTCAGTATTAAAGCCGGATAAAATAACCTCGATTTTTACTTCTGGAAATTTATCTTTTATATCTTCGAGCTTTGTCGCTTTTTCAACATCTTTTTTAAAATCTTGAATAGTTTCATAATTAATATCATCTACTTCTAAATTACGTTTTTGATAAAATGTAATGTCGGGACTAAAGATCAACCCAAGTGCATTGAGCAAATTGGTCTTCCCGATATTGTTTTCCCCAATAATAAGATTAAATCTTTTAAGTTCAATTTCAAAGCTTCTGAAATTCCGGTAGTTTTCTATTGTTAGTTTTTCGATTATCATATTCCCCTCTTTTAACTGTTTTCAACTATTTTTATTTCTTCAGGAGTGAGGTCGTAGAGTTTGTAAACAAGCTGGTCAATTTCTCGTTCAGTCTTCTGAAGCCCATCTGCATTGCCTACCTCAGACAACATAGCAGCCCGTTCTGCCAGCTTGGTCAAGCACGATTTATCAGCAGCCGTCGCCGGAGGGATTGGGACCCTATTCATCAGATTCCCTCGGAATTGCACACGGCCCGAATTCCACGGATCCCCCCATGACGGAAATGTAGACCTATAGAACCAATCCATCGGGGTTGAGTTTAGGACAGCGAGAACGAATTGCGCGTCAGGCGTGAGAATAATGAAACCGGTCTTGTTTATGGCGTTTCCCTCTGTATCAACATAGGCATGAAGGCGTTTCGATGTCTCATTGAACACGATCTTTGGTTCGTCAAATGTGGCGATGTAGTCCTCTGACGGGTTGTTATCCAATTCAAGCCAGTGATGCTGCCCCTTTTCTCCGCCGCTGCGCGATGTCTTGCATTGCCCGCGCGCTTTCAGCTTCTTCTCAAACTGCGACAAATGACAAAGAATGGCAGGATACTTCTTCAATTCAGTGTGAAACCCATATCGAACGATGATGACATAGAAATCATGAAACTCGTGCGTCCATCGCTTAATGTCCTTGCCCCGAATCCACGGCTTGATGAGTTCAGCGGATTTCCGATCCTCACGAATCAGTCGCCTACGGGTAGCGTAATCAATGACGAAGGCTTCGTTCAGTCCGGTCTTGATTCCATAGTAGAATCTGCCTTTCACGTACTTGCCCAGCGGTATCCCTTTGGATCGTAGCTTTTCGACCAAAGCAAGGCCGTCGCTTCCTTCGAGCGACCAACCATCTGCTTTAAGTTGCTCGGTATTGTATCGAGTTCCGCGAGTTGCAAGGGATTGCGGGAGTGAACCAAATTCGGAATCGTCCTTGATGACAATAACCGGAAAATCGTGATCCGGTAGCGGTGCGACCTTGGAGACGATAACGATCATAGGGTCTGTAGCGGCGGCGAACACGGGGAGTTCGCAAAAGTCTATTAGCGTCTCAATGCGTTGGGTGGTGAGGACTTGTCGCAAGCCTTTGCCATACCCAGCGCGCTGGAATTTATTTGAACTGATAAACGTCAACACCCCAGTGTCACGGAGAAGGCCAAGTCCCCGTTCGTAGAAGAAGCAGTAGATGTCGCCCCGCGAGGCATAGGTCTTGAAACGTCTCTTCAATTCGGCTTGCTGCGCAGTGCGAGCAAACTTCTCGACAGAAACATACGGAGGATTCGCAATCACCACATCAAATCCGCCTCCACTACCGCTTCGGCGGACAGGCCCGTCTTTGTTGTGAAACACCTCCGAAAAATAAACCTCAAAATCAAATTCCGTATGCCCGCTGGTTA
>CAZIFK010000148.1:0-5443 GCA_964538995.1 uncultured bacterium
ATAACATCAATCATTTTTGTAACAATGGGAAAAATCACCGCTCCTACGGTTCTCCACAGGATCGGTATTGGATCCATAAACCAGGAGAAATTGGTGCCTAGCAGTGCAACGATAAAAAGAAACACCAATATTAATAATTTCCATCTGCTGAATCGACGCTTTATGGTATCTTTTTTTGGGGAAAGAAGAAGATCGGTCCCATCGATAATTGTACCCAGGGGACATATCCAGCCGCAGAAAGCTCGCCCGATAATCAAGGGAGAAAGAAGTACGATTAATGAGAGCAAGAACCAAGGAATCCATGTTCGTGTGGCAATCATTGTCAAAATACCAGCTACCGGATCTAACCAGAGAAATAGTTCGGGTGGAATCCAGGGACTGTATGGATAAGTCGCTTGTAGAACCGTAAGCAGAAACAGTCCAAATACAGATAGCTGCACTATCTTCCGAATGGTGATTGAAGAAATCATTATTTAACTATCCCAACTTCAATAAACGGATTACACTTTTCAACAAAATGAGCAAAAGTATTTATCTGGTAAAAGGAATGCACCAAGCTGTTTCGGTATCTCCAAGAAAATAATTAGTGCATTAGGACAGGGAAAATTCTACCGGCGATAATTGTTTATAATCTGCTGAACCCAAACCGCACTGCTCTGCAAGTTTCAGGAAAGGAAGTGTTTCCGGTTCCACACCGAAAACATTAGCTCCCCAGGCATCAACCAGTACCGGATCGACGCCAGCAAGGAGGATGTTCCTTTGCACAACATCGTCGAGGTTACCACCGGAAGGACCATTGCGCATCAAGACCCGAGTAGCATCCAACAAAGTGAGAGAAGATTTTAAAACGCGATTAACATCCACAATTTTCTTATTGAAAGAAAAATGGATTCGACCACGCTCCTTACCAATTAATCCCATCATATTTTTAAATCCCATGGTTACAGTAGCCATTGAATGGTTTTTAAGAACCGGTATGTTGATGAGCACATCAGCTTCGAGTGCATCACGATGAAATGTCCATGACGAGAGACTATAGTTATCTTCTATGTATATTTTTTCAAACAGTTTTGGTCGCGCGAATCGAACGTCAGCTCCAGCATCTTTCGCGGACTTTTCAATCCCACTACTGCGGTAACATCGTTTATCTTCATTACAGGTTCGGTCAGATACGATGACCTTTTTTGCTCCAGAATTATAGCATTGACGAATCACTTCTGCCACGACCTCCGGTTCTGTGTTTGAGCCATATTCTGGAGTGCGATCCCACGACATGTTTGGTTTTACAAAAACAGTATCTCCCGAATGAACGAATCTCTTAATACCACCTAACATTTGCAATGCTTTTTGAACTCGCCCGGCTGGTGTTCCGTCATGGATTAATACTATATCAGAGATTCCACCCTCGGAATGGGTATCAGGTTTAAGTAATTGAAAAGGATGGAGAAACGGAAAACTTCCTAAAAAACAAATCCCTGTTTTAAGAAAATCTTTACGCTTCATTTTTATTCCAAAAACGGTGGAAGTATATACCTAACATAATACTTGTCAGTATCTGAAGATAAATGGGTGTAGATACTAATCCTGCATTTAATAATGAAAGATTTATTAGTAAAAATTTACAGCTGTAGTAAATCGTCTTGCTGATGATTATGCTCAACATCAATGCAGTAAATGTGTTCTTTATTTTTTCAGTAAATGTGTAAAACAAGAAAATGTTCAACATAAGTTCTGATGATATTAAAATCATTTTATAAAATGAAGGATGGGATGAAATCAATAATGAGAACAGTGGTAAACTCAGTGCAATAAAATAAGAATTACGCTTCGAGGTGTGGGCTAATGAAATTATTAGCATAATACGCATTGGGTCAGCTAAATAGAGAGGAAAATTTAATAGGTGTGATATTGCCGGAATAAAGTAGATGAACGTAAGCGCTATAATGTCAAATGCAATAATCCGAATGTTTTCTTTATGGCGATTTAATACCAAGAGGTTTTCCACTCTGTAATTCCTTATTTTAAATAGAAAATATTAAATTTGATTTTAATCATTCTAGCTATTAATCCTCATAAAGTTAATAGAAAGTTTTCATGATTACAAGTAGTGCTAGCTTCTCTCGTAGCCTAATATTGAATATGATTTTAGTAGGGAGGAAATATTTACCAACAGCGAATAGGATATTCACTTTTCTAAAATGTGTAATGTTAACTAGATTGCATTATTAGGATCATGTGATCATAATTAGCTGCAATTAATCCTGTAGAATAGTACATTCCAAGTATCGAATTTCTTACTTACATTGTGATGATGACGGTTTTACCCAAGAGAGCGAGGGATATACAAAGAAATATCAAGGTATTGGATTGGGAATGGCAATTGCGAAGCGCCACTTCGATTTAAACCAGGTGGACATTACCGTGGAGAGCACCAAGGGAAAAGGAACAACATTTACACTGGCGTTTCCAGATTCGAATAAATTTAGCATTCAAACCATTGAGGTAAAGAAATCAAAAAAGAATAGGATTTTGTAATGGCCGACAAGAAAAAACCGTTTGTACTCGTTGTTGAAGATGATATGGATACGCAGATGTTAATGGATTATTATTTAAAACGTAATTATGAAGTCGATTTTACTGCCTCTGCTACTGAAGCAATGGAAAAGTTAAATAGTCAACATGTGGATATCATATTCATATTATTGGATTTATCCCTTGAACGTGGGGAAGATGGATTGGATTTGGCCAGGTATATACGAAAGGCAAAAAAATGGCCGGAAATTATCATTATTGCCACAACAGCACATGCATTTAGCGCAGACCGGGACAATTGTTTAGCTGCCGGATGCAATGACTACTTAAGTAAACCTATCAAAAAACAGGACCTGCTGGAAATGATGAGTAAGTATGTCTGATACAGGGGTGTTTGACATGTTTCATGACATGAGTTTGGTAGTTTTTCCTGTTCAATTTTAATTTTTTTAGAATTACTCTATGCAATTACAATAGAAACACTTCTCATTTTAAAAAATCCAGTTGAACGTACTGGATATTGAAATAATTACGCCTTATTTTCTTTTCAACTATTATTCTTTAGATGAATACAAAACATTCACAAAAGATTCATAATCAAAAATTGGGTAAATTAAAACACCCTGATGTATATTCATTATTATACTTTATTATTGTAGGTCTGCAAAGATACCAAAGCATTGATGCGGAGCAATCCTTCCGATGACAGACACTCAAAATGCCGAATATGATTAATGCTATGATACAGGTGGTAGAAACTCGGGATGGTATGCAAAGTGGTCATAATGTATGTGATGCTGTCAAACAATGGAGAACAACATGATTAAAATATTAGTTATTGATGATAAAAAAGACAACTTGGTTACGGTTAAAGCTTTGTTGAAGCAGCTTGAGCCGGAATATGAAGTACTGACTGCTCAAAGTGGAATTGAAGGAATCAAGCTTGCCAAATCCAAACAACCGGATACCATCCTGCTGGATGTGCAAATGCCTATAATGGATGGCTATGAAGTATGTCGGCGACTGCGGGCAGATAAAACAACCGACCGTATTCCCATTGTCTTTTTAACCGCAGTTAAAATTAGTCTTGATTACCGGATCAAAGGTCTGGAAATGGGCGGGGATTCCTATCTTATTAAACCGGTTGATTCGGCGGAATTACTTGCCACTCTGCACGCCATGCTCAGGATCAAGAAAGCAGAAGATGAACGTTTACATCAATATAAGGACATTGTTTCCAGTTCCACTGATATGCTGGCGCTGCTGGATAAACAGTTCACCTACCTTACCGTTAACCAGGCTTATTTAGATGCGTTTGATAAAAAATCAAACGAAGTGGTTGGTCATAAACCATCTGAAATCTTCGGTGATGAGTACTTTGAAACGGTTATAAAACCCAGGGGTCAACGCTGCCTGTTTGGGGAGACAGTAAATTTCCAGACTTGGATTGATTTTCCGGCCTATGAAAAAAAGAGATTTATGGATGTTACATATTCCCCCTATATCGACGATAATAACAAAATTGAAGGTTTTGTTGTGAATGGGCGGGATATCACTGATCGCAAGCTGGCAGAGGAGGCACTGAAATTAAGCGAGGAAAAATACCGTGGTATTTTCGATGAGTCTGTGACAGCGATCTATTTATTTGATGCACAAAAAAACTTTGTGGATTCCAACCAAGCCGGCCTTAACCTATTGGGGTATTCTAGAGATGAGTTGCTGAAGATGAGTATTCCCGAGGTAGACGCTGACCCGGAAACTGTATTGGCAGCACATCAACAGTTGCTTGCCGGGGATAGAATTATTAACTATGAACATAGACTGAAAAGGAAAGATGGCAGCATTATTACTGTGTTAAATAATTCCAAACCGGTTGTTGACGTTGATGGGAATGTGGTTGGGATACAAAGTACATTAATTAACATTACCGAGCGCAAGCAAGCAGAGGTGGCACTGAGAAAGAACGAGGAAAAGTGGAGATCACTTACGGAAAATTCACCGAATCATATTATTTTGTTAGACATGGACTATAAGATCAGGTTCATAAATCACACCGTTCCGGACTTGACAAAAGAACAGGTTATTGGAAAACCAGTTTTTGATTTTGTGCCTTCTGACTATCACCATGTGGCTCTTGAATGTTTTAAGCGTATAATTCAAAGCGGTAAAACCGATCGATATGAAACGCAATATATTACGGTTGATGGGAAAACACTGTTCTTTGATGTACGAGTTTCACCATTGATGGATAGTGACGGAAATATCATCAATCTAATCAGCTCTTCCACAGACGTTACCGAGCGCAAACAGGCAGAGGATCATATACAATATCTTAATAATGTTTTAATGGCGATTAGAGACATCAATCAACTGATTGTCACCGAAAAAGATCAACTAAAGCTACAGCAAACATCCTGTGAGATTCTTAATCAAAACAAGGATTACGACCTGGTTTGGATAGGGTTGGTCGAAGAAGGTACCAAGAACGTTCTGCCTACAGCACAAGCGGGTTTGGATAAAGATTACATAAAATCAGTAAAGATAACCTGGGATGACTCAAAAACAGGCAGAGGTCCCACGGGGACAGCTATTAAGACCAAAAAGCCATTTGTCATGAGGGATATCGCCGGTGATCCTCGGTACGATCCCTGGCGGGATGAAGCCATGAAGCGCGGCTATTCCTCATCAATTGCTGTACCCCTGGTTCATGAAAACAGGGTATTTGGTGCTCTGAATATTTATACAGCCCGCTCTGATATCTTTAATGAGGAAGAGATTAGTTTACTTGTCGAGGTTTGCCAAGATATAGCCTTTGCCATTCATAGTATTGAACTGGAAGAAAAACGTAAGCAGGCAGTAAAGGAGCTTCAGGTAAGTGAAAAGAAATACAAGCAGCTAATCGACAATGCGT
>CAZIFK010000149.1:0-5420 GCA_964538995.1 uncultured bacterium
GCGTAAATTCTTGGAGAGGTGTCCGAGTGGCTTAAGGAGCACGCTTGGAAAGCGTGTGTGCGTTTACGCGTACCGTGGGTTCAAATCCCACCCTCTCCGCCAATCTACTCCGCCATCCGGCGGATACGATTGGCAAGCCTTACGAGATTTAGTTATGTGGGATGTATATGTTATAAAATCAAAAGAAGGTTTTTACTATTGGGGAATGACTAGTAATCTTCCTAAAAGACTAAAAGGCCATAATTCTGGTAAAAGTTATTATACTAAAAAAGGGACTGATTGGAAATTAATGTATGTTGAATCCTATAAGACAGTAAAGGAAGCAAGAGAACGCGAAAAGTATTTCAAAAACAACGCTGGTAAAGAATGGTTAAGAAGAAGAGGAATAATAGATTAATTTCAAATGATTCATTTTGTTTCTGATATAAAAATAATAGAACCCCACTTTATCAGTCGTAATCCCGATTATGGGATGGAGACTGGACTCTCCGCAAAGTTTATAGAGTAGGATAAATTGGGAAAGACAATATTATTTATTACCTCACTGTTGTTTCTTTTTTCATGTACAGGCAAACAATTTAATTCAGCCGACCTAAAAAATTATCTCCAAGGAAAATGGAGGGTGTCATATATTATTTTCAGTGATGAACCAGCAGATACACTCGGTGGTAGTAATAATTATCTATATATTTTCAAGGGTGATTCACTAATCACTGGTCCTGAAGAATGGATTTACGTTAAGGAAAATATTCCATATCATGTGCGAAAAAAGGGTGTTTTCTACAGTAGTGGTAAAAAAATACACTTCATACTAGATGGTAAGAAGGGTCCTCCATTGAAAATAAATATAATATCCCCTTCACAATGTGAATGGATTGCCAAAGAAGGGGGAATTACTGTGGCCAATGGTTTAGAAAGGTTGGTAGAATACTAATTATTAAACTCTGAAAAGAAAACTCAACCAAAACCGACCCCTACAACCTAAAATTGATTGGGGTAGGGTAGTAGTATATACCCCATAAACATTCTACATAAAATTTTGAAAAACCCATTTACTAATACTTTAGTATATTTAAACCCATGTTATATACGGAGTTTTAATATAAATGAGCGATAATGAACCCTTATCCATCCAGCAGGAAATTGCCGCCCAAATCGAAACTGAGCAGGAAATAGTGAATGCCAATAAAAAACTGATTGAAATCTTTGAACAGAAAATCAAAGATAAGATTGGGGAAGTTTGGAGAGAATGATGGATATTTCTGTAATTAGTGATAAGATTTTTCAAATTGGAAAAATGGGTAAACTCCCTTCATTTGTTTTGGCGTGCATTTGTTGGAGTTTTATTTTACTTCCTGTTAGTCTTTCAGATTTGCTTGGCATTTCTGAAATGATTAACTCAAATCGGTCAACTATTGGTATTTGGGCAATTCTGTTAACTGTTTATTTGTTATCATTTCTTGCTTATGAATATTTAAGCGGATATTTCACCCAATTGATAATTCTCAAAAGAGTAAAAAAGAGATTGAGGAATTTAACCAATGATGAAAAAGACGCTTTGAGACATTACATTGAAGAAAATAAAAGGACACATCAATTCAGAATGAGTGATGGAATTGCAGGTGGACTTTTGGCGAAGCAAATAATATATCGCTCCTCTAATCTTGGTAGCATTGGCGATTATTTTCCATATAATATTCATGACTATGCGTTTGAATATTTGAAAAAGTACAAACATTTATTAGTAAAATGATTACTTGTTATCTTACAATCACTTGTGAAGCCGAAATAGACCAAATGTTGCCTGACCAATGTTTGGCAGGTATTATCCAAATCCCCCTTCCACTTTTATCCGTTCAGAAGGAGATTGTTGTCCAAATCGAAGCTGTGCAGAAAATGGTGAATGGCAATAAAAAACTGATTGAAATCTATGAGAAGAAAATTAAAGATAAGATTGGGGAAGTTTGGGGGGAGAAAGAGTAACATTGGAAGATTATTATTACCAGATTAACCAATACCTAGCAGCCTATTTATAGAATAAGTAGGATGAGGAACATATTGAACTCGAAGAAGGATTTATTGAGAATAAAGTTGAGAAGTTATTTAAGGATATTATTAATGTACATCTCTTGAAACTTGTGAATTGTTTGAAAAATACTTATATATAGGAATTCGTATATGCAGAACAATATTGATAATTGGGATGAGTCTGACTTACAAAAGTTTATTGACTTAAAAATTTCAGAAAACATTAATTTGGAATATAAAAGGGAGGTCCATTTAAAAAAACCGAATGACAAAAAAGAATTATGTAAAGATGTATCTGCTTTTTCAAATAGTCAAGGTGGTCAAATAATAATTGGATTAGAAGAAGTAGAAGATAAAAAAAATGGAAGTATTCCTGGAAAACTTAATCCAATTTTTGATTTAAGCATAAAAGAAGACATTCAAAAAATTCTATTAGATGGAATTAAACCCCTCCTTGATTTTAGGATTTTGTCGGTAAAAGCAAGTTCAGAAGGAGAGTACATAATTATAGAAATCCCAAAATCACTACGCGGATTACATATGGTTACATTAGGTGGTTTAAATAAATACTATAAAAGGTACGATTTTGAATCAAGACCTATGAATCCATATGAAATAGAAGATTCCTATAAACAATATTTATTGGTAGAAAAAAATATCGAACAGCGGCTTGATTTGTTGGATGATGAAAGTCAAAATATTTATCCTTCAATGGAATCAGGTGTAACTTGGTTAAGTATTAAATCAATTCCAAGATTTGGGACTAATAATATGTTTATTCCGATAATAAATTGGGATAGGGATAAACTCGTTCAAATTCATAAAGGAATTCGACATAAAGATATTTTAGACGGCAGTAACTGTTTTAATCCCGTATATGAAGGGTTGAGAGCAATCAAACATTTAGATGACCCGAGACTTCCAAGGTATCAATATTATCATACATTATATAGAAGCGGTATTGCAGTCTTTGGGTTCCGAGTAGGGAAGCAAGGGGTTCGAGAAATCTATCCAGTAGATTTGATTTATTTATTACATAGTATATTAAGTTTTTTATCCGGGATATATTCTGAAATTGGATATCAAGGAACATGCGATATTATGGTTACATGGTATAATATAAAGGATCTGGTACCTACAAATACTAACCTGAATCTTAGAATTACGTACGGAAACGAAAATATTGGGACAAACATATTTGAACATCATCTTATCACTACTCCAGGTAAAATTGAAATAAACTGTCCTGAAACTTTACATGAATTATTGGATCATTTTTGGCAAAGTTTTGGAATGAAAAGTTGTAATCTATACAAGGAAAAAAATAATAACTATATTCCACAAATGACTATAAAAGACAATAATGGAGATGTTTGGTTGAAATGAACCAAAAGACTTGAATTATTGGGCGTTGAACCAATAATTGGATGTAAAAGGCTTTGCTCTATGTTGAGCATCCTTTTTATTATTCGCCCTTAAATTTTCTGCAATACTCGTAACAAACTTGGATATTCCAGATTCCCCGTGTTTTAAATTCTATCCAAGAATTTTGTAATAAAATAAAAAGATCAGGAGGCGTGGCAGAGCGGTTGAATGCACTGGTCTTGAAAACCAGCAAGGGTTTACCCCCTTCAAAGGTTCGAATCCTTTCGCCTCCGCCAGCCTACGTCCCGCTGAAGTGTGATCTTCGGCTGGCAGGCCAACGGCGCTCCGAAAAGACTGGAATTCAGTTGGCAAGCAAATCTTTAGTTCAATAACTATGTAAAACGTAATTATGTAAACAATCAGCTTTTACGTTTTAAATAATTACGTTTTATTCTCAACATAGGAAAAAGTTTTTCTCCAATTATTCTCCAAATCAGAAAACTAATAAAATAAATTAGATGTCTAATCTATTCTATTATCAATGAGAATTGATTAGCTTTTTAGTCTATGATAGATATGATTTCTCCCAAAGTCCGCTTCGCTCCGAGCCCCACAGGTGAACTTCATCTAGGTGGCGCCCGGACAGCTTTGTTTAATTATCTTTTTGCAAAACACCACAACGGTCAGTTTTTTCTCCGGATTGAAGATACGGATCGAGAACGTTCAAAAGATGAATTCACAGATCAAATATGTGAATCATTAAACTGGCTGGGGTTGGATTGGGATGGTGAAATTTTATTTCAATCAAATCGAATAAAAGAATATCAGTCGGCTATCCAAACATTACTTTCCAGTGGAAATGCTTATAGATGCTTTTGCTCGAAAGATACACTCGAAAAATCCCGCGCTGAAGGTATGTATCAATACCCAAAAACATGCCGGAATCTTGAAGAAGATGCAATCAGCAAACATTTGAATTCAGGTGAGAATCATGTTATTCGAATCAAAATTCCAAAAGGGCAAACGTCTTACAATGAGATTATCTACGGACATGTCAGTGTTAATAATAGCGAAATAGATGATTTTATTATCGCCCGTTCAGATGGCAATCCTACGTACAATTTGGTAGTAGTAGTAGATGACCATGCCATGGATATAACTCATGTGATCCGGGGGGAAGATCATGTAAGCAATACTTCAAAACAGATTCAGATTTATAAAGCATTGGGATTCGACACTCCTGTTTTTGCCCATTTACCCATGATTTTAGGTCCGGATAAAAAACGATTGAGTAAGCGACACGGTGCGCCTGGTGTACAGCAATTTAAAAATGACGGATATTTACCGGATGCTCTATTGAATTATTTAGCATTACTAGGTTGGAATCCTGATTCTGAACAAGAATTATTTGTTTTGGATGAATTGATTGAAAAATTCGATTTGGCTCAAGTCAATAAAAAAGGCGCCGTTTACGACGAGAAAAAATTATACTGGATTAGCGGGCAACACATGCAGCGCCTGGGGAATAAAAATATTTTAGAGGGAATACTTGCTATCAATCAGACCTGGGGCAACGGTTTTGATTTACAATACCAATATTCCGTTCTTGATCTTCTGAAAGTGCGGGCAAAATCAATTTTAGAATTTACAGATCAGTCGGTTTATTTTTTCAACGACCCGGAAGAATATGATTCGAAAGCGGTGGAGAAGAATTGGTCGAACAATTCCGTGAATGATTTCATAAATGCATTTAAAAATAAAATGGATGCCATAGAGAATTGGAATACAGACGAAATTGAAAAAGAATTAAGAAATGTTGCTGAAAAATATGAAATATCAGCTGGGAAAATTATTCATCCAGTCCGGCTGGCATTGAGTGGTATACCCAATGGTCCTTCATTATTTGCATTGATGGAACTGCTTGGAAAAGAAACGTGTATTCGAAGATTAAATAAAACATTGGAGTTGTTTCCTAAATCATGACTGAACAAAACAGAAATCGCCATTTTATTCAACGGATTATCGAT
>CAZIFK010000150.1:0-5379 GCA_964538995.1 uncultured bacterium
AATCGGTGTCCGAAGAATTACCGGAATGGTGTCCGAATGTTACCGGAATTTCCAACTGATTGCAGGGATACGACTGTAAATTTAGATGAACCATCAAAATAACTGCTTTTTATTAATGATCCTAAAAGTGTACACCAGACTCCAAAGAGTAGAAAGACATAAATAGAATGGAAGGAGAAGGCGGTATTGCGTCGAGTCATATTAGAAATGAATATAGGATAAAATGAAACACTTAACATATGCAAAGTGAGAATGAACGATGATCCGAATCAGATTTTTGAAAAGAAAGTCTTTTGTTGAAACGATTATCAATGGGTGGAAATTTTTATTTTATTCCACTATAATACCAGCGTTCTCCACTAACACTTCATACAAATATCCATATCCAAAATCTTTGTCCAATACGACCGTTCCGGTAACGACTATCTGATCACCAATTTTAACATTATTATTCGTAGTGATTGTTAGGTCATACAAACCATCATAGGTTGTACCATCCTGAATATGGATCCAGTTAGTGTTCATGATTTGTGGACTGAATTTGACCACTTTTCCACGAACTTTTACACTTTCACCGCTCAATGATTTCTTATCTCTGAAAATGTCGGCAATTGTCAATCCATTTTCAAGTGCTTTCAATCTTGCAATTGTATTCATAATCGGTTCTTGAATACCTAGTTGTCGGTTCACCATGCTGCTTGGGTTATTCATCATATTTTTAATTGTTGTACCGACAGATAAATCATTCGCAAAATAAATGATGTCAAATGTGCGATCCAGATTAGTGCTCTTAAAATTCTTCATGGGTAATTCATCTTTAAATGTTATTTTATCTCCCACGGATATTGGGATTGTTGATGCGGCAACCCAAAGATCTTTCCCATTATTTTTTACCCGCATATACGTATAGCCGCCACTATTCATTGACTCTTCCACAACACCGGTAATGGTACCGGATGTAGCTTGAGCCGATGCCTCATTATTTTGATTTGGTGTATCCTGATTCTTTTTTGCACATCCAATGAAAATGATTAATGCAAAGATTAAAATAAAATTAGTAAAATTTTTCACGACTACTCCTGGATTACTTTAATGATTAGATAAAAATACCTTGAATATTAACACGGGAAGTTCAGGGAAATTGTGTTTGCAATTCAATACTTATTGGAGCATTTATGCAATAGAATTAATAGTTAAAATTGGACTACAATCCCAATTACTCGAACTCTAGAACTGGGCCAATCAATGGGGGCATGTCAGTCCTGATTAATTAACACCATCATTCTTATCTAACCATTGCACAACATTCCCAAAATTTGTATTAGATAGCACAATTATGCGAAAACCACAATTTTTCTAAATACTCATTAGGAAGTCTACCATTATTTAGGTTCATTATTCTACTTAGTTCGCTACATATTATAGATTGTGCTATTTTTACTTCATTATCTTTTGTTTGATTTGAATTTGCGGGATCAATTAAACCTTTTTTTAATCGTTTAATTGCTCCTCTGATGTTTTTTAACATAACATCTAATAAGTCATTATCAATTACTTTATTCAATGCTACAGCTGAATTTTCAGCTTCATTATGAGTCATAATTGCTTTTTTTCTAATTGGGACAGAACCACGCGCCCCAGAATATTTGAAATCCCCTTTGTCCAGAGATTGCGACCCCTTCTTTTTATCCCTTGTAGAGTTATATGCTTGAACAAGTGATGATAATGCAGAAAAACCTGATATAAGTAGTTGTGCAATTTCTAAGCTCATTTGATACTCCTTTTTATAAATTATTATATTCCTGATGAAATATTGACCTAACACCCATTGATTGGCCCAGTTCTAGAGATCGAGTGCCCGGGACAGGATCAATGATAAAGCTGAATAAAAAAAATCGTTATTTGGCTTTAAGTCTTTAGCCGCGGGGTATTAGAGAAAAGCCGTTGTATGCAGTAATCTTTTATGGGTGTTAATAAATTATTTTAGAGTAGTGTCAATTGTCTTGATTAGCTTAGATGTTAAGGCTTTTGAAAATTGTTCTTTGAAATATTCGGACGATTTCTGTTTCTTTTTTGAATATTTCTCAGCATCAGAAATTTGAGATAAAATTACAATAGCTTTTTCCCTTATTTCAGGTGAAATGTCAGTAGTTAAAAACATAATATTTGTTCTTTCGTTAGTTATTTTGGTTAATTTAGTAAGTACTTTGCTAAAAAGCCATGATTTAAATCTGGATTAAAGTAGTTTTTTCTTTTTAACCATATAAATCCATCACCTTTAGTAATAATCGCGACGTCAACTGGTCCTCCAACTGATTCCTCAGAAAATGACATTCTTCTTTTAAGATAAGTTAAATAAATGAGAGATTCTGCCAATTCTGATAAATCTTCCTTTGATAAGGTAGCTATCGCATCCATCAAAGGATTAATATGGCTTTCTCTTTGTAAATCATGAATATCTCCAATAAAATTACTTACTAAATCCTTAACATCAATTTTTCTGATAGTTTTAGCGAATTTTGAGTCTTTTGGCTCGATTTTCAAACTCACTTTATCGATAAATTCTTTCAAAAAAGAGCTTAGGGTGTCATAAATTATTTTCTGAATTTCAGAATCCACACCGCTTAGAATCAAGTCTATTACGTCCCTTTGGGCAAAAGGTTTAATTGAAGAATTCATTTCTTGGGAAATAGTGACTTCGTCTTCAACTTCATAAACGAAACGAATTCTATTATCAAAAACTTCCCCGATTTTCATTGGAAAACATGATGGAAATATTTCTTGATCGCCATAGCCTGAAAAAACTAATCCTGTCCAACTACCTAAAAGATTATTTGTTTTTATAATTAGATAAATCAACTTATAAATATCATTCCTTAATTTTGCTCTTATTTCAAGTTTCTTAAAATATATCTTATATATATCACTTAAAGTTTTCTGATTGGCATCCATAAAATTCTTTTGAGTATATGACCTATAGTCTTCTAATATACCATTAGCCTTCACCTGTTTAGTAAAAATATCGACTTTAACTTTCAGTTTCTTTCTAATTAATGAATTCCGCTTTTTTTCGTCCTTAATTTTTTCTAAGGCGTTAGTATCTTCTTGAACAATTGTTTCTAATAGATTTGATAAAAGGAAATCCATGAAGACATATATATGGTTTTTTTGGTATGATTTTGAAATTAAATTAACATGGCCTTTTAAATATTTGATAAAATCATATTGGTATTCTTTTAGCGTTTTAAAACTTTTATTCTTTAATATTTTTCTATAGTCTTTTATCAATATTTCCCAAGGAATTCCATTAAAGGTAGCAGTGTTGTATATCATTATAGATACTGGATGATACTTAGATAATGTGAAAATCTTATTAGCAGTATTATAAATTTTTCTTTCTTTTGATCCACTATTTATTGTAACTGCACTATCCGCAGCTATAGCTACTCCAGTTTTATTCAGTATTCCTACTACAGCTGTCATTTATAGTTTCATTTTAATTTTAAATATTGATACAAATTAAGGGGGTTTCCATAATGAGAATATACAAATACTTATCCTTTCTTTGGAATCAGGTTTTTAAAATTGAATTTGTCGGTTTGAATGGGTTCTAAGGTGTTAAATGAAAGTGTGTCCAATATTTGGGTATATTTGATATTATTTGAATTAGATATGATAAGTTGGTAAAACATTAATTGATATTACAAAGATGAGTAAAAAGAAAGAAACCCCGTCGTGAAACGGGATTTCTCGTCAGAGATAGTTGGTATTTATTTCAGCGGGACCGAAGAGACTCGAACTCTCGACCTCCGGCTTGACAGGCCGGCGTTTTCAGAATAGAAATGTATGAGTGTACGCTAATAGTACGCTATAAGGACTACTATATGATGGAAATAGTAAATGATTACTTAACTAATTCTGGGAAGGACAACATCAAATTTCTTACCAGTAATATTTTTTAGTTCTTTGGCCATTTGTCTCTGTTGGTTGGACAATGAGATTAGTAATTTCATGAAATTCTTTCCGTTGTAAATAGTATTCATATTTTTTTTCAATTTCCCCAATTCCAGGATTGTCTGAGAATTATTCTCTTTCATCAATGAGATTTCCTCCTTTAACTCTTGATTCTGTTTTTCTAGTACAGATAGATCATTAGTTTTGACTAAAACAGGTGTGTCTTCTTCAAACATACCTTCCCGGTCAATGTAACGGTCAGGCATCTTGCTTGTCATAGACCAGCCATACCTATAACATAACTGGAAATGGTTTAAGTATTTGGTATAGTAGGTTGCACTCGAATGACGCAAAATGTGAGGAATAACTTTCTTGTTTAACACTTTCTTTCCTGTTCGATGGAGCATTGTTCTCATCCCATCGTAAGAGATTGGGAAAAGAAGGCCTTGTTCATCTTTTTCTCCATATTCCTCAAGCCATAATTCTAAATATTTTGAACCCATGGGAATAGATATTGTTCTGGGTTTTGTTTTGGAGTGTACAATTCTAACTTTGTAGATATCCCCATTCTTTGATAAATCGCCTATTCTTATGTTGAGAAATTCTTCTGCCCTGGCTCCGCTGTCAAAAAGGAACATTATAATAGCTTTATCTCTTACTTTTGAAGCTGTAACAAGTTTTTCTATTTCTTCTCTTCTCAAAGCCGGTATTTCCTTTGGTATATCATAGGTTTCAATCCATTCAACAAGTTCTGGATAATAATCATTATTCCCAAGGAGCCATTTATAAAATTTCTTAATCGTTTTCTTATAATCCAGTTTTGTGGAATATGCATAATAACCTGTTTTAAGAAGTTTGCCGGTGTTTGATTTGACCTCATATTTGAATTTGTCATCATCAAGAGCTTCAATAATTTTTTCAATATCTTCCTGTTCCACTTTGTCAAAGGGTTTGTCTAACCATGCTGAAATCTTTTTAAGGATTTGGATATATTTCAGACGTCGTGCAACCCCAATCCTTTTCTTTTGCCGTTTTTTCAGGGTTTTACCCAACTTGCAGTCTCTGATAAACTTGAGTATTAGTAGTTTGTTTTGCTTGTTCATACTCGTATCTGTTTCAAGTTTTTGAACAGCATTTAGATACTGATTCTTCCTGTTGTGTATATCTATTTTTTCGATTTTTATTCCTCTTATTGCATAATCCATGTCGTTTATGAATTTTGCGTCTCTTTAGTGATTCAAGAGCTCAAATAATGTAACAAAAGATCAAATCGTTCGGCGTGGGCGTTTCTAAAAACTGTTACATATAAAGAGCTATTGATGTGAATATGAATACACTATGTCACATTTTAAAAAAAAAAGACCCTTTATTATAGAAGTGGACCCCAAAAACTGAGCAGTGTGTTAGTGTAAATTCTGCATGAAC
>CAZIFK010000151.1:0-5370 GCA_964538995.1 uncultured bacterium
ATTAAAGTGTCGCCCTTACACCGTTTTTGATCAATTCAGATCAGTATATAAATGAAACAATCCTTTGAGGGTTAAGTCATCATCAATAATTACTTTTGTTTGAATGATGCCGCCAATGACCTTTCCCAATCCACCGGTGATAATTACCGGAATATCCGACCATCCTTTTTCATTCAAAATGCGATTGATCATTCCGTCAAGTTGATCTGCAGCTCCAAATAGAATCCCACTTTCCAGATTAGATCGTGTGTCACGGCCGATGGCTGATTTAGGAATTTCAAAATCAATACGGTGTAATAGAGCCGCTAATTCAAATAGATGCATAGCGCTGGTTTCAATTCCCGGAGAAATGGATCCACCGATGAAATTCCCCTTTTCATCAATAATATCATAAGTTGTGGCTGTTCCAAAATCCACGACGATTGAGGGTTTGCCATACAATTTTCCGGCAGCATACACATTGGAAATTCTGTCAGCACCCACTTCATCGGGAGACTTAACATCAAGTTTGATGCCTAAATCCAAACTACCGTTCACTTCGAAAGGAGTATGGTTTAGATAATATTCACACATTTTTTTAAAAATGAAAGTCTCTTTCGGGACCACACTGCCAATAACAATACCTTCAAGAGATTTCAAATCACGGTCTGCATCTTCCGCAAGAAGTTTGACAGCTACCCAACTTTCGTCAATGGTTCGTGCAGACGCTGTATTTAATCGCCAGCTGTCAACAAGTGTGCTGTTCTCGAAAAGACCGAGAACAGTATTTGTGTTTCCTATATCAATAGCTAAAATCATAATTTTATTATTTGAGACCTTTGCAAAACCTATTGCACAAATTAAAAAGTTTAAAATTCATCTGCTTTTCGTTGGAAATCTTATTAATAGCTACCGCTATTAATTTCCTTTCCCGCCTTCCCGCCTGCCACAATAATAATAAAAAGAAGGGGGCGGGCAGGAATCAGACAAATTTTAATTCTTTTTTCTTCACACGATATCTTTTGCAAAGGTCTCTATATGTATATCTCCGCTAGTGTAAATCGTTTCTTTCCCATTAGAATTAATGATAGCTGCTCCATCATTATTAATTCCCATGAAGATACCTTCTTGCGTATCATTATCTGCTTCAAACTTAACTGACTTATTAACATGGTTACAACGTTCAGTCCAAAATTTTGATAAAGTCTTTAGTTCTTTGTTTTCTTTTAATGTGGCATATAACAATTCAAGGTTATTAAGGATTTTGGATATGACCAGCTCTCTTTGAATGGATGAAGACGATTCTATATAAAAGGAAGTGGCATAGACATCCGCCGGGAGTTCATTTTCTTGTTCATTGATATTCAGTCCGATTCCAATGACAACCCATTCCAAAATAGAGCCTTGAATTCTGCTTTCGCATAATATACCCCCTAACTTTTTTCCGAGTACCATAATATCATTTGGCCATTTAAGTTTTGTTTTTAAACCTAATTCGTTTAATGCATCCACAATGGCGATTCCAGTCAACAGGGGAAACCAACCGGCCAAACGACTGTCTATTTCCGGTTTTAAGATAAGGGAGGTTGTTAAACTTTTTCCCGGGACAGATAGCCAACTTCTACCAGATCGCCCTTTACCGGCTGTCTGTTTATCTGTAATAACAAGTGTGCCTTCGTTGGCTCCTTCTTCAATCAGAGCCCAGGCATCTTCATTGGTGGATTTAGTCCGAGTATAATGTTCTATTTCTCGACCAATAACCTTCGTAGTAAGATTGGCTTGTATGAGATTTATGAACATTATTATACAAAAAAGAGATATAGTTGGACGTAGGTAAAAACAAGTCCTGCAATAGAACCGGCCGTGACTTGAAATACAGTATGAGCTTTCAAAATAACTCTGGAATAACTCACTGCTATGAGAATAATGATTCCAAGTAATGGGTGTTGAAATCCAGCAATCCACAACACCGCAAGAGGAGCGGCTACCCCCATAGCATGAATGGAGATTTTCCAGTATTTTGTAATAATAATTATAAATACTGTATTGGTCATATAACAAAACATTAACCCTCGCACCAGAGGATCTGCATTCATATATGTCAGAATCAGGTAAGCGATTCCGGAATAGATAATTCCCAAAGTTAGAGGAAAAATACGTTGTTCTTTTTGTGAAGCATCCAAATCAGAAATTCTTCCTGTTTTCTTCAATATCAACACTGTGGAAATGGGAATCAAGTTAGCGAAAATGAAGCAGACAGCCAGCACAGTAACAGCGTTATCAGCAATGGGTACTCTACTAAATATGATCAGGGAAAATGCCGCAAATGATATAATTATTGGATGAAATAAAAAAGATATTATGGAAGCAAAAAGACGGGAATTCATCATGTATTGTTACTCAATATTAATAATATTCAACCTCCCCTAAATCCCCTCCTCACATGAGGAGGGGTCTTGTGGGGTGGTATTTAAAAAAAATTCTCTTTTCATATAACGGATATAATCTTTCTAAAAGTTTTATATTATTTATAACTGGGGTATTAAAAAGATGGGTAGTATTCGCCAAATACTGAACGTAATGCATCTGAGATTTCGCCTAATGTACAGCGGTGTTTTACACATTCAATGATGCCAGGCATTATATTTTCAGACCCTGAAGCAATCGTTTTCAATTCAGACAGACGATTATTTACATGATCGTTGCTGCGTTGCGATTTAAAATCTTTCACTCGTTGAATTTGCTTTTCGACCGCCCGTTGATCAATGGTTAACAGATTTGGATTTATATCTTCGTCAGATTGATATTTATTAACACCGACTATGATATGTTCTCCACTGTCTACTTTCTGTTGATATTCATAAGAACTGCGGGCGATTTCGTTTTGAATCCAGCCTTTTTCGATGGCTGCAACAGCTCCTCCCATATTATCAATTTCTGTAATTAGTGTATTGGCTTCTGATTCCAATTGGTCGGTTAATTCTTCCATAACATAACTTCCGGCAAATGGATCAGGAAAGTTCGCCACACCTGATTCATAAGCGATAATTTGCTGGGTTCGGATGGCGAGTTTTACGGACTCATCTGTTGGTAGGGCCAGGGCTTCATCCCTGGAATTGGTATGTAGAGACTGCGTTCCACCTAAAATAGCGGACATTGCTTGTATTGTCGTCCGTACCACATTGTTATCTATTTGCTGGGCTGCAAGTGTAGATCCACCCGTTTGTACGTGGAACCGGCACATCATGGCTTTTTCATTGGTTGCTTTAAAGCGTTCTTTCATGATTTTTGCCCATATGCGTCTTGCGGTTCGAAATTTGGCAACCTCAGTTAAAAAATCATTATGGGCATTGAAGAAAAAAGAAAGTCGTTTACCAAATGTATCAACATCCAAGCCTTTATCTGTGGCTGCTTGGACGTAAGCAATTCCATCTGCTAAAGTGAATGCGAGTTCCTGCGCAGCGGTAGATCCGGCCTCACGGATATGGTAACCGGAAATAGAAATTGTATTCCAATTTGGAACATGACTCGAACAAAAATCAAAAATATCAGTCACAATTCTCATAGAAGGCTCCGGAGGGTAGATGTACGTCCCTCGGGCAATATATTCTTTGAGAATATCATTTTGAATAGTACCCTTCAGTTTTTCTACAACAACACCCTGTTTTTCAGCTGAAACGATATATAATGCCAATAAAATCCCAGCAGTAGCGTTAATGGTCATGGATGTGGAAACGGAATCCAGCGGGATATCCTTAAATAAAATTTCCATATCTTCCATGGTTGAAATAGGCACGCCGACTTTACCAACTTCTCCTAATGCCATTTCATGGTCTGAATCGTATCCGATCTGCGTTGGCAGATCGAAAGCGACAGATAAACCGGATACACCGTTTTCTAATAAATATTTATAGCGTTTATTTGACTCTTCAGCTGTTGTGAAACCGGCATACTGACGCATGGTCCAGAGCCGTTTTCTGTACATTTCAGAATAAATGCCACCGGTAAAAGGAAATTGTCCGGGTTTTTCCCTTGTCAAGCTATCCCTCTTTCTTTTTTGATTGACTGATAGGCATTATTCACTGATTTGAATTTTTCTTCGGCTAAATTTCTCAAATCATCTCCTAAATGAGTCACTTTATCCGGATGGTATTTTGCAGCCATTTTGCGATACGCTTTTTTAATCTCGGTATCTGCGACTGAGGAACTAATTTCAAGTATCTTGTACGCAGATTTTGTATCCTTAACAAACATGGCCATGATGGATTCAAAATCACGGTCATTGATATTGAGATAGCGGGCAATAGTGTGAATTACTTTTACTTCATCAGGGTGTGTATGGCCATCTGCCTGGGACAAACCGAACAAAATATGTATCAATTCGAGTCGGCTGGGGTGATCCATAGAACGCTGTATTTGACGGCACACATCCCGCAAAGGATAATCTTGTTTTACGATATCCTTGAACAGCATCATGAATTCCCGAACCTCATTATGTCCAAATTGTTGGCTTAGGAATTTTTTTACATAATCAAGTTCAGACCGTAATAACTGCTTGTCAGCTTTCATGACAGCAGCAAATAATACCAGCATGGAAACCATAAAATCGCCGGGTCTTGTTTTGGGGAAACTCCCTGATGTAGTTCTAAAAGAGCCCTGGCTTTGTTGTTCTCCCTGAGAAGCCAAAAAATATCCTACGATTGCGCCTATGGGGCCGGCTAAAACCCAGCCAAGTCCGCCAAAAAGTATTTTTTTACTAATAGTCATTATTTTCCCGGATTAATTGAAGAATTGAAACTACACAAGTTCTATTCTGTGAAAAAAGCTATATTCCGCCGTGAATTTACCCTGGAAAACACGCATTGCACTATGGTGGGATAGACCTCGGAAAGATACATTTGCAAATTCAAACTTATCTCTGCGGAAAGAAATACATCCATTTTCTAATTTATTAATTCTTTTACCGAAAACTCCCGAGGCTTCCCATGCTGCTCGCATGTTTATTCAGTCGTTGCAAAATGCTATTGGTCCTCAAGGCAGGATTCAAGTCAGGTATATAGCAAAGCGGATCAATCTTGAATATGTAGATGCGAGAATCAATGATCGATTAATTACGTATTCTGATGAACATATCAATCGATGGGGATTACCGGAACAATCTCTTCTTGAAATCATATTTGTATCCAAACCGGAAGTCGTTATTGACCTTAATTTAGACTTTGATCCGGTATCAGCGACGATTGTTCAAAAATCAGGAGCCCCTATGAGGATTGGATTTTATAATGAGGAGAATGAGAAATATTTTAACATCTTGATAGAACGTAAAGAAAATCAACATCTTGAAGAAGGCTATGGAAAAATTCAACAATTATTAGGATTAGCATGAACGTA
>CAZIFK010000152.1:0-5368 GCA_964538995.1 uncultured bacterium
TGTTTCCAAATCAGAGCAAAAGAGGCGTTTTAAACGCAGAAAAAATGATCCTTTAAGACGATGGAAATTGAGCGAAGTGGATCTGCAAGCCCAGGAATTATGGGACGAATTCACTGTAATGAAATATAAGATGTTTAAAAAAACTCATACCAAAACATCACCGTGGATAGTCATACGATCGAATAATAAACATCTCGCTCGCCTGGAAACGATGAAAGTAATCCTCAATTCTGTACGTTATCGTAATAAAAATAAGACATTGGATTTTCAAGTTGATCCAAATATTGTGCTCCCTGGAGATGTCGCGTTAAAGAAAATGAAAGAAGAGAAAAGAAAATATGGTAAGTTCATTTAACATTTCTTTACAATCGTAAATAATAAAATTATATCATAACTGTGTAATGATTGAAAAAACATTGGAGAAAAAACGATGACTGAAAACAAATCAAAATCAAAATTGTCCACGAAAGTTACTGATGGTAAATCCACGAAAGACACTCTATCAGAAAATCCAACGAATAAAAGGAAGCAGAATCGTGTTACTGTTCAGGTAAAAAAGAAAACATTAAAATACAATGAAACGTTACATAAATTACAAATTGAACTGTTAAAACTGCAGAATCATGTAAAAGCGAAAGGTCTACGAATTGTGATGCTTTTCGAAGGGCGTGATGCAGCCGGTAAAGGAGGAACAATCAAGAGGATAACCGAATATATTAATCCTCGTGGCGCTCGTGTAGTCGCCCTTGAAAAACCAAGTGACCAAGAACGGACTCAATGGTATTTCCAGCGTTACACGGCTCATCTGCCAATGGAGGGTGAAATAGTCCTCTTTGACCGTAGTTGGTATAACCGTGCCATGGTGGAACCGGTGATGGGTTTCTGTAATGATGAACAAAATAAGCGTTTCTTAAAATACGCGCCTATGTTTGAACGTATGATTGTTAAAGAAGGGATCATCCTTTTCAAATTCTATTTTTCAGTATCTAAAAAGGAACAGCTTAAACGATTTGAATCAAGGCAGCATGATCCTCTTAAACAATATAAAATTTCTCCCGTTGATCTGCAGGCGCAAGAGTTGTGGAATCATTATTCAATTCGAAAATTTGAAATGTTGACTGAAACAAACCGGACATTAACACCTTGGACAATTGTTCGATCGGACAATAAGAAAAGTGCCCGTATCAATTGCATCAAACACATTTTGTATAATCTTGATTACAAGGAGAAAATTCGCAAGTCTGAGTTGAAACCGGATCCAAATTTTATCATCTCCGGTATTGATGAGATCAGCTTAATGGAAAAATACTTAATGGACCCCGATAATTTTCCCGGTTGATAAAATAGAAAGGCTATGTTCTATAACCTAACTGAATTAGATTATATTCAATTCAGAAAAGATATTCAACACCTACGGCGTTGGACTATAGTATATAGAATTATTTACAAATATTTGACTCCTACGGAGTCTTCAAGTTTATAAGTTAATCGTGTTCAATGAATTAGTAAATCCCGTAGGGATTTTATGTTTAAAGAAAATGATAATAAAACCAACTCGAACTCAGTAGGAGTTCAATATGGTGACAATCAACCGTCAAATCAGTTTATCAATAGAACAAAGCCAATAGAAAGAAATTACAGTTTAAATAAAATATTCTTTTATTTTTTACAGTCGTCTTTTACAATCGGAAGAATTAAAGTCCAGCCTAAATAATCACTTATTTCGATTCGGAATTAGTTTTTAGTTTTTCATATCCTTGTTTTAATAACATTTCATAGTACAGAGTTAATTTAGAGTTCTTCATTTGTAGGTTATCTACCACATTTTTAGTCCAATCTAAATAGTCTTTACGTCTCTTAAACGACCAATTTTTCGGCGGGGAATGAATTTTATCATCTATATTACAAATTTTATCCGCCAATTTAATTAGTTTTGCCCTGTCTGATAATTGTGGAGCATGCTCAATTTGCAGTTGTTTTCGCACTTGTTCAGGAAGACTCATATCATCACTGACCTCTTTAACAACGGATGAAACGTCACTTCCAAAATTTAAATCCAATTCTTCTGATGTTGTATCCGTGTGTTCTAACGTATCATGCAATATTGCACTGACAATTGTAATAACATCTCTGACTTCACCTATATTCCATAAAGTATCAGCGACTTTTATGGGATGATTAATATAGGGTGATGACTTTTGGTCTTTTTTCCTATGGTCTATGTGTTTTTCCGCTGCAAATCTGAAAGCCTTGAAAACGAGAGAGATTTCATCAGATTGTAAACTCATTTTAAAAATTCCAAAACTTTCTGTCTTTCCACCTATCCATGATACCGTTACAAAGTAATGAAAAAATCGATTAGAATATTCATTCCAGTACCTCCTCATTTTTTGTTTAAGTTTGCAAACGGTTCGATATTATTCACTAATAAGCATAAAACCAATATGAATAGTGATCATGCAATAAATAAATTGCAGAATTAGAAGTAAAGGTAATCATTGTGATTATTATAGGTATTATCTCTCTTAAAAAAAACAACTAAAAAAATGTCTATTAGGATTCTGATATTTAATGTTGTTCTCTTTTCACAGGATATCCTTGACACCTAAGTATAGAGTTCCTGGGAAGTTATTAGACGAAAATAAGATGGCCAGAAAAAAGATGAAATATCATGTATATGTTATTGAATTAGATAAAAAAGTCAAATCATTCAGAAGAATCCAGAAAGCCAATCCTAAAAGTCTACCTGATATGCCCTGTGTTTACGTCGGGCAAAGTTATTACCCACCCGAGATTAGATTCGAGCAGCACAAGGAGGGACATAAAAGTAACAGATATGCTAAAGAGTTTGGATTGAACCTTATACCTGATCTTTACGAGAAATACAACCCGATTCCTTCTCGTAAAGACGCTGAAGAAATCGAAGCATGGTTAGCAAATGAGCTGCGAAGGCAGGGTTATACAGTGTGGTTTGGGTAAGGTGTATGATCCAGATGTATCTTTTAACAACCAACTTTCTATAATGCGTCAAATTACAGATCAAGATTCTGATCTGTAGTACTAACACGCGCATATATTATTAACATAGTAACTTCTGTTTGCTACTCTTCTAATTCCATGAATCTCAAAACTTATTTAGAAGTGGACGTTTTGATACTTTGATTTTGACATAGGTTTTGAAACAGAAAAGGGTATTTTGAGACGGGTTTTAAAAATAAATTTGATTTGTCTTAAAAACGATGGTTTTTTTAGACTCAATTGTGGACCAATTATTGGCAGCGGGCAAATAAAGAAAAGTCGGTTTCTTTCAAAAACTAAATCCGCGAGGATTAATAGCCTTTTACCTCCATAAATTTACTTTTGCTCATAAAATATCGGGATATATATTCCTTATAGTGTATTAATACTATTTTGTAACCAACAAGGAGAATTAAAGAGGAAAACTCTCTGAATATATGCCTTTTTTTTTTAAAGAACTAAAACGTCGGAAGGTGTTTCGCGTTGCCGGAACTTATGTTCTGGTATCCTGGTTAATCATTCAGTTTGGTCAAGCTACCTTTGATGCCTTAAATCTGCCGTCTTGGGCTTTAACCTTTATTATAGTCCTGCTGTTTACAGGTTTTCCTATTGCCATAATTTTTGCCTGGATATTCGATAAAACCCCTGAAGGCAAAATCAAAATAGATGAACAAGATAAAGACCTTCGACCCCTGGCCAAAAAGAAACGTACCTGGTTTTCTTTAGCAGGTATTGCGGCGGGCATAGTATTGGGAGTCTTATTTGCTCGCCTATACTCTCCAGGCACAATAAATGAAAATGTAATCAATAATAAATCCATCGCTGTGCTTCCCTTTACTACCTTCAGTGACGAAGATGAGGATAATACCTTTTTTGCCGATGGTGTCCATGATGACATTCTCACTCAACTGGCGAAAATTGGAGATTTATTAGTCATTTCCCGGACTTCAGTCGTCAGGTATAAAGACACCCAGAAATCCATTCGGGAAATTGCCGGTGAGTTACATGTGGCCAACATTCTGGAAGGAAGCGTCCGCCGGGCAGGAGACCGGATCCGCATTGTAGCCCAATTGATCGATGCGGTCACCGATAAACATATTTGGTCAGAAACCTATGATCGTGATTATGCCGACATCTTCATTATCCAAAGCGATGTGGCGCAAAAGATCGCAACTGCTCTCAAGGCTACTTTAACACCTGAAGAAATGGAATACATTGATGAAAAGCCAACTGATAATATGGAAGCTTACGATTACTTTTTAAAGGGAAAACATTTCTGGAACACAAAAACTGACCAGGAAGGACATCAGAGAGCAGTTGATTTATTTGAGAAAGCAATCGAGCTTGATTCCAATTTCGCCTTGGCCTATGCCTGGGCTTCCATAACCCATTCAGCATTATATCAGAGTTTGTCATGGGATCATACTCCGGAAAGGAAAAAGCTTGCCAAAAATGCTCTTGATAAGGCCATTGCTTTAGACCCTGATCATCCCCAAGTACATTTCGCAAATGGTTATTATCTGAATTCGTGTACAAATGATTATGATACTGCCTTAAAAGAATATGAGCTTGCCTATAAAGGAGACCCAAACAACAGTGAGATTGTCCAATATTTTGGAGCTGAATATTGGAGATTGGGAATTTGGGATAAAGCTGAAAAATTTCTCTTAAAAGCATATGAACTGGATCCCTTAAGATCTAATAATGTCGGTTATTTAGGTGTGTTTTACGAACATCGACGACAGTTCCAAACGGCTGAAGATTATTATAATCTCGCCATTCAATTAAACCCAGAGGCCGGATGGTACTATACATATATGGCAGGTAATTATGTTGATGGGTTTGGAGATATTGTGAAGGCTCGTTCTTTACTTAAAAAAGCTGAATTAATAGTTCCAAATCCACAGGTTTTATTGGGGAGTCAATTTGTTACTGAATTATATGCCAGAGATTTTCCTAAGGCATTGAGCTATGCAAAAGAAAATAAAAAATATTACCCTGGTACTTTGGCAATAGCCTACGCCTATTATTTTATGGGAGAAGACAAACTTGCTCAAGAGGAATTTGAATCCATGCGGGTATATTATGAGGAAAAAGTAAAAGAAGCACCTGAAAAGGCCACTTTTCACAGTATTTTGGGGAAAGTCTATGCAGCTCTGGGATTAAAAGTGGAAGCAATTAAAGAAGGTAAAAAAGGTATCAATTTACAGTCCGTTGATAAAGATCATTGGTATGGACCAAATCGTGTAGTTGATTTGGTGGAAATATACATTTTAACTGGTGAGCATGAATTAGCTGGAAATTCCGGTAACATTCGGACACCATTCCGGTAATTCTTCGGACACCGATT
>CAZIFK010000153.1:0-5321 GCA_964538995.1 uncultured bacterium
ATGGTGAATACACTTCCCACTTGGCATTTACTAATTCTTTTGGAAGTGAAATTTCTTTTTTTTCCCCTGCGTAAACTGGTAATGTATTGCTTTCATCAGTTGCTAATAAGATTAGCATTCGATGTATCATGGGAACAAAAATCCCACGAAGAGCCATATCATTCCATTCAATTCCAATTGGGGATGTCAGGAAAAAAACATGTCCGCCAATGAGCTTGTACTCTAGTAAATATGGATCACCATTATTTAACGAAAGAATAATATTTTGATTCAACCGGGGTCTTACTCTTGAATAAGAATATACTTCCGGCATTTCATCTGCCATTCTCCGTACCATAAGATCAGCAAATAGAGCATGTTGATTATTGTTCCTTTGTACTGAATAAAACGATTCTCCTTCCACTGTAAATGTTTGTACATATGTGGGTAATTTGAGAGCAGATTCTACTGATGCATTCAGAGTATAGTTTTCTGTATCTGCGATCCAAATAATCCCCCCTCCCCGTGCTGCAAATCTCTGTATTTCATCCACTGCCTTATCAGAAATATGTTTTGGGCGATGTAAAATGAGTACATCTGTATCATCAAGAAACAGTTTATCAATTTTAGACATAAACTTTCTATTGATATTCACGTATCCTTGGTCACCATTAATAGATTGTAATACATGTTCAAGTAAAAAAATGTCTTCAATCGATCTTCCCACCACCATGCAAGAAATCTGTTTCGGAATAGACATTTCAAATGTCTGCTGATTATCAAAAGCAAAATCATCTCCCGGAATAGTTATCGTTCCACGTATGATACCACTTTCTCCAGGATAAGCTTGAAATTGAAATTCTTTTACTTTTCCGGGTTTGAATGCAGTGACTACTTGTCCAACTCTTTCCTCATTTAAAAACAATTCGATTGGAATATTTCGTTTTTCAATTTCTCCTTCATTGGCCACCAGTGTATTTAGTTTCATTAAGTGGTCTTTAAGTTTTACCTGGCTTACTGGTAATACTTCATAAATACCTATATTATCCTTTACCGTTTCCTGACCAATCAAGTAGAACTTCCAATCCTTCAATTCCTGATTAATCAAATTGATCGTAGATGAATCGGGTAATGATTGAAAATCGCTGAAGATAAAACACTCTTTATTAATTTCATTTTGTTCCATTAATGATAGTATAGATTTCATTTTTTCCCAAAGGTGATCAGTCGTTACTGCTTGGGAAATCGAATGAATAGCATTGCTAATACTTTGAATTCTATCCTTATGGCCTTTGAATATCTGCTTTAGCGGGTTGGTTTGATAAATCTCAACAATAGTTTTTTCATCTAATTTCCTGATCGTTGATTGTGCCTGGGATTTTGCATTCTCTAATATGGAGACATTTTCCCCAACTAAAGACATGCTCGCAGAATTATCGATTAAAATAACTGCCCTTGAATCCACTTCCCCGCCCATCCAGGTGGAAATAATTCCTTTCGTGGAAGGTCGCGCAAGCATTAAAACTAATAATAATATTATTAACATGCGAATCAGGACCAAGAGCCATTGCTTAATTTTCAATTTCCGAATGGAATCGTGCTTCATTTCTTTCAGGAAACGAATTGAGCTGAATTCTATTTCTTTTGTTTGGCGCATACTAATTAAATGGATGATTAGTGGGATGGCGGCTGCGGCTAATCCCCAGAGAATAGAGGGTGATAAAAATGTCATACGATAAACGAACTCACAAGAAGCATTGTGGTTCCTGAAGCAACCGGTATTAATACATTGTCATCGATATTTAGTGGAAGCACTTCAAATATTGTTGCCATTATGGCACCACTTAAACCAACGCTTAATGGCATTAAGTCAAGAATCAATAATGCAATTATACACGCTCCAAGACATCCCAGTGATCCTTCTAGAGTTTTTGAACCAATCATTTTTTTACCAAAGGCTTGTCCTATGATGGTTGCCGCCGTATCCCCTACTGACATAAACACCAAGCTCAAAATAGCGATTTCCTTTGAAAAAAAATATATTATCGGAACTGAAATAATAACCACCCAAGTTGCACCGGTAAATTTTCCGTCCAGTTCATGTTTACGCATCATGTGGTTAAAATATTTGTTAAAAATATTTTTTACAATCTGGACTCTTGTTCTTGCATAATCAACCAGAATAAACATTATTGATAAAATACTCATTATGATGGTCATATCAACTCGATCAGTAATAAATACCATATAACTAATAGGGATTATGAGATTGAAAAGATGAATTAATTTGCGTGATAATTCTGCAGAATTGACCAACTAATCCTCGTTGGTTAATTGGTTGAAAATATCCTGCAAATCCAATACACTAACGACTAGATTTATTTTCATTGGATTATCCAGTACTGTTCCCTCTGAAATTGATTGATCTAACACGGTATAAGGGACTAAATCCTGGTCTTCATGATAAGAAATTTTACCAACTTTCAACCGTGCTTTTGCAATATGCTCTTTTGCTTGTATCATACTCAATCCGATCACATTTGGCACTTGATAAAAATCAGGAGGTAATCCCTGGCTGACTGTTATTTGAATTCCCAAACCACGTTTTATTAAATTATTTGCCTTCGGGTACTGCCAAGCGATCGTTCCTTTCGGATATTCCGGATTGTATTCAGTATATATTGTATCGATCAATAAACCTGCCTGATTGAGGATTAATTCAGCGCTGCGAAGCGACTGTCCAATCAAATTAGGTATTTGAATTAATTTTTCAGATGTGGAAACCGTTAATTTGATTGTACGCCCCGGTTTCACTTTCATATAGGGTTTAGGATATTGGTCAATGACATATCCGGGAGGAATTTTGTTTGTAAACATGGTATCACTTACTTCAGCATGAAAGTCTTCTGCTTCAATCATCGCAATGGCTTTGATTAGTTGTTTACCTTGCACATCAATTAAATATTGGCCTCTATCATGACGTGTGTAAAAAGGCATAATTAAAAATTCAAAGACAAGAATTGTTAAAGTTGATAAAACAATAAAACCAACGATGTATCTGATTAATTTATTATCCATTTACTAATTTAACTGCAAACATTCCATCCGTTTTACTGGTTGGCGGAAAAGGAGCAAAAGCACCTTTTTCATCAAACCAACTTCCTGAATGATTATTTGTTTCCTTATGAATATTAAAATGATTGTTTAATTTAAGAAAATCATTCACCACACACCAATTTTCTTCAGGTTCAAGGCTACAAGTAGAATAAATAATTCTTCCTTTTGGTTTAACAAACTTGCTAATATTGTTTAGGATGTCTGATTGAAGCTTTACAAACGTTTGAATCTCTTCTGGTGACCTTCTCCAACGAATATCAGGTTTTTTACCAATTACACCAGTCCCAGAACAAGGCGCATCAATTAATACTCCATTAGCCAGTGGAAAATCATCCTCAACAGCATTTTTGATACTTACGTTTACATTATTCCACTTTGATGAAAATACACTCATTCGTTTGTCATCCAAATCAGAAGCATAAATATCACCTTCTCCCTGCATGAATTCTGCAATATAATGTGTTTTTGTTCCAGGGGCAGCACATACATCAAGGATGGTTTCACCCGGTTTTGGATTCAACATTTCAACGACTTTTCCGGCAGCTCTGTCTTGTACCATCAATTTTCCTGATTTCAGTAAAGGCTGCAAACCGGATAGGTTTTGAACAATTGAATAAAAACAATTTGAATCCAGCCATTTTTCGTTGATAACATTTTCATTTTCACAAAATGAATAAAATTCTTTCTCGCTTAATTCAGATTCCTTTCGTTGGATAGAAAACGATGGAACGTGATTAAAATATTTTGCTAATCCAAAAGTCCTTTCATTTCCAAATTGACTTATCCATTTATCCCACAACCATTTTGGGAATGAATTCCAATCGTAATCGTTACAATTACTGGACTTTTCTTTTATATCTATGCCAATTGCTTTACGGAGAAGCGCATTTACCAATTTGCTTTGTTGTAGACCAACAGTCCTTTTACATAAATCTACATATGTATTTACAGAGGCATGCACAGGAATTTTATCATCCATAATAATCTCATAAAAACCGGACCGTAAGATATTCATCAATCTGAAATTAATTTTTTTATTAGGTTTTCTCAATAAGCTTTTGATCCAATAATCTAACCGCCCTCTCCAGCGAATAACATCGTTCGTATGTGCAGTTAACCTCTGACGGCTTTGTCCTTTAATGGAATGTTTTAAACAATAACGATCTCGAACTGACTTTAATTGTTTATTAGTTATGTCAAATTCTGTAAGAATCGAAACTGAATCGTAACGTATATCATCCATATCAACCCAGTTTTATTCCAATTTCTAAAGAATATCCACGCAAGAAATCTGATACTGACATACGTTTTTTACCCTCCAACTGAATTTCATACACACTCAACTGACCGGAAAGAGTTTGTATTTGGAAATTTTCAGACTCTATTGCTGATACAACACCCGGTTCATAATTAGAATTACCTTCGATAATCTGTGTTTTGTATAATTTAATTCTCTTCCCATTCAAGGTTGATTGTACACCGGGAAATGGGGAAAGTCCACGCACAAGATTATGTAATTCAAATGCCGACTTTTGCCAATTAATAACTGTAAAAGTTGAAGTGATTTTTGGAGCTATAGATACATCACCTTCATTTTGAGGAAGCGGTTTTATCTCCCCATATTCTAACTGATCTAATGTCTTAACCATCAAATCAGCTCCTACATCACTCATCTTTTCAGCCAAAGAACCATAATCATCAACCTCTTCGATATGGACTGTTTGTTGCAGTAATATTTTTCCTGTGTCAATTTTCGGTTCTATAATGAATGTCGTTAACCCGGTGTCCGTTTCACCGTTAATCAACGCCCATTGAATCGGCGCTGCTCCCCTGTATTTCGGCAAAACTGATCCGTGGAGATTGATGGCTCCCAGCTTTGGAATACTGATGATTCGTTCAGGTAAAATACGGTACGCAACCACAACATATGCATCCGCGTTCAGTCGTTGTAAAGACTTAAACGATTCTTCAGAATTAAGGTCGTCTATTTCGATGACAGGTAATTGAGCATCTTTTGCTGCTATGGATACTGCTGTTTCCTTCAATGACCTTCCTCTTCCAGCATGCTTAGGAGGATTGGTAGCGACTGCGATTATCTCGTGCTTGCTTGGAATAAGCCTTTTCAAGCTTTTTACAGCAAATTCAGGATTACCCATGAAAACAATTTTCATTAATCAATACCTATAAAAACAAACCTTTCAGTTAAACCCGAAAGGTTTGATAAT
>CAZIFK010000154.1:0-5221 GCA_964538995.1 uncultured bacterium
GAATAAATACTTTCGTTTGGAATAAACATTAAAACATAGTCCACTGTTCCTGCATTTGGATCAATATATGATCGGCCGGAAATTTCTTTTACATGATTACGCACGTCTTTTAAAAATGCTTTCTTTTCATTTTCCTTTTCTGTTTCATTCTCTGCGGCAATATAATTCTCATAATGACTCAACGGAAATTTCACATCCATATTAATGTGCTTTCCATCGGGGAGGTTGAATTTAAAGTCAGGACGATCGGTGCCTTCCTGGGATTGTTTTTCATAGTTGATACCTTCAGTCAGTCCAATAAATGAAAGAATATCTTCCACCATTCGTTCACCCCACTGCCCTCTAGCCTGGGAACTAGATAAAATTTGACGTAATTGTGTAGTAGTGTCTGCCAGTTCTGTAATGCCTTTTTTGGACTCCATCATTTGACCGGTGAGTTCGGTCGTTTGCTTATTCAATCCTTCCAACTGCTTTTTCATTTCTGTTAGACTGGAATCAATGAGTTTTTTCTTTTCATCCAGTTGGGCATCACTGCTTTTCATGAGATCCCCAAATTTGCTTTCAGCGATTTTCATGAATGTTTCGATATTTTGATTCAACGCGTCGTTGGAGAGACTGCCGAATGCGTCTTTTGCTTCTTTAGAAAGACTCTCTTTTGCTTCTTTTAATGCATCTTCCAAGTGCTGTTCGTTAGGGGCTTTATTTCTCCTTAATAAAAGAATTGCAACGGCGCCAATGGCGGCACCGAGAAGTAATAATAAAATTCCAGTGGTGAATGTCATGGTTGAAACTAATAAATAATGGTGATTGGTAACGGGTAATTGGTGAAATAATAATAAAAACTACTGGTTCCCCTGCCTGCCGGCAGGCACGGCAATAACCAGTGACAACTCACCGCTCACAAGCCCCCTTCAATCCCAACACTTCTGCTTTTTCTTTTAACGCATCAATGACAAATTGGATATGTTCTGTTAAATCCACGTCCAATTCTCCGATACTTTGGAAAATGTCGTCTCGGTTTACACTGGCAGCAAATGATTTCTGTTTAAGTTTTTTCTTTACGGATTTTGGCTTCACTTCGAGAATGGATTTGGATGGCCGGACATAGGTCACAGCGAAAATAAATCCCGTTAACTCATCCACAGAAAATAATGCTTTGGCCATGTCTGTTTCTCGTAGCACTCCTGTATAATTCGCGTGCCCCAAAATGGCGTTGCAAATAGATTCAGGATAACCATTTTCTTTTAATACGGAAACACCTTTAAATGGATGGTCTTTTGCAGTAGGATACATTTCATAATCAAAGTCGTGGAGCAGGCCTGTTAATCTCCACTCTTTCGGATCACTATTATATTTCTCGGCCATTTTTCCCATGACCTGTTCCACACCCAGCGCATGCCTGCGCAAAGAATCGCTTTTTGTATATTCATAGAGAAGCTTTAATGCTTCATCCCTGGTGGGCAAAGTATCCGCCAACTAAATTCCTATTGCATCCAGCACAAGCCGAACCATATTCCCGGTAGCTCCTGCTTTCGGACCATACGGTTTTTCCTTTTCACCCCAAGCCGTTCCGGCGATGTCGAAATGACACCATGGAATATCTTCGCCTACAAATTCCTTTAGGAATGCACCGGCAGCAATGGTTCCTGCCTGCATAGGAGCGCCCATGTTTTTAACATCGGCAATCTTGGATTGAACTTGGTCGCAATATTCCTTCCACAGTGGAAATTCCCAGACCTTCTCGCCAGTCTTTTCAGATGAGTTCTTCACTTTCTCAATGAGCTTTTCATCGGTGCCCATAATTCCCGTGGCTATATGCCCCAATGCCACAAGTACTGCGCCGGTCAACGTGGCAAAATCAAAAATGAATGCCGGATCATAATGTTTACTGACATAGCTCAAGGCATCAGCCAAAATAAGACGGCCTTCTGCATCGGTGTTTAACACTTCGATGGTTTTTCCGTTATAGGCAGTAAGGATATCGCCCGGTTTATAAGCTTTTGATCCACTCATATTTTCTGTGGATGAAATAGCTGCTACAACATTCATTTTGGGTTTTAATTCTGCAATTGTTTGCATACAACCCAGTACCACAGCCGAACCGCACATGTCATATTTCATTTCATCCATTTTCGCTGCTGGTTTGATGGAAATGCCACCAGAATCAAATGTCAGACCTTTCCCCACTAACACTTTTGGCTTAACAGATTTTTTCGTGCCCCAATATTCCATGAGGATAAATTTTGGCGGCTCATCCGTTCCAGCGGAAACACCGGCTAATCCCCCCATACCCATTTCAGTAAATTTTTCACGATCAAAGACGGTTACCTTCATTTTTCCTTTACGACCGATCTTTTTGGCTTCATCTGCTAACCGAGTTGGTGTAGTTACATTCCCGGGATGATTGCCCAAATCACGGGCAAAACAGACACCATTTGCAATAATCGTCCCTTTCTCCAATCCAGCTTTAGATCCTCCGGATACAGTTACTTTTTCCAGCTCAAACAGCTCATCCTTCTTTTTGGTCATATAATCATTGAACTGGTAACTGCCCAAAGTGATACCTTCCGCTAAAGCTTGTCCAAAAGAAGCAATACCCATTCCTCCAAAATTTTCGCAAGCGACGTGAGCATATTTTTTAGCAATGGCTTTTTTGGCTAAAGTCCCACCTGCTTTGCGTATGGATTCAGTATCAAACTCTTCCTTTTTTCCCAGTCCAATAACAATAATGGGTGCATTATCAGAATAGAAGATGGTCGTTTCGCCATCCTTTCCTTTGATATCACCGCGTTTGGCTGCCCTGGAAATTTGTCCGTTAATTAATTTATCAACGGTTTTTCCTCGAGCGGTTAGAGAACCGTCTTCAAATATTCCGATGGAAATTGCATCTACTTTTATACTATCTAACGAATCTGTTGTATGTTGTAAAGTTGATAAATGGGCCATTCTTTCCTCGATTAATAAGTGTTATTGTAAATTTTTGGGGCATGAAATTAGGATGAATCTTTCTCCACTGCAAAGGTATCTGGTAGAATATATTTCATGCGGTCGTTCCAATTGATATTCAAAACTTTTTCATCAACTATATCACCCCTGCTATACACGTTTAATGTATGTTTTCCGGACTCTATCTGCAGTTTTATGCGTTTATTCCACCATTCGTGTTCTCCGTTCAATACATACTTCAGCCCATCTTCATTGGATTTAAAATGGATAATGTTTAATCTGTTCAGACGAAATTCCATTTTGACTTTCTTGGATGGTTGGATATCCAATTTCTTTTCTAATGGAACATAGTTTTTCTTCGCCAACTTGAACGAATGCAACCCTACTGCCAGGTCCAAGTTTTCTATTGGCGTATTACCTATAAGATTTCCATCGATAACGAGTTCAGCTTCATTTGGCGTACAATAAATAGATATTTTAACCGTTGAAGCACTTGGAATTGAATTAATGTAAATCGAATCTGATGAAGCAATAATATGCCGTTCTTCTCCACGTTTGGGATATTTTGCCACTTCCTGTCCTTCAATCATTCTGGCAAACATAATTTCTTCACTGTCAATCGGGACAGAATATGAAAAACCGTCAGCACGATGAATAGTTTGTTTTTCATAATAATACGGAACAGGATGCAATTGGAAAGGTGGCAATACGATTTTATCTTCTTTAGAGAAGGAAAAGGCAATTTCTTCTTGTTGAAAATCACCTCCGATGGTTTTTAATACAGCCAGGTTTCCTTCAAGAGCAGCATTTAAATGGTTTTCAGTGACCACCAATTCAAGGGTGTCTCCCGGAAAAAACATCTTTTGAACGATAGGAGCATCCAGATTCCCTCTATGGAAAACAGCGAAAATAAATGCTTCAGGTCGAACCGACTCAGTTTCAACTATTCCAATAATTCGTTTCTCAGCAAATTCATAGCGGATATAAACCTGTTCATTATCTTCAATCAGAATCGGATTTGGATATGTTGCAGTTTGAAAAAAAGAACACCCCCAAAATTGGAGGTGTAAAAATGTAATAATTAGAATGTTGAATTTGATCTTATTCACATAATTTGCCATGTTCATATTTATGATACTGTCCGTTTTCATCTTTCACGACGGAAACCATGATAATTACCGCAGTACAGGCTAATCTTTTTCCCCTTTCGCGTCCTTCAGCATATGCATCCACTTGGATTTTTATTGAACTTTTTCCTGTTTCAACCACTGTGCTTTCAAAGTTCACCCATTCGCCACTATAAACCGGTTCATTAAATTCGACTTTTTCAATGGCTCTTGTCACAGCACCAATTGCTTCAGTCTCTTTCAAAAATCGATAGGACACTTTTGCAGCTGCAATATCCATCCAGGAAATCATTTGACCACCAAAAAGAGTTCCAATGATGTTAATATTATCCGGCATAACTAACTGTGAATATTTTGCTGTGTACTTCATGTGATACTTTATATATTCCTATTATCTCTCATTATTAAAATAGTAAGCCCCGCAAATTTACCCTCGAGAAAATTCTTTTTCCCTGAAGAGCACGCCACACTTGCGGGGCTGCTTTAATATTATGTGATAATCCATGTAGCAATCAATACTTTTTTTGACTGTCATTTTATTCACTGGAAAACTGTTCAGCCAGTGCTTCCCCTTTTTCAAAATCGACCTTGTTTAATAAATAAGCACCGCTGATAAATAGGATTAATATGGATAAAATTCCTAAGCGTACATTACCCGTCACCAGCGTCACCCACCCCATCAAGACTGGTCCAACCACTGCTGCAAATTTCCCAAGCATATTATAAAAACCAAAAAATTCTCCTTCTTTTCCCTTCGGTACTAACCGTGCATAAAGACTACGGCTCAATGCCTGAATTCCCCCCTGAAACAATCCGATGAGCGCTGCCAGCATAAAGAAATGTTCCTTTGAAGTCATAAAATATGCCAAAAATGTTGCAACGGCATACCCGCCGATGGCAATCATCACTGCCTTCTTTGTTCCAATTTTGGACGCAAACCAATTATAAGCCAATGCTGCAGGGAAAGCAATGAATTGAACCATAAGTAAGGCGGTAATCAAATCTCCGGCTTCAAATCCTAAAGATGACCCCATTTTTACAGACATCCTGATTATGGTATCCACCCCATCGATATACAGCCAGTAAGCAATTAAGAATACGCCAATCACTTTTAATTCACGAATGTGTTTAAATGTTGTTTTCATTTG
>CAZIFK010000155.1:0-5180 GCA_964538995.1 uncultured bacterium
GAATCGGTGTCCGAAGAATTACCGGAATGGTGTCCGAATGTTACCGGAATTTCCATATAACTGGTATGCCGTAGATGACAGCCGCAACATTGCCCCAGAAGGCTGGCATGTACCTACGGATGCTGACTGGCAAGAATTAATTGATTATCTTGGTGGTAGCAGTATTGCAGGTGGCAAACTGAAAGAAGCAGGCACGGAACATTGGGTTAGTCCTAATACAGGCGCAACTAATGAAAGCGGTTTTACAGCCCTTCCGGGTGGTTATCGCCACTATAACAATGGTTATTACTACTTTTTGGGCCAAGATGGCTCCTTTTGGTCTTCAACAGGGAGAAGTGATTACCTTGCGGAGGCACGGAGACTGTATTATAATAATTCAGAAGTTACCAAGTCCGGCATGTATAAACAGGATGGGTATTCAATCCGTTGTGTCAGGGATTAGACATTTAACTAAAATAATAAAGAAGTGTTTTTTATTGGTACAACTTATCAAGAGGGGAATGTGTATGAGAAAAATAATAAAAAATGATAATGAATTTGTTTTATTATTAATGCATCAATTTGGAAAAAAACTTAAAAAATTATTTTCACAGCATTATAAATATGAAGATGAAAATTTTAAAATAATGAGTGATTTTCTTATTGTAAAAGCAATTCATACTTTTAATTCTATAAGATTATTAATTACGGGTGGTGAAGAGTTTATGAAGGATGCGTATTGTTTATATAGGGTGCTGTTAGAAAATGTAATTATATATATTTACTTGAGCAAATATACAGAAAATATTAACGATGATTTTTTTAGTAGTGAACAAATAACTCTAAATAAACTAATAAGTAAAATTTTTACAGATACTAAAGGTTTAAAATACAAGTATTCCCCTTACCGATTAATTGATGTATCAATGGAAAAAGAACTAAAAAAAATATCAAAAAAGAAAAAGGAGATGAATAATAAATATAGTAAAAAATACGATAACAATTTTCAAAGAATGGTTGACAAATTAAAAATGGATAGCTTAATACTACCTTATAATAAAGGATCGAATTTAATTCATTCAGGTTGGATTAGTAAAAGTTCTAATAGTAATAATCCTGAATTTATGCTTTATGATATTTCTCATGGCGTATGTTTTATAATTTATAAAATGATTGAACAAATTTGTGAGAATACTAAAAATGATAAAAGGAAAGAGATTGAAGAAGATTGTTTTTTGCTATTAAAAAAATTAACTGTTGTAATCAATAAAAATTGTATTGTGTAGGGTAGTTTTAATTAGCCAATAATGTTGATGATGGCCATGAAAGACCGTTAATGTTGGTGTTTTTAGAATTAATTGTTCAAAGTTATTCTTTATATAAACTTAATAGAGCACAAAATTCAGTACTATATACGGAGCTAAAATGAAAACAATTTCCGCACAAGAAATAAAACGGCGTGGAATTTCCGCCGTTGATGAAGAGCTGAAAAGCGGTCCTGTCCACGTTATTAAAAACAACAAACCGCAATACGTAGTAATGGATGAAGAGAGTTACGAGGAACTCATCGCCGAACAGGAAGCGTCCTACTCTGCAAGGTTAAAACAATCTTTAGAAGAAGTGCAAAAAGGAAATACTCAATCCTTTAACAGCACAGAAGAATTACTGAAAGCCATTGATTCAGCAGAAGAATAATTGTTCAAAATAAATGATTTTGTCATTGCGAACGGAACATAGTGGAGTGCGGCAATCCCCTTGCAATAACCAATTCAAGGGGATCACTTCGTCGTTTCGCTTCTCGTGATGACAATTATTGTGTTTATTTGAAGGATTTTTATAATTGTACATTATAAAAACGACATCTTCCTTTTTACGAACGGCTAAAAAATTTTTCAAGCATCATCCGGAATTAAGAGAACGCTTTGCCACTATTATTGAATTATTGTGCAAAGATCCCACAGCACAAACACTGAAAATCCATCCTTTAAGTGGAGAACTCAAAGGCCTTCAAGCCATCAGTTTGACGTATAAATATAGGATTACGTTCATTATTCGTTTTACAGAAAAAGCAATCATTCTCGTGGATATCAAAATAGATTAGGATTAAGAATATGGATTAGGATTATGAATATGGATTTAGAAAAAAAACATACAATCTTTTTTACTTCTTCCTTATTCCTTCTTTCTTCTTACTTATTCTCTCTTACTTATTCCTTCTTACTTTTAACATTCCATCTTTCGTATTTTTTACATTCAATTTTAGTAATATTTCAGGGGAATAATGTCCGGACACAGTAAATGGGCCACTATTAAACGCAAAAAAGCCGCTACCGACGCCAAGCGCAGTAAGGTCTTTACTACGATAATCAAAGAAATAACTATTGCAGCAAGAGAAGGTGGTAGTGATGCAGACAGCAATCCACGCTTGCGTCAAGCCATCGCCAATGCGAAATCTGCTAATATGCCCTCTGATAATGTAACCCGTGCCATCAAAAAAGGTACGGGAGAACTCCCTGGTGTCAGCTATGAAGAAAGTACGTATGAGGGATATGGTCCAGCCGGTGTGGCTATTTTCATGGACTGCCTGACGGATAATAAAAAACGTACAGTTGCAGAGATCCGTCATCTTATCACAAAATATGGTGGAAATTTAGGAGAGACAGGTTCAGTATCATGGATGTTCGATAAAAAGGGGCAAATAACCATCAAAGCAAATGACCATGATGAAGATCAGGTTTTTGAAGATGCGTTAGAAGCCGGAGCTGAAGATTTTGAAGCTGAAGGTGAAAATTTTATTGTAACGACAGATCCAGCAGATATTATGTCCGTTCGGGATACATTAGAAAGTCAGGGCTATGAAATAGACTCTGCTACCTTGGATATGATTCCAAAGAATTTGCAAAAAGTTGAAAGCGACAAAGAGCAATCAATCTTAACTCTGCTGGAGGCTTTGGAAGATCACGATGATATTAAAGCTGTTTACACTAATTTTGATTCTGAAGATTGATGCGCGTCATTGGATTTGATCCTGGAATTAATATTACCGGCTTTGGTATTCTCGATTACACAAAGAGAAATGCAAAAGCTTATGGTTATGGAGTGATTAGACCACCACAAAAAAAACCGCTATCTGAGCGATTAAACTATCTCCACAATGAAACAATGAAATTGTTAAAAAAATTCAAACCGGACGCTGTCGCTGTAGAAGATACATTTTATCACAAGAATTTTAAATCGGCTATGATGCTTGGTCAAGCTCGAGGTGTTATCATTTTAGCAGCAGCAAGAAATGATCTGTCGTGCGCGGAATTCGCACCAAAAAAAGTCAAACAATCCGTTGTCGGTAATGGGAATGCCAGTAAAGAACAAGTTCAGTATATGGTTCAAAACATACTCAAATTGAAAGACACTCCAACACCGTTTGATTCATCTGATGCATTAGCTGTTGGGATTTGTTATATAAACCAATATAAGTTTGTAAAATGATTGATTCTATTAAAGGCCCCATATTTTTTAAAGACCCTGCATCTGTCGTGTTGAATATGCATGGTCTTCGGTTAAAGTTATCCATCACAGTCGCCACATATAATTCTCTTCCGGATAAGGGAGTGGAAACTGAATTATTAACGTACCTCAATGTCCGTGAGGATCTCATGGAACTGTACGGGTTCGCCAATCAGGAAGAACGCAATATGTTTATGATGCTGAATACAATCAGTGGAATTGGTCCCCGATCCGCTATGAATATTCTTTCCGGCTCAAATCCGAATGATTTCAAAAAGAATATTATTAATGGTGATGTGAAATCTTTAACCGTTATTCCCGGAATTGGTACTAAAACGGCAAAGCGGATCATTTTGGAATTGAAAGAAAAATATGTAGACCAGGATGACGATAATATGGGTTTTATGTTGGATGGTGATGATGGACAAACCGGTGATGCCATAATCGCATTAATGTCATTAGGTTATAAACGTGGTCGGGTGAATCAAGCTATTCGCAGTTTGGAAACAGCCGGCGAATTGAATGGAAGCATTGAAGACATTATCAAAAAAGCGCTAAAAAAACTATAAGACTGAACGGATGATTGGATGATTGGTGTAAATTATTAATGATGGGAATTTTATGGCCGATATAGACATGAGTTCACTCCGAAAAGGGGTTCCTGCCCGACCGGCAGGCGGGGAAACCCCAACTTGGGTTATTATTTCTCAAACACCCGCCATAAATAACGGGGTAATTGAATTTTCTTCTCACACTGATAAATGGATACTTACCCCATCCTTTAGGTTGGGGGTAAACATTTTAAATAATCGGGGATTTATCCCCAATCAACTAATCAAATTTTAGAGTATTATTATGAAAATCGCAGATAGAATTACTAACCTTGGGACTGAAACTGCATTTGCTGTTTCGGGACAGGCTCGAGAATGGGAAGAACAAGGAAATAAAGTATATCCTTTCCATTTGGGAGATCTGAATTTACCCACACCTGAAAATATTATTAACGCGGCCGATAAATACATCCGTGATGGATACAATGGCTATGCACCAAGTAATGGTATTTTACCCTTAAGAAAAGCATTAGCAGAAGATGTGGGCAGCAGACGTAGTGTAATTTATTCACCTGATAATATTTCCGTTCAACCGGGCGGAAAACCTACCATCGGAAAATTCATTCAAGCGGTAATGAATCCCGGAGATGAAGTCCTTTACCCCAATCCTGGATATCCGATTTATGAAAGCCAAATCGAATATCATGGAGGCATAGCCGTTCCGTATCAATATGAACCAACCGAAACAGGGTTTGCAATTGATATTGATAGATTGAAATCATCACTTTCAGAAAAAACCACAACTCTAATTTATAACAATTACAATAATCCAATTTCTGCAGAATCTTCCAGGGAGGAAATGGAGACCTTGGCTGAACTGGCAATTGAACATGATTTGTGGGTATTGAGCGATGACGCATATTATGAGATGCTTTATGAAACAAAACCGCAATCCATTGTAAATATTCCCGGGATGCAGGAACGGACTGTGGTTTTGTATACATTTTCGAAAAAATTTGCCATGACGGGCTGGCGTATCGGCGCATCCATCGGACCGGAGGAAGTAATTAATGTGATCAACAAACTCAATGTGAATGATGAATCCTGCACGAACCATTTTCATCAATGGGCGATGATCGAAGCATT
>CAZIFK010000156.1:0-5153 GCA_964538995.1 uncultured bacterium
GTATTGAATCAGAAGATATTCTTCCGGCAAAATTTGCTGTTCATGAGAATTATCCCAATCCTTTCAATCCCATAACTAATATTAGTTTTGACTTGCCTGAATTCTCACCTACAGAAGTAACCGTGTGGAATTTGCTGGGGCAGCAAGTAGCTACACTTTTTAACGGAGAACTACCTGCCGGCCGTCATACAATTTCCTTTGATGCCCGCAATGAAAATGGAAACATGCTACCCAGCGGTATCTATATTTATAGAGTAGAAGCCGGTAACAAAGTAGCAACAAAGAAAATGATGCTGTTGAAATAACCCTAATTGCATCCATTTTTTTTAATATTAATGATTAACCAGACAGCTCCGCTCCCCGGCGGAGCTGTCTGCTAAAAAAAAGTATCAGATGAAAAAATTAATTCTTCTTTGCACTAGTTTACTATTACTTCAGAATCTTTTAGCCCAATCCGGATCAGTTACCGGCCAAATAAGCGATGCCGATAATGATGATCCACTCATTGGAGCGAACGTCATTATTGTGGGGACCACGATGGGGGCAGCTACGGATTTGAAAGGTAACTACTCTATTCGAAATGTTCCCATTGGAGCTGTAACTTTAAAAGTATCGTACATTGGATATGAAGAGCAGACTCTGGATTTAACAGTTACATTGGGTGAAATTGTTAAAGCAGATATTGCCATGGAGCGAGAAGCAATCCAGATGCAAACGTATGTGGTTACTGCTTCCCGTAGAAGAGAGCGCGTGGAAGATGCTCCAGCTGCAATCAGTGTTATAACACAAAAAGAAATTCGTCGCGAAAGCAATACAAATTTAGGAGATTATTTAAAACAAGTCAAAGGTGTCGATTTTACACAATCAGGTGTGGATAGTTATAACTTAAGCGCAAGAGGATTTAACTCATCATTTAGTTCCAGATTGCTGACTTTAACTGATGGCAGAATGGCTAATATTCCATCGCTGCGCTTGATAGCATATAACGTTATTCCAGTTTCTTTTGAAGATGTCAAGCAGTTTGAAGTCGTACTGGGGCCATCATCCGCTCTTTATGGTCCGAACGCCCATAGCGGTGTTCTTAATATCATTACATCCACACCTCGTGAATCTGTAGGAACAACAATCAATATACAAGGTGGTGATCTGGCTCAAGAAGGCGGATACCTACGAAAATTAACCTTTCGTCACGCAACTGTATTCAAAGATATTGGATTTAAAGTCTCTGCCGTTGCTTTTAACGCTTACGATTGGGAACACTTCAATGATGATGAATATGAAGGGCACGACCCTGCATTTATTGGTCGTAATAGAATGATTCACAATGGTGTAGATGATGTTGGTCTCGCACGTATCAATATAGCTGAATATGGAAATCCTAAATTCTCAGAAGAAATGCTGATAGAAATTTCAAGTGGTGAAATTCCTGATAATGGAATTGATGATAATGGTAATGGTTTTATTGATGAAAACCTGGATTGGGTAGATCTTTTTTATAGAGACAATATAGATGAAACATTTCCAGCCGGCACTGAAGTGGGAAGCCCTTTTATCACTCAGGAAATGGTCGATGCTGCAATTGATGATCAATATAATAGGTATATTTTGGATAATGGCACCATTCTTTGGGGTGTAACGGAAGAAATGATTGGCAGGGCTTATTCTGATGGACTTGATAATGACGGCAATGGTAGGATCGATGAGGGAATCGATACCGGCATTGATGACAACACAGAAGTATGGTATGACGGAGTTGACAATGATGGAGATGGTTTGGTAGATGAAAAAGATGAAATCGGATCACGCTGGTTAGGTCGTTTTGGAAGTATTAAATCAGGAATATTTGACGAAGATACCGGTGAATGGTCTGGATTTGGGTTTGGTGACTATACATATGATAATGAAGGTAACATATTGTTTGATACCAACAAAGATGGAGTGTATGGCGGAGAAGGTGATTTTAATTTAGAATACCCTTCTAATCTCCCAAGATTTGAATCGGATGCAAATGATGATGGTATTAATGATTATCCGGATTTTAGTGTGAAAAATTATCGATATGATTTAAGAGCAGATTATAATCCAAATGATGATTTCGCCCTAATCTTTTCACATGGTTATGCCTATGCAAGAAATATTAACATTACTGGAATTGCCCGTTATCTGGCAGACGGTTGGGTATATAGATATTGGCATGGCCGATTACGGTATAAAAATTTCTTTTTACAATCCTATCTTAATACCAGTTTTTCAGGCCCAGCCAACAGACCTACACGGAACCTTGCTACAGGCGGTATAATCTCTGATCGATCAGGGAAATGGAGTACTCAATTCCAGCATGCAATGGAGTTACTAAATGGAGATTTCCGATTTGTTTGGGGTATCGATTATTTTCTGACGATGCCAAATACTCAAGGAACAATTTTATCTGACGACGAACTTTCGGATCGTCGGGATAATAATAGCAATGGTGAAGGTCTTTCTCCAACAAGTTATGCGGACTTTAATGATAATTTATTGTATGATGCCGGTGAACCCTTTAACGTATGGTCAAGTGATTCAACAGATAATGTCTTTGGAGCTATCAGGGATGGTGTTGATAATGATGGAGATAGTGATGATTATGAAGATACAAATGGTAATGGTCAACCAGACCCCGGGGAACCGGGAGTTAACGGTGTTGGGAATGTGTTTGCCGATGGCATTGATAACGATGGCGACGGCAAAGTTGATGAGAATATTGACGAGGGGATTGATGAAAGCGCTGAAGATAATCGTTATGTTGTCAATGAACTGGGTTTGTATTATCAATTAAACTGGAAACTGACTGATAAACTTGAACTGGTACAGGCGACCCGGTTTGATACCCATGATCGGTTGACAGATATGATCGAATTCAACAATGCTGACCGTAACTACAACCCTTTTAATTGGCGGTTCAATTTTGATAAAACTGACGGTCTTCAGGTTTCACCTAAAATAGGATTGGTGTGGCGCCCCCGTGAAAACCAGAATATTCGTTTAACCTATGCCCAGGCGTTCAACAATCCTTCCAACCAGGCATTGTTTTTAGATATTTTTGTTACTCGTGTTTCTACATTTAAAGTCTATGCACGGGGAGCCCATGGTGGATATATTTATCCCAGAGCAGATAGTACAAACCAGATTTATTGGAAAGACCCTTATGATGCGTTTGTTTTAAATGAATATAATCCAGAAACACATTTGTTCTTTTATCCATCCACCGATCCTAAGATAGATGGATATTTCAAAAATGAAGTCGTCGATAGAGAGGGAATTTTTCCTGAATTGGTTCAAACTCTCGAGTTAGGATATAAGGGAAGAATCACACCAAAACTTTATGGAACATTGGACATATTCGGTAGTCACTTCAATTCATTCGTTAGTTCTGTGACATTCATTACACCGATTGTTGTTAAAAAAGAAGCTTTAATGACGGACTGGAATGGAGATGGTGTTATAAATGAGGACCCGAATAATATTGTAGATGAAGAAGACTTTGATTTGGCGTTTGATCACTGGCGGGATTTCATTGACGGCGTAGCTGCCTTGGATACAACCAGTGGCCAGAATCCTCCCATTGTAGTCGGCTATGTTAATTACGGTGATGTGAGTATGGGTGGTTTCGATATGAGCCTGACCTGGTTCTTTAACCGCGAGTGGACATTAGGCATGAATTATTCCTATTTAAGTATAACTCAATTCTATAATCCCGTTACCGGCGCTCCCGATCCAATCAACGCTCCTAAACATAAAGGTGGCATCAAGATTCAATTTAATCCAAGGAAGTATGATTTTAGCGGCACTCTAAATATACGTTATGTGGATGCATTTCCATGGTCATCAGGTATTTATTATGGAAAAATCAATACATATTTTTTAAGCGATCTCCATACGAGCTATAAATTTAACGATCATCTTTCTGCTATGCTGTCGGTGAGCAATATTCTTGACCATCGCCATATAGAAATTATGGGTGGTCCAACATTAGGTCGTTCAATCGTTTTACGCCTGCAAGCTAAACTTTAAATATTAAACAATAAATGCCCTTGATTTTTAATGATCTTCGGGTGTTTAAATATCTTTCCCAATTTTTAGCTGAAAGGTGAGTCTATGTTTAACAAATTCCACAGAATAATAATAACTACAATAATTTTTTCTTCATGGTTATTTGGCCATTGTCAAGTACCATGCGGTATATATGATGATGAAGTGAGTATCCATCAAATAAATGAGCATATTACTACTATTGATAAAGCTATCGAGCTAATTGCTGGTGGATGCCATGAAATGCAAACAAATAGTTGATCCTGAAAACACTCTACACTTATCAGAATTGACAGGTACTTTTGCCGGTCTTTATTTTGATAAACACGGTTTAGAGCATTTGTCAGACCTTGAGCATGATAAATGATTCCCTGGCTGGATAGTATAGATAAGTCCCTGTTTCATTTTTTTAATGAAACATTATCGAATGCTTTATTTGACGTTTTCATGCCAATCATTACCAATCAGAATTATTGGGTCTTCCCTATTTTGATTCTGATAATAATGTTGATTGTTAAAGGAGGAAAACGAGGTCAAATTGCCGTAGGTCTCCTAATTATTGCTCTTGCAACAACAGACGTGATTGCAGCACAGATTATCAAACCCTGGGTTGGTCGTCTCCGCCCTTCTCACGCTATGGCTGATTCAATTAATCTCCTTGTTTCAAAAGGCGGACGATACAGTTTTGTATCAAATCATGCAGCCAACATGTTTTGTGCTGCAACAGTTTTGACATATTTTTATTCTAAATGGAAGAGAATATTCTACTCGATGGCTGTTATAATAGCCTTTAGTAGAATTTATGTAGGAGTTCATTACCCCGGAGATGTGATAATGGGAGGTCTATTTGGTTATGGTATTGCTTGGTGTGTTATTTCCCTATGGATCATTTTTAAGATGAGGGAGATGAAAAAAGGACGACGATGGGTCCTTCATGAATAGATTTAATTCGGCAAGCCGGATTTCGGAGGTTTAACGCCAAACCCCTGAAATGACTCATTCCCCGGTGACTTTATTTCACCGTGCTTTTCTTCAAACTTTCTAATATTGTCCTTCAGAGCCAGCATAAATGCTTTGACGTGAGG
>CAZIFK010000157.1:0-5124 GCA_964538995.1 uncultured bacterium
ACGTTCTTCACCACTGGCAATACCGGTACCCATAATGGCTTCACCCATATTTTTCATGATGGTTTCAACATCCGCAAAATCCAAATTGATTAATCCGTGAACATTGATTAAATCAGAAATACCTTTTGCTGCCTGATGCAGAATGGAGTCTGCCAATTGAAACGCTTCTACAACAGTCGTATTGCTATCCACGATTGACATAAGTTTCTGATTAGGTATGGAAATGACCGTGTCACAGGATTTTCTTAAGTCGGATAAACCTCCAAGACCACGATTCATCCGTTTCGGGCCTTCAAAATTAAACGGGAGTGTAACAATCCCGACGGTTAGTATCTCTATTTCCTTGGCCATTTGTGCTACGGCGGATGCAGCGCCTGTCCCCGTTCCACCGCCCATACCTGCCGTAATAAAGACCATATCGGCTCCTTCAAGAACACTTACGATAGCTTCCCGATCCGCTTCTACAGCATTTCTGCCAATGTCCGCTTTTGCTCCGGCGCCAAGGCCTTTGGTAAGATTCTTCCCAATTTGTAATTTATGCTTAGCTGCATTGTTATCCAGGTCCTGGGCATCTGTATTTATCACGATAAAATCTACGCCCTGCATTCCTGCTTGTATCATACGGTTAACGGCGTTTCCGCCGGCACCGCCCACTCCGATGACTTTCAGTTTGGCTTTTTGTTCAGCCATACTATCAAATTCAAATAACATAGGTGCTCTCCTTTTGTTTGGTCGTTAGGTATATGTTTATTCTCAATAGAATCCTTTTACCCATTGTTTGAGCCAATCGACGGCTCGTTCAAATGTTGGTTTTTCGGGCATGGATGTTGGAGATAACTCCCGTTTTACATCTACCCAATGTGTCAGCCCGATGACTGTAGTAAACTCCGCCTCGGATGCAATATCTATTGCACCGCTAATATTTTTTGGAATGCCTTTACGCACTCTCATTTTAATGATTTCTTCAGCTAATGGAGTAATATTCCGCAATTGAGCTCCACCCCCGGTTAAGACGACTCCATAAGTCAATTGATCTCGAATATCAGCGCGGTGGATTTCTTTTGCGATCAACTGGAGGATTTCAACAGCTCGCGCCTCAACATATCGGGATAACTCGTGTTCAGAGACTTTTCTGGCTAATCCACCGTTTTTTACAGGAAGATCAAATTCCAGTTCAGTGGAAGACATGGATGCTTTTGCAGAAGCATATTTTCTTTTGATATTTTCGGCTTCTTCAATTCCGATTTGAAGCATGACTGCAATATCATTGGTGATACTGTTTGAACCGATTCCCAATACAGCAGAGTGACGAATTCCGTCTTCATGATAAACCACGATTTCCGTAGTTCCTCCGCCAATATTCACGATGGCAACGCCTAAATCTTTTTCGTCGGCATCCAACGTGGTTAACGCGCAAGCCAGTCCCTGGAAAACAAGACCATCCACTTTAATGCCGAGCTCCTCCGCACAATTAACCAAATTTTTTGCTGCGGTGCTTGGAACGGTTATCAAATGAACTTTGGCTTCCAATCTTCGTCCGGACATACCGACTGGATCTTTAATTTTGTCCATCGTATCAATAACGTATTCCTGTGGAAGAACATGCATAATGTCTCGGTCAGTAGGGAGGGAAAGGGCTCGAGCCATTTCCATCACTCGGAATACATCGTGTTCTGTAATCTCGTTTTCTACTGGGATCATAGAGTGCTGGCTTCGCTGGATGGCAATGGCGCCTTGTGTATTGATGCCGCGTATATTTTCTCCGGAAATACTTAGTACGGCTTTTTCTACTTTGTGTCCGCACATGAGTTCTGCATCTTTCACAGCAGTTTCCATTGCATCCATCAATTTATCGCGGTGAATGACCGATCCGTTTTTCAATCCTGCGGATGGAACACGCCCAAGACCCAGCAATTTCATTTCATCTTTTTCTGTGGATTTTTCAACAATTGCGCAAGTAATAAACGATGAACCCACATCCAAGCCGACTCTTAATTGCTGTGAATTATTTTTGTGGATAACCTTCATGCCCGAACCCTTGCAATAACTTGGCGATTATAGCGCAAGTCTAACAATGTATAGTTATTTAATCCGTTAGCATCCGGGAGAGATTGTGCAAACGAAATCAGAATTTGAATTTTTTCCAAAATCTTGTCTTTCCCCAATATGACTTTTGTAGGATAATCTGCCAGTATCAAAACGAATTCATCATTACTATTTAAAGTTATTTCAGAAAGATTGTCATATAAACTTGGATAAAATTTCATGATTTGATCGATAACTGAAACGGACTCCAATACTTTCAGAGATATTGTTTGATGCCCAATGGGGTAAAGTTCCCGAGCGGAATTAAATCCGGACATGATGGGGAGAATTTTTTCACCGACTTTACCTAAATCCGGAAGAACGACACCTTCATTATCAATATAAAAAATAGGTTTCATATTCAGAAGTGCAATGGGTTCACGCTCCACAATTTCGATATATAACGTAGTTGGGAATTTTTTACATACTCTTGCTGCATTGACAAATGGATGGCTTTCTAATAACATTCCAATTTCACCTACATCAATTTCGTTTATGGAAACTCCAAGTAATGATGAAAGAGATTCGTAATATTCATTTTCCTGAATAATTTTTGGTCCTTGGATTTCAATGTTGTTTAACAAATTAAATCCTGTATATACAGACCAATTAAATGATAACCACGATAATCCGATTACGATTGTGGTCAATGACGCACCAATGATAAAGCGCCAATTCATCTGTTTCTTTTTCTTACTCATACTGAAAAACATCCTTTGGGAATCCCAATGTTTTTATTTCTAGATCCAGCATAATGTCAAACTTTTCCTGTACTTTTTTTCGGGCAATGGAAATAAGATTTATTATGTCGCTGGCTTTTGCCTGCCCATGATTAATGAAAAAATTGGCGTGTTGCGTAGAAATTTCTGCTTCACCACTGCGTGTGCCTTTAAGACCGGCTTTATCAATTAGATAACCGGCCGCAAGATCAGGTTTTGGATTTTTAAATACACTTCCTGCAGAACGGAAGCGAAGCGGTTGATTCATTTTCCGTCCCTTGCTGGCCATATCACGTTTTTCTGAAATCATCTCCGGCGAAGCTTCAATCAGTTCAAAATTGGCACTGATTATAATCTCATTTTCTTTAAATGTTGAATGTCGGTAACTGAAGTCAATGTCACCGGCATCATATTGTTTAATTTTCCCAGAAAGGGTCATAACGTCTACATTTATCAGGTAATTTGATATTTCGCCACCAAAAGCGCCTGCATTCATTATCAACGCGCCGCCAAGTGTTCCCGGCACACCGATCATACTTTCCCAACCACTCAGATTACGTTTGATACTTTCTTTTACCAAATGTCCAAGCATGACGCCTGATTCAGCATAGATTATATTTCCGGATATTTCCAGTTTTCTAAATGATTTCCCTAATGTAATGACAATACCGTCTATTCCTTCATCCGCAACAAGTAGATTCGATCCTGATCCAACGAAATATGTTGGGATTGAATATGTATTAGCAAAATTCAATATTTCACTTAAGTCAGAAATGTCTTTAGGAGTTATATATGCCCAAGCTGGACCACCGATTCCGTAAGATGTGTGTGCGGACATTGGTTCATTTTCCAGAAGTGTCCCTTTTACTGTTCGTTTCAATTCTGCCATATGAGTCACCTTATGCAGCAGCCTCCAGAGTTTTTAAATGTTGAAAATATTTTTCAGAATATCGCCAAATTGTCCCGGCACCTAAAGTGATAATCATGTCTCCCGGTTGAACTATGCTATCTAATTGGCTGGTTAAGTCATCAAGATTTGGTACATAATGGACATGTTTATGGCCGGCTTTACGTGCAGCATTAGAAACGAGCGCACCGTTAATTCCCTTGATGGGTTTTTCTCGCGCAGGATAAATATCCGTTACGATCAAAACATCTGAATTTTGAAATGCCAAGGCAAAATCTTCGTAAAAATCCCTGGTTCGTGTAAATAAATGGGGTTGAAATACAGAAACAATTCGACGTTTCCAACCCTCTTTGGCGGCATTTAAGGTTGCCAAAACTTCTGTTGGATGGTGGGCGTAATCATCTATAACCATAATATCATTGGACGTTCCCTTAATTTCAAACCGCCTCCGCACCCCGTTATAAGCCCTCAACCCATTGTTGATGGTGTCAATTGTTAGTCCCATTTCCATCCCCACAGCTATAGCAGCCAGAGAATTCAACACATTATGTTCACCGGGAACTTTCAGTGTAATTGTCCCATTTTCCTGCCCATGTGTGTAAAGTGTATACACTGTCTGGGATTCATTATAACAAATTTTGTCAGCACGGATGTCTGCATGTTCACTTAAACCATAACTGATAATCGGACGTTTTACTTCAGGCAAAATTTCTTGTAAAGCAGGGGAATCTATGCCTGCGATTACGACTCCATAGAAGGGTGATGAATTGGCAAATTGTAAAAATGCCTGTTGAAGATCGTCTAAATCATTATAACAATCCGTATGTTCCAGTTCAATATTCGTAATAACACTGATTGTTGGACGTAACGCCAAGAAACTGCGATCAAATTCATCTGCTTCCACCACTATAATATCACCGTCGCCCAGTTTGGAATTGGAGTCAATGGTTTTAACCAATCCGCCTACTACAAGTGTCGGGTCTAAATGCCCCTCTGTTAATACTGTACCTATCATGGAGGACGTTGTTGTTTTACCATGGGTTCCGCCAACACCAATGCTCGTTTCTTTTACGGCAATAAGTTCACCGAGCATTTCAGCACGACGAATCACTGGAATATTCTTTTCATGCGCGGCGATAATTTCAGGATTATCATTTTGGATAGCGCTTGAATACACCAGAACATCCGCATTGGTGAGATTAATTGCACTATGCCCCATATGGATGTCCGCCCCGAGTCTGATCAATTTTTCAATAATGGTTGATTTATTGATGTCTGAACCACTCACATCAAAGCCAAGATTCAGGAGCAATTCAGCGATGCCGCTCATACCGATTCCACCAATGCCAACAAAATGAACTTTTTTCACTTTACGGAACATTATGCACCGACTCTTTCTAAAATATGATCAAC
>CAZIFK010000158.1:0-5118 GCA_964538995.1 uncultured bacterium
CAGCTTTTGAATTAACCGATAATCCCCTTCTGATTTATGTATCCGCCGGCAGCCACACATTGCGAGTCGCAGACCGAAGAGATATGGAAATACCGTTATTACCCAATGAATCTCCCGACCAGTATAAAGATCTGGGTGAAAGATTTCCAGGTGGAGATCGTTACCCCGGTTTCACCGGATTTTTGGCTGCTCGTATGGCCGCCTATTACGCGTATGGAATGACTGGTGTTGTTGATCCCACTGAAGATTTCGATCTTGTGGAACTGCACGATGCATTTACCATTAGTGACATCCAAACGTATGAAGATATTGGAATACGTCCTTATGGAGAAGGAAGGTCTTACGTGGAATCTGGAGATTGCTATCATACAAATCCCTTTACAAATCAACCCGGAAAACTGCCTGCTAACCTTTCAGGAGGTTTAATCGGTAATATGCATGCTGTGGGAGCAACAGGTATTATGCAGGCCATTGAAGTGGGGCAGCATATTTGGGGTCGTTGGGCAGAAATGCACGAAGATCAATCAAAATGGGATCGCTTTGGTCGTAACAAACCTGAAGACTGGACTAACCTGCAAGTGGAGAACGCCAAACGCGGATTGGCTATCAGCCATGCAGGAGTCGGTTCCCATGTAACGGCAACTATTTTAATTCATCCTGATCATCAATTAGAAAGGACTGAATCATGAACTTAAAAGATCGTGGTACTGTAAGAGTAGCAAATGGACGATATCACTTCAATGGAAAATTCCATTATGGATATCCAAATGATCCGATTCGAAACGAAGATGGTGAACTTATGGGCGTCACCAATCCCCGGGATGTAACCCATGTTCATATGTATGGCGGTGAAGCGCCTTTCTTTGAAGGATTGGGAAATGGAAAACTACTAGGAACACGATGTGAAAATCCTGATTGTGATGCGAATGGTTCCATTTTTATCCCGTTTCGCATTCATTGTCCAGACTGTTTGAGTAAAAATGTAATTGTAGATATGACTGAAACGGCTCAAAAGGGTGCTACGGTTCATACTTTCATGATTACTGAACGGACGGGTGCATTTAATACCTTGCCAAAACCCATACGATTTGTGAATGTAGAGTTTGAAGGAGTTCCGACAATTCTGATGGGGAATCTGGTCATTGGAGAACCCAAAATGGGAATGAAAGTTGTTCCTATATTTAACACCACTAATCCAACTTACACGATTCTGGACCTGTCGTGGGTACCGGAAGGAACGAATGAATCAGAATTACCTAAAGGATTTACGTTCGGATAATACAACCAATCCGTGTTACTGGTGCGTATCGGAAATAGCTACGTCCGCTTTACGCTGCCCACATTGTCGCATGTGGAGAATAGACATCTATAAAGGACGGGTTCTAACGTATACTCTTCTAATAATCTGGCTAGTGCATTCCCTAACCGGATTATATTTCAATTGGTGGGGAGATCTTCAAGATATCTGGGTTTTTACTCTTTCGATGCTTATTTCTATTAACGGATGGTTGAATTTGATTTTCCTGGCAGCATTCTGGATATTTTATATAAACACCAGTCGAAAAATTGGTACGTACTGGTGGGTCTAACAATAAGCCTTTACTCAATTAAAATTCAATCAATTCAAATTATCATATTTTAAGGAGTAAGAATCATGAATGATAAACAAGCAGATCTGGCTGGACCAGGTATCGGCAACTATGACGAATTAGCAGAACAACTTCCGCAAAACTACACCTCATTATTAACACCAATGGATACTATGCGTGCGGTGTTTGCTATTAAAAACTACATAGAAGAAAATCTCTGTAAGGCATTAAACATGCAAATGGTACAGGTACCGCTAATCGTTGATCGGGATAGCGGTGTGAATGATATGCTGGACAGAGATGGATCAAGAACGCCGGTTGAATTTCCATGTGGTTTAGGACTTGAAAAACAAATTCAGGCACAAGTCGTTCAAGCAGCAACAAAATGGAAACGGATGGCACTGAAACAATTCGATTGTAAAGTGGGCGAAGGTTTGTGTACAGATATGAAGGCAGTTCGTAAAGATTATTTTCTGGACCACGATCATAGTTCATATGTAGATCAATGGGATTGGGAAAAAGTCATAACAGAAAGCGATCGCACGCTAGATTATTTGAAGGAAACAGTAAAAAATATATGGAAAGTGATTTATGATGCTGGCTTGTACGCTCAAGAACAATTTCCTCAATTAAAAACTGATCAATACATGGATATCCCGGAAGAATTAATATTTATTCATGCCGAGGAAATATTGGAGTTGTATCCTGATCTTCCCAGGAAACAACGGGAAACAAAAATAATCCAGGATTATCCTGCTGTTTTTATCATCGGAATCGGTTCAGTATTAAACGATGGATTCCCCCATGAAATGCGTGCGGCTGATTACGACGATTGGATCACAGAGACTGTTTCTCCTAAAGGAAAAAAGACCCACGGTTTGAACGGTGATATTCTCGTGTGGAATCCTGTTACAAAAAGACGCCATGAACTGACATCTATGGGTATTCGTGTCACGAAAGATACACTTGTCAAACAAATGAAAATGTCAGGTCTTGAAGATGATATTAACCTCCCATATCACCAAGCGATAATTAACGATGAAATACCCTTATCAATTGGAGGAGGAATCGGACAATCCAGAACGTATATGTATCTATTGAGAAAAGCCCATCTTGGTGAAGTCAGTGTATCGGTATGGCCGAAAATTCTGAAGAAAATATGTTCTGATAAAAATATTCATGTATTAGAATAAAAAATGTTTTAACGAACGTATACAACTCTCAATCTCATGAAAATATTTAACGATCCGGATAAAAAGACGCTTGAATTGTGGAGTCAATATGAGCACCACCCCAATCAACCGCGGCCGATTTCATTCTGGTTCTATTTTCCACATAAAAAGGGAGCTGAACTTGCCAAAGGCGTATTAGAAAAAGACGGGTTTGATGTGGATATTTCTCCTGCTGCTTCCTCAAATAACCAATGGCTGTGTTTAGCGTACAAAACCATGGTTCCTGAATATGCGGAATTATCTGATTTACGAAATTGGCTGGAAAATATCGCAGAAGAACTGAGAGGGAATTACGATGGTTGGGAAATTGAAATTATTCAATAATTCATAAACATAAAAAAATGATATAGGTGAATCGACTGTGTCGATTCAAGCATTGACATAGTCAATGCAATCCCAGATTTTATATGACTTTAAAACGATACAAACATAACCCACCTCATTTATTCATACCTGAAGCAAAGTATTTTATTACAGGATCTATATATAAAAAACGTCCATTACTACAGACTGATAAATCAAAAGAAGTATTTTTATCATACTTATTTGAAAGTTGTAATCGACAGGGTTGGACTCTCGAAGATTGGGTAGTTTTAGACAATCACTATCACATTATGGTGGATTGTAATAGCCAACCAAAAACCTTGCCGAATTTGATCAATAATGTCCATAAATATTCAGCGATTTGGATTAATAAAAATATCAATACTGTTAATATTAGATCTAACAAAAAAGTGTGGCATAACTACTGGGACACTTGTATTGATTTTGAATCATCTTATTTCGCTCGAATAAATTATATTTGGAACAATCCTGTAAAACATGGTTATGTTGAAGAATCACAAGAATGGAAGTTCGGTAGTTTTTATGAGTTGTATAGAAATGATCAAGTAAATATTCAAACTATTTTGAATAATTACCCCAGTGACAGAATTAAAATTCGTGATGAATATTAATTATTTAAAAATTTTAGAAATTTTCGGAGTGAATCGACTGTGTCGATTCCCGTATTGATATAGTCAAAGCAATCCTAGACTAAATAATGAATAAGAACCAAAAACCCTTTTTATTATACATTTTAATGATTCTTGCCATGGCTTCTTGGGGTCTCTCCTGGTCCAATGCGAAAGTACTGGGTCATTATGCTCCTGCTACGGTTCTTGTTTTCTGGCGGTTTCTTTTATCGTCTATTGCCATGGTTCCTGTCATATTATTTAAAGGACAAAATCTTTCAATTTCTAAAAAGGGATTCAGTTTCGCTATTGGGGGAGCCGCTCTCATTTCCTTGTATAATTATTTATTCTTTACTGGAACTTATATTGGCTCTGCTGGAATTGGCGGTGTCATTGTTCCCGCTTTGAATCCTATTTTTACATTTGTGGGCTCCGTGATCATTTTTCGTCAAGTGTTTTTACGGAAAGATATTTATGGACTTTTACTTGGCCTAATTGGTGGAGGTATCGTTCTTAGGGTTTGGGACTTCAGTTTTGATCAAATCACAAACAGCGGCAATACATATTTTGTGTTCGCTTCATTTTGCTGGGCAGGAATGACTTTAATCTCCTCCCGTTCTCATGTGTATATCCAAACGTTAACGTTCAGTTTTTGGGTATATTTTATTTCTGCTATTTTTTATTTTCCATTCGTTATACAAAATGAATGGATGAGTGTCTTCAATACAGATTGGACATTTTGGTTCCATATGATCTCGGTCTCTATTGGGGCAATGGTTTTTGGAACTACAGTCTATTTTATTGGAACAACAAAATTGGGGTCAGAAAAAGCCAGTGCTTTCATTTTTACGGTCCCGGTTACAGCAATTCTCTTTAGCATGTTAATATTAAAAGAACCGCTTGAAGCTTCAACAGCAATTGGAGGTCTTTTGGCAATGACAGCAGTCTATTTAATCAACAGGAAACACATTCAGCGCGAACCTGTAGACTAAATATATATTTGAATTTTATTTAAAAGTCCAATCCGAAAAGGTTCTATTGGGATACCTGCCTACCCCGTTTAAATTATTCTTAATGTGGCAGGCGGGAATCCAATCTTATTACTATTTTCAATCCCCTCCATAAATGACGGGGTAAATATCAAATATGTATATAAGATGTGGAAAATCACTTACCCTGTCCTTTAGGGCAGGGATTAAAGTTAAAAAACAACATTTAGGGGTTTTAACCCCTTCTGGAGTGGACTTATTTAAAAAATGGAGTAAGTGTATTAATAAATGATTTGGGTGGACGTTTTGGTTTACCATCATGGTTTGTAAATCCGTGAATTGTATATCCTTCAAC
>CAZIFK010000159.1:0-5040 GCA_964538995.1 uncultured bacterium
CCTGACAAACGTTTGGAAATGTTTTTATATGGTAAAGATGATTATCTGCTTAAAAAATTCGAATATTTGGCAGAAAATGGAATCGAGCTTCATTCACAGGTTGTTCTTTGTCCCACTTGGAACGATGGATCATTTCTGGAAAAAACCATTGCTGATATACACCGATTTACACCCACGGCAAGAAGCATGTCTATTGTCCCCGTTGGGCTCACAATGCACAGGGAAGGACTACCTTTTATTCCGTCTGTGACGAAAGAATATGCAGAAAAAACAATATCACTGTATGAAGATTATGATAATCGATTTCGGCATCAAGATGGAAGTCAGTTTGTTGTGTTGAGTGATGAATGGTATCTTACAGTTGGAAAAGATGTACCAGAGAGCCATCATTATAATGGCCTTGAGTTGGAGGAAAACGGTGTCGGACAAGTACGGAGCTTCAAGGAATTATGGACCAATTTTAAATTTCCGAAAATTCAAAGTGAAACACGAATAACCATTGGATCAGGGACACTTATTTCTGAAACATTTCAAAATTGGTATATTCCAAAATTGAATACCATTCCAAACCTTACAGTGAATTATGTTCCAATTAGGAATGAATTCTTAGGTAAAAATGAAGTCACCGTAACAGGACTTTTAACGGGAGGAGATATCATTAATCAATTAAAAGGAAAAGATTTAGGAGAAAAAGTTATATTCAGTGAACGGATTGTTAATGAAACATCCGGCGAAATGACGTTAGATGACTTAACGCTTAAAGATATTTCTAATGCAATCGGTGTGCCGTTTCATGTTTCCCCTGATGAGCCGGATGAATTTTTCAAAGTATTAGCCGCTGATTGATATGGAGTAATAATGTAATGGAATTTGATATAAGTTTTAAAATAGATCAGGAATCTAAACGCATGAAAATTGTGAATAATCAACAGAAATTAGCGGAGGTTAATGACTAGTATGTCTATTCCAGTTGTAGCTATAGTCGGCAGACCCAATGTGGGAAAATCCACCTTTTTTAACCGTGTCTTGCGCCAGCGGAAAGCCATTGTAGATTCCCAGGAAGGAATCACCAGAGACCGGGTGTATGGTGAAACAGAATGGGAAGGAAAACGCATCAGTTTTATCGATACAGGCGGATTTATTCCGGAGGATATGGATGTGTTTAATGCAGCTGTCCGCGAGCAGGCCAAACTGGCCATGTCCGAAGCGGATGTGGTAGTGTTAATGGTCGATGGAAGAGAGAACATAACATCCAGTGACCAGGTATTGGCTCAGGTATTACGAGAAAGTGGGAAGCCTCATATCCTTATAGTGAATAAATGTGATAATATGAACCAGGACAAGCAAATACACAATTTCTACGAACTGGGGTTAGAACCTATCCTGCCCATGTCGGCCTTATCCGGTCGATTGACCGGTGATATTATGGAAGTGATTGGAATCAAATTGAATTTAAAGGACAGGGAAATTGAAGCCGATGAAAGCACAGATTTACAATTAGCCATTATTGGCATGCCCAACGTTGGGAAATCTTCTCTGGTGAATGCGTTACTCCAAAAAGAACAAACCATTGTTACACCCATTGCTGGAACCACGAGAGATTCCATCGACACACCATTGAAATGGTATGGTAAAAAGATTATTTTGATCGATACAGCCGGTTTGCGCAAGAAAAGCAAGATAATAGACGATATAGAATATTACAGCACTGTTCGTGCAATTCGATCGATTAATCAATGCAATGTTGCGCTAGTATTAATCGATGCGGAAAAGGGATTTGGTAAACAGGACAGAACCATTGTTGATCAGGTGATCAAAGCCGGTAAAGGATTGATAATCGTTGTGAATAAATGGGATTTGATTGAAAAAGAAACAAACACAATGGCGGAAACATCAGAAACCATCAGAAATCAATTTCCGAAACTGAATGATTTTCCGATTTTGTTCATTTCTGCATTGACAAAGCAACGGGTTTCCACTATTCTGAAAGAGGCATTTATCGTTTTTGAAAATGTGAAACAAGTTATTTCTACCAACGCTTTAAATACGTTTTTAGAACAAGCTGTCAAAACGCGAAGTGTGCCTGCAGAGAGGGGAAAAGTGATACGAATAAAATTTATCAAACAAGTGAGTTCTGCACCGCCATTATTTGCTACCTATGCTAATTTTCCAAAATTGATTCCCACACATTATAAACGATTTTTGGAGAATGAGTTGCGGAAAGCATTCAATTTTAATGGAGTACCAATTCGTTTTTCATATAGAAAATCTTGAGCAAAACTCCTTCTAAAAAAGCTCGGTACGCATTAAAAGTTAAGCGATCAGAATTCAATGGTATTTTACAACCTATTGAATCATTGGTTGATTTTCAATTTTTCCTAAAAGAATTAAGAAAAGAATTTCATAATGCCCGGCATATCTGCTGGGCTTATCGTTTTGCGGACGAAGAAATTATTGAAAATTCTTCCGATGCCGGGGAACCGTCTGGTTCAGCCGGGCTGCCCATTCTAAATACACTGCGAAGCCATGACGCTGTTCAAACAGCCATCGCAGTCGTTCGCTATTTTGGCGGAGTAAAGCTGGGAAAGAAAGGATTGAGTGATGCATATGGAAATACGGCTGAAAATATATGCAGGGAAGTTCAATGGAAGGAATGGGTGGCAACAGAGATAGTCACTATTTCTGGCAATTTCAAATTGGCAGGTAAAATTGAGTATTGGATTAACCGACATGAAGGAAAACTCGTTAAAGATGTCTCCAGAGAACAATTGAAGTGGGTTGTTGAATTACCTGTTGAAACTGATTATCAAAAGTTAATCCGCCAGGGTTTGAAAATAAAAAAAGAAGCGGACACAACCAAACCAAGGAGGTAACAAGGAGGGAGGGGTATTAAATTAGTGTCCGCTTCCAAGATGTTAATGACAATTGCATTAAAAGGTTCCAATTGTTTCGACACATGAATAAATTAGAAAGTTAAAAAAATGAATCAAAAATATATCTTACTAATATTACTGCTTACAGCAGCCCTTTCCGGGCAGTCTCTTCGGGTTGGCTTTTGGAATGTTGAAAATTTATTTGACCTGGAGGATGACCCAACGACCAGGGATGAAGAATTTGCCCTTGGCGGAAAAAAGAATGTCACCAAAGAAATTTATGACCTGAAGCTGAAAAATTGCGCAGAAGTACTTTCAGACATCAATGCTGATGTTTTAGGCTTGTGTGAGGTGGAAAACTATTTTGTGTTGGAAGAATTGAATCAAGCCTATAACAAACGGAATTATAAGATAATCCATTATGATTCTCCGGATGGACGGGGCATAGATAATGCACTTCTTTATGATCCAAACATTTTCACCGTTTTAGAGAGTATGGCAATAAAAAACAGGCTTGCAGGTGGTGTTCTAACTCGTGATATTTTATATGTAAAGGGAAAATATGTAGATCGTGAACTGCATATTTTTGTGAACCACTGGCCGTCAAATTATGGGGGAAAAGAGCAGGCGATCCCTAAACGAAGAACAACCGCACGATTATTGGTTAATGAAGTTGAGAAAATTTTATCAATAGAAGCTGATGCAGAAATTATTTTATTAGGTGATTTTAACGAAGGTCCAATGGATACTAATGTGAAAGCATTGGCATCCATAAATATGATTAATTTAATGAAGCCTATGGTTGGTAAGCCAAACATAGGTACCTATGTCTACAGAGGAGAGGATTTTTTTCTGGATCAAGTGATAATTAGCAGTGGCCTTAAGGATAATATTGGATTGACTGCCGGTGATGCATTTATATTAGATAAGCCGAAATACCGTCAGCAGGAGGGGGATTATGCCCACTATCCGTTTCGGTTCTGGGCAGGAAATCGTCTTTTAGGCGGCTACTCGGATCATTTACCTGTTTTTGTTGAAATTACTGATAAGTGAGTCTTGCGCCGGACTTATGTATTGACTAATTTTGCCGGCGCTTTTTAAAAGAAAAATTAATGATCGCGGGGTGGAGTCCCGATAAATCGGGAGTAGCTCGTTAATCAGCATTCGCTGATGTGTTTGTTTCCAAACACAGGCTCATAACTCCAGCGTATTTATTTTAAGAATTAATGATCGCGGGGTGGAGCAGTCTGGTAGCTCGTTGGGCTCATAACCCAGAGGTCACAGGTTCAAATCCTGTCCCCGCTACTATCAAGGCCTTTCAATTAATGGAAGGCCTTTTTATTTTTTACGATGGATTACAAAGTATATGCTCTTCATTCTCCCAAATACGAAAAGATTTATATTGGTTTTTCGTCAGATTTAGATGAGCGGATGGTTTCACATAATGAAAAAGGGAAAAAAGGTTGGTCGATTAAATACAGACCGTGGAAATTGATTTACGTTGAGACATTTAAAACAAAACAAGAAGCGATGTTGAGAGAAAAACAGCTAAAAACAGCAAAGTGCAGAGAATTTATTTGGAATTTGATTAATAAAAGTAGATAGCTTTTCTGTCTACCAGCTGATTGGGCTCATATCCGCCAGCTGCCTGCCGGCCCCCTTTGTGTTTATTTAATAGTAGCAGGCTAGGGCGGACACTGGTTCCCTGCCCGCCGTAGGAACGTAGGCGGGAAATTTTATCTGCCGAAGCTATTGAGTAGGCAGGTCTGTCCCCGCTACTCGTCGAGAACCCTTGATTTCCCTCCAGAAATCAAGGGTTTTTTCAATTGCAGTTTAGTGTAGAATAGTGTATTCTAGTGTAGTTTAGTGATGTTTAGGTTGCCCCACTCGAGCCCCACTAATTATGAACTGCGCCTCATTCTGCGTTCATCATTCAGAACGTGTTGTTTTTTCCTTGTCCTTTTTTGGAATTGCAAGGAATATCACATGAAGCGGTATTGTAATTATTAACATCCAATACCAAAAGTATATTGCAATAATATGAAGTATGATAAATATGATATTGGCCATTGTAGTTCCCGTTTTGACAAAAGTTACCATTCTTTTTATTGAAAAAATAGGGTATACCTCCGAAAAACTAAATCCAGTGTAAATAAATCATCCTGTT
>CAZIFK010000160.1:0-4984 GCA_964538995.1 uncultured bacterium
TCATAACCAATTGAGCCAATACTTCAAAATTTGTACTGTCAGAATAAGCAGCTTTGTCTTCCAATAAGCGAATCTTGTTTTGAATCATATTAATTCGGTTAATAATCATAATTGCCACAGAATCCGATTGCTGTTTTGAAGCAACGGTGGCTTTCAGTGTATTTTGAATTTCCGGTAGCAGGATAGTTAATTTTGTTTCTAATTCATCAATTCGAACGCTTTGTTTAGCGATCTTATCATTTAATACTCTGATTTGTTTGTCACTCTGAGAATAAAGTGAAACTGATAAACAGATCAGAAAAACAAATAATTGTAAGATATTTTTTATCATATATTTTTGCCGTTTTTCAAAAGAATGAAGGATTAGAATTTATCAAGACTTAACGAAGTATCATTGGAATTTTTAATAATCTTTGGGATCGATGCTTAAATTCATAATCAGCCCGACCATTATGAAACTTGAGAGTAAAAATGATCCCCCATATGACACAAATGGTAACGGAAGTCCCTTTACGGGAATCATCCCGACCGTCATTGCAAAGTTTACGAAAACATGTGCTGTGAATATGGAAGCTATCCCTATCATCGTTAGACTGGAAAAACGGTCATCAATATTATATGCAAATCGAATGGTTTTTATAATGAATATTGAAAAAATAGTAATAATAATAAAAATGGCTACAAACCCAAACTCCTCCCCAATAACCGAAACGATAAAGTCAGATTCCTGGACTGGTAAAAATTTTAAATGAGTTTGTGTACCTTGCCCCCAACCTTTCCCAATTAACCCCCCTGCGCCAATGGCAGTTTTACTTTGAATAATTTGGTATGCGGCTCCTAAAGGATCAAGCTCAGGATTAAATAATGTTAAGATTCTTTTTTGTTGATAATCCTTCAATAGTCCCCATAAAACTGGCGACAATAATCCTAAAAATATGTTTGAAAAAAATGTAGTGATACCAAACATAATCGTAGGTTTAGCTTTATAAATAATGAACATCATTAGCATTGCCCAAATAGTAAATGAAATCCAGTGAAATGCGGTCAAAATACTGATTAACGGAGCAATAAATAAAAAAAGATGAAATGGCCTGGTCCCTGCCCAATACAGCATAGGTAATACAGGTACCATGATAATGATCGCTGTTCCCAAATCCGGTTGAATTAAGATAATAAATGCCGGAAATAGGGCAATTATAATTGGCAAAATATTTGCTGAAAAATAATTCATTTGCAAATTGTGATCTGATAAATAACGAGCCAATGCAATAACCACAATCCATTTTGCAAACTCTGATGGTTGAAAGCCAACAGGTAGACCTAAATCTATCCAACGATACGTATTTGCAATTTCTCTTCCCATATATGGAATTAATATCAAAATTAGTATAACACCAAAAAGACCATAAATATACCGGTGTATTGCATGTCGAGGTATTATTAACGCTGTCATCAACCCAATAAGCGCAGGTATTAAAAAAACAACCTGTTTAAAAAATGATTGATTATAAATACTCGATGTTTGACCTGACTCAATACTTTTGAGTGTAACCAAACCAATTGCAAAAAGAAACAAAGCAAGAATAAATACAAGTGAATTTGACGATCTGAATTTTAATAGTAATACTTTAATCACTGTGCAAAAGCCAATTTCATAGTTTCATTTGTTGAAAAAAGTAAATTAAAAACTGATCTTGCAATAGGAGCAGCAATTACTCCACCGTGTCCACTCTGCTCAACAAGAATGACAACCGAAACAATATCTTTCTTATATTTTCCATACCCAATGTACCATGCATGATCTTCGCCATGTGGGTTTTGGGCAGTGCCTGTTTTTCCAGCGATAGTTAACCCAGGTATTTTAGGGTTTGAAAGTTTACCTGTCCCATGAGTAGAAACAATAACCTGCTGCATAAATGATTCAATTCGATTCCATGTTTCCCTGGAAAAATAATCTATTTCAACTATATCCATTTTCTGATTCTTTAAGGTATGAAGAATAGGTGTTCGGCCTTTCATTGCAAGTAAATTAATGTATTGAAGCATTTGAATTGGCGTAGCCACGAATTCTCCCTGACCTAGTGATACATTCAACAAATGCCCTTTAGACCATCCCCAACGGCCATATTGTATATTCATATACGAGGAAGTTGGGACAATACCTTTCGCTTCAGATGCCAAATCGATTCCTACTTTATCACCAAAACCGAATAACCGGCATGATTCTGCCCATTCATCAATGGATAATCTTTGAACGAGATGATAAAAATATATATTACACGATTGAGCAATTGCCTTTTTCAGATTAACAATACCATGACCATTTTCTTTCCAGCAACGAAAATCACGATTTCCTAACGTATACACTCCAGAGCAATTAATCGTTTCGGAATAACTAACTTTTCGTTTTTCAATTAAGGCCATAGCTGTAATCATTTTTAAAGTGGACCCCGGAGGATAAAGACCATTTGTAATTCGGTTAAGCAATGGTTTATCAGGGTCACTAATTATCTTTTTCCAATCTTCTATCGTTGTTGTTCCTGTGAATAAATCAGCAGGATAATCTGGTTTACTGACAAATGCCAATATTTCTCCGGTTTTCGGATTAGAGACTAGTGCAATACTTTTGTGACCTTCCAATCTTGTTTCCAACATTTCCTGTAGAGGTAATAATATGGATGTCGCCAAATTGTTGCCAGGAACGGGATACTCTGCATTTCGGTCAGTTGATACACCAATTTCTCGACCAAAAGCATCTACCTCCATAAAATATACACCCCTTTTTCCCCGCAGATCCTTCTCGTATACTTTTTCTAATCCTGTCCAACCGACCAAATCTCCATATATATATTTATCAGGTTCTACTAATTCATTAATTAGAGCGTGGTCGACCTCTTTAACATAGCCAAGCAAGTGCGAAGCGTTAATTTTCCTAGAATAAATCCTCTCAGGAAATTGTATATAGTTTATTCCCGGTAAATCTGTTTTATGTTCCTCGATTCTACTTAACTGACCAAATGTGAGATCTTTTGCTATTCTTGATGGTAAAAATTTTCCCCGATAATATTTCTCATAATTTGATTTTAATACATTTATATCAATACCGGTACATTGACTGATTATATTGAAATTGTTTCGTAGATCTGTTATTTCTCCCGGGATACCGGTCAAGACATAAGTTGGATAGTTATCTACTATAATTTCGCCGTTTCTATCAAGGATTAAACCCCTTGGGGCATTTAAAGGTATTGCACGAATCCTATTGACTTCCGCTCTCTTTGAATATTTTTCATACGAATGAAATTGGATACTGAAAAATCGAATGAGAAGTGACACCATTAATAGAATAACAACACCACTAGTGATAATCATTCTTCTTTTGGGGATTACATTAGCTGCTTTCAGCACGATAGAATAAACTAAATGGAATGATTAATTGAAGAATGAGAATAAAACCCATTGTATATCCAGTTGTAAAAAACCATGTTTGAATAAACATCCATTTGTCAGTATCAAACAAATATTGATATCTGAAATAACAATAAATAAAAAAATGAAAAGCTACAATCCCAATCCATGCTAAATGATAATACAATGGAATTAACCTATTGTATTGATTTTTCAATAGACCGGCGATATAGCCAATAAATGAATAGGATAATGATGATAGTCCAAAATATGATCCAACGGCAGAAAAATCCGTTAATACTCCTAGTATAAATCCGGCAATTACTCCATAGAATCGACCATATTTGATTGAAGTATATAGAATAAATATTGATACAAAATCAGGACGAATCATTTTAATGGACATTAACTCAGCCAAATAAAACTGAATAATAAAAACAGTGATTAATGAAAAAATGAACTTATTCCACTGCATGATTTTAGTCTATAATAACAAATAGATTGATCAGTGAACCCAACTGCTCAGGAAAACGAACAGATACAATTTTATGAAAACTGCCTATTTCGTCTCGAATACCTATTACTTCTCCAACTGGGAGATTTTTTGGATATATATCACTAAATCCAGAAGTAATAACTCGATCACCCACATTGATCTCGGAATTTTTTTGTATTTCTCTAATTTCACATATATCACCATACACCCATCTCAAAATACCCCTGGCTCCTGATGGCATAACTTGTACACTCAATCGGAAGTTTACATCGCTCAATATTTGCACGACAGTGCTTTGATTTCCGACAACAATAGTCTTTCCTATCACACATTTTGATGTAATAACAGGAAAATTTTGTTCAATACCATGATCACTCCCCACATCAATCGTCAAAGAATGCATATTGACAGTAATTCCTTTATTGATCACTTTTGCAGGAAGTAATTGCAACTGACTCTCTCGTTTATAATTTAACATTTCACGTAGCCTCTGGTTTTCAACTGCGAGATTACGCAAAGATTCAATTTGTATTGAAAAAACAATATTTTGTTCCCTGATAAGAGCCGCTTCTTCATCCACGACTGCCATAGCCCTGAACCAGGAAACTGGTTTATAAACGAATGAAAAAATATCATTCACTTTACCACGGAAAATGTTTACATCTTGGGAATCATTCGATAGAATTAAAGTTAAGGAAGTAATTACTGCTAAGAGAAAAACAAGGTGATCGCGCTGGCGTATTAAAGCGAGATAAATTTTCCTCATTACATATCAGATTAGAACAGGTCTGTATTTATTGATATTCTCCAGCACCTTACCAGTCCCTTTAACAACTGATATCAGTGGTTCTTCAGCACAATTCACTGGCACATTCGTACGCTCGCGAATAATCTGGTCCATCCCCTTTAGCAAGCTGCCCCCACCAGTCATGATAATTCCTCTGTCCAAAATATCCGCTGCTAATTCGGGAGGTGTCCTTTCTAATGCTCGTTTTACGGCTTCAACAATACTATTAACCGGTTCTTTTAAAGCTTGTCGAATTTCATCTGAAGACACTTCAATCGTTTTGGGAATACCGC
>CAZIFK010000161.1:0-4902 GCA_964538995.1 uncultured bacterium
AGATCAGCTAAATATTATCAACGACAGTAGTTGATGGAGATGGTAGTAAAAGTGTTTAGTTTGTTATGGGTGTTTAACTTGAAACGAATAAAAAGTATCAACTCAATTCTACTGAAAAACTCGTGGTGTAGGGGAAAAAGAGGATGGTATAACGGAGTTTGGGAGATTTGATGTACTAAATTATTTACATTGGTTTTTCGTGTCGTGTAATAAAATTAAATTTTTCAATGTAATACAATATCATATTATCACTTATAAAACCGTTTTGATCTAAATGTTCTAACGAAATTTTAATTAGTTTCGTTAGGTTTAATTTTCTTTTTATTGTCTTATTAATTTTCTCGTAACTGAACGACCTTTCTCTCATGATTAATTTGAATACATCTTTTTCACTCAAAAGAGGGTTTTTACGTTTGAAATCATAATAACTGTTAATCACAGTCATCACAGTTGCTTCAGGCAGACCCAATAAAACTTCATCAGTTATGGAATCACAAACGAAAGTTTCATTTCCTCTCTTTATTTCATCTCCTACCATAAGTCTTATAAATAAGACTTGATCGGAACTTTTCGGCTTACCAAATATTTTTGCTAAAATACCCATGTTTCACAACTCCTTTGTTAATGGACTTACGACTAAATTCTTTTAGTCTCGTCCTTGAAGAATTCTCTTAAATCAACTTTTTCTAATCTTCCTAATTGGATGTTCATTTAATTAACTCCAAATGTTATTGTTTTCCTGTCTGTCCCCAACCATAATCACCATAACGATCTGACAGTTTTATTATTCCATCGTCGTTTTTATTTGTTCCTAAATACGCAACTGCATTTTCACGTTTGTTGTATGTTTGGAGAAAACCGGCACCAGTAAATCCTGTCCCAAGAAACAATGTCTGTGTACCATCAGAACTGTAGGTATTAAGATGACCGCCTCCAAGCTTACTTGTCCCAAGATAAGAAGTAAGGTTTCCATCAGAATTGGACGTTGTAAGAACACCACCATTACCAATGTCATTAGTTCCAAGAAATGATGTTTGTATACCATAAGAGTCGTATGTATTAAGATAACCACTTCCACCGAAACCAGTCCCGAAAAAAGTTGATAGTTTACCATCAGACGTGTAAGTATTTAGATTTCCACTACCAAATTCATTTGTCCCAAGAAACAATGTTCGTATACCGTTTGAGTTAAATATATTAAGAGACCCAATGCCACCTTCTCCTGTACCAAGAACGAATGTCATTTCACCGTGAGCGTTGTATGTTGATATTAAACCCCCAGACACAACTTTTATAGAATTAACTACAATATCACCCAAGTTCTTATTTTGATTAGTTGCCCCGATTGAAACAAAAATTAAAACTGTTCCTAAAATACCAATAATCACACTTTTTATATCTATCTGTTTCATTTTACACTCCTTTTTACATCTTCAAATTTAGTTTTTTTTGAAACTCCTTTTATCAATTTAATAATTCTCCACCACATTCATAATCTCATCTAAAGGTGGTTTATATTTATCTAACAATTCCACTTCAATCGTTTTGGTTTTATTGCCCTTAAATAATCTGTCTAACCAACTCATCTCACCTTTTTATTTGTACCAGTAGTCCTCTCATAAAAATTAAAAAAAAAGAACTGAATTCTATTGAGGTAGAATTCTATTTTGTGTAATTCTATCCAACCCTTTATCCAGACTGTATATCTTACGATCATTTTCAGATTCTGATACCGCAACCAAATACGTGTCAATTATATCGCCTCCTGTCCTTGACCAAAGATCAAGCATCAAAAGAAAAACTGACTTGTTTTTAATATAAAACCCCGGAATTGAGAGTAACGAAGAAATGAGATTAATGATTTTACTGCGCTCGACCTTATAATAGCTTTGCATTACGAAGATAATCTGGAAAAGTACCAAGTGTAAACATTCAACAGTTTCTTCTTTTCTCTGTAGCCGGTTAAATAAACGATTAACCTTGGGAATATTGTCTCCATCACCGATAAGATACCGCAGGATTACATTTGTGTCGATAAGATTCATTTATTAGTAAATCCTCTTTTTGTAGCTTCATCAATATCGGCTTCATCCGGAAACCCATATTTTTTGTACTCTTCTCGCAAACTCCCATGTAAGTCTATGGATTTTTCAACAACCGGATATATGTGAATACCTTTATCATCGTAAGTCACATCCACATTATCACCAATCTCTAAGTGATATTTTTTCCTGATTTTGGCTGGTAGTACAACTTGTCCCTTGTTATGTATTTTCATTTTCATATTAAATTCCTATTGTTATACTATATTGTATAACATATATATCATAACAAGCAAGTTTTCTTTCTTTTATGGATTTTACCGATAAGATTATTTGATTAGATAGAGCGGAAAATGTAATTTTGCCCGCTTAATTATTGCCACCGTAGCTCAGTTGGTAGAGCAACGCATTCGTAATGCGTGGGTCGGAGGTTCAAATCCTCTCGGTGGCTCAATATTTTATTCTTATTATAACGATAATGGACGGAATGGAGGTTCCCTGCCCACCGAAGCAAAGCGCAGGCGGGAAGTCCTCTCGGTGGCTCTTTTTCTATTTTATAAATGAGTTCACTCCAGAAAGGGGTTAAAACCCCTTGTTTCTTGTATTTTCCTATAATCCCCGACCTAAAGGACGGGGTAAGTGATTCGCTGTATCCACTAAAATACAGATACTTACCCCGACATTTATGTCGGGGCGTAAACATCGAGAAAAGATGGGATTTATCCCAACAAGACCTTTTCGGAGTGGGCTCATAAATGAAATTTCAAAATAAATACAAAATTGAATCCATTCGATTAAAATATTGGGATTATTCAAATCCTGGAATGTATTTCGTGACAATTTGTACAAAGAAATTTCATCATTGGTTTGGGAAGGTTATAGACGGGAAATTTGTGTCGAATGATTTGGGTAAAATTGCAGAACAATGCTGGAATGAAATTATCGATCATTTTGAAAATGTTGAATTGGATGAATTTGTTGTTATGCCAAACCATGTTCATGGCATAATTTCATTATTGGATGTAGAGACACGGCATGCCGTGTCTCTACCGGAACATATCAATAAATTTGGTCCATTGAAAAAAGGTTCACTCCCAATAATTGTTGGGTCTTACAAATCAGCTGTTACCCGATTAATCCGAAGACACAGCACTCCTAATTTCGCTTGGCAACTCAGATTCTATGATCACGTAATCCGAAATGAGAATTCATTGGAAAAAATTCAAATCTACATTCAGACAAATCCAGAAAAATGGAACAAAGGTCGAGAAATCATTAATGAAGATCAGTTATTCATAAAGAAAATTTTGAACACGGAAATTTCTTGAAAGGATTCCTTTATTCGTTTTGTTTTTATTTTCGTTTTATAATTTTGACCAATTTCAAGTGTGCAAAACCAGTGAATTAATTACTCTACTTCCAATAATTCTACTTCAAATATCAGTGTGGAATTCGAGGGTATAACACCCATATCCCTGTTTCCATAACCTAATTCCGGTGGGATAGTTAATTTACGCTTTTCTCCAACTCTCATTCCCATTAGACCCTGATCCCAACCTTCGATCACCTGTTTTGCACCGACCGTAAAACGAAATGGCTCTCTACCCGGGTTCAGTGATGAATCAAACACAGAGCCATCTTGCAATGTGCCAGTATAATGTACCGTTACAATACTATGTCTTTCAGCGGTAAGTCCGTCCCCCTCTTTCAGAATTTCAATTACAAGTCCGTTATCCATTGTTGTCCTTTCCGTTTGGCAGCTTATTAAAAATAGGAAAAAAATGAGTAAAATTCTTCCGTGTCGAGTTATCAAATAAAGCATAATTTCAATGTAATTTCTCATTGAGTTTACGAAGTACCATGGCAAAAACAGAAAATATGTTTTCATCAACACACCTGCCTCCTTTGGCTGATCGCATCCGCCCAGCCACATTAGATGAATTTATAGGACAAAATCATCTTGTAGATAAAGATCGAATTATTCGTAAATCATTGCAAAATAAAAAACCCTTTTCCATGATCTTCTGGGGACCACCTGGTTCAGGTAAGACAACTCTAGCCAGAATTATTGCCAAATCTGTTGATGCAGATTTTTATGAGATATCAGCGGTCTCTAGCGGTGTGAAAGACCTGCGCGAAATTATTGTAAAAGGTAAACGCAACCTTGAAACGGGTTTTTCAACGATTCTCTTCATAGACGAAATTCATCGTTTCAGCAAGTCCCAACAAGATGCCCTTTTACATGCTGTAGAAGAAGGGATTTTAACGTTGATTGGAGCCACCACTGAAAATCCATCTTTTGAAGTCATTAGTCCACTTCTCTCCCGTTGCAGAACCCTAACTCTAAAATCTCTTTCGAATGATCATTTGACCCATGTATTGACCAGAGCCTTCGAGCTAGACATCCTTTTATCAAAAGGGATTGTTCATATCGATAATGAAGTCCGGGAAAAGCTTGTTCATTCTGCTGGTGGCGATGCGCGAAAAATGCTGAATACTCTCGAGGTTTCGGTTAGTCTGATTAATGAAAAAGGAATCATTACAGATCAAATTTTGCAGGAAGCTCTCCAAAGCAAAACACAACTGTATGATAAAACAGGTGATTATCATTACGACACTATCAGCGCATTCATTAAATCCGTCCGAGGAAGTGACCCGGACGCTTCTGTATACTGGTTGGCTGTCATGCTGGAGGGTGGAGAAAAACCGGAATTCATCGCCCGCCGGTTATTAATCCTTGCATCAGAAGATATCGGTAATGCCGATCCAAATGGATTAACCATTGCCACCTCCGGGTTCCAGGCTGTCCACATGATCGGTATGCCGGAAGCTGCCATTATTTTATCTCAGGTCACGACAT
>CAZIFK010000162.1:0-4893 GCA_964538995.1 uncultured bacterium
ATCAGGGTAGATGCTGCCAGTAGAGCAGGGAAAATATCCCCATTCTTGCGCTGATTAGAAATCTCCTGTATATGCCTGCCTTTTTCCACTGTTATTTTGTGAACTTTACTGCCTTGCTTGACATCAGCGTACAATATGTTTATATGCTTTCCTAATACTTCTTCCTTATTATACCCAAAAATCTCTTCGGCAGCCTGGTTGAATTCTGTAATTTTACGCTTAATGTCCACTGCAATGATCATATCCAGAGAACTGTCAATCAGGTTCTGGGAATATTCCTGGGTGCTTCTCAAGTCTTTTTCAATTTTTGTTCTTACCTTGATTTCCTGGGTTAAATCCTCCATTAAATTCATTGTGGCTTTTTGGTTATCCTGCAAAATTTTGTACGATTCTTCGATCTCCTTTGTTTTTTTCTTATCCTCGTGGGCAGCCTGTTTTAACGCATTTTCAGTTTCCTTGCGTTTGGTAATATCATGAATAATCCCCTGGTACCCACTTGTTTTTCCAGCATTGTCTTTTCTAATTGTTGTGTTCAGTAAGCATGCTAATTGTGTGCCGTCTTTGTGCAGTAATTCTAGTTCGTAATCCTTTATGTACCCTATTTTTTCCAGCACTTGTTGAAATGCTTTACGGTCATCTGGATTGGCATATAAATTCTGCACTTTAATACTCATTATTTCTTCCTGCGTATACCCAAAGAGCTCCAATCCGGACTTGTTCAAATCAATAAAATCCCCTTCTTTTGTCGTGAAGTAAACCGCATCTGTTGATTCTTCAAATAACATTCGAAATCTCTCTTCACTTTTCGCCAGATCTGATGATGTATTTGCAATTTTCCTCAAATTTTCAGATTCTGCTTCAATAATCCCTTGTCTTTTCTGTGCTTTGAACACAAATATTGAAATAAAACCCAACCCAAATAATAATACCATGGAATTAATTATAACTTTAGAGAAATTTCTATCAATGGCTCCCTGGATCATATCATAATGAATACAAGCGCTCCAAGACCAGACTTGGTTGTAAAGAACAATTGATACGGTATGTCTGATATTAATTACTCCATCAGGGTCGCGAAATATGGAAGAGATCGTTTTTTTTGTATCTAATGATTGTATTATATCTGCAAAACTATCAGGTTTATGGCAGGTTAAACAACTCTCATCCATTGATCGGATGTTTCCTTCGGACATTATTTCAACATCCTCATGTTCCACATTCAGCATGCTTAGTAAATCACCACCTTGATTCACAAGTGTAAAACAAAAATCTTGAAATATTACTCGAGCAAAATGTTCATCCAGAAAATCTTCTATTTTCAGAAGACCAACAACAAAATACCGTCTATGACTTGATAATGTAAGTGGTACAATAATTCCAATAGTACTTTCATGGTCATAAAGATATCTTTCAGATAAAAACGGCTGGTCTTGGTTTTCTGGATAATCAATTATTGCTGATTGGATTTCGGAGATATTTCTACTTTGTTTTTCCTCTACCGGAAAATGTTCAATTTGCTTTCCATCATTATCAAAGATACTTAATGCTAAAAAGTCGTCCGTATGATTTAAGTATATTGACGATAGAATTTCCTGGCATTTTTGATGATTACCTTGTTTTGTGATATTAGTGACTATCACATTGAGATTATCTATAGCTTCATCTAAGTGATCAATTAATACAGCTTCAAATGCTGATAGAAGTAATAATTGTTGCTCTTTAAAGCTTTCTACAATTGTTTCCCTAAAATTACGCTGGGTAGAAAAACCGAAATAGACTATAACAATCAAAAATACTGCCATTAACGGCATCCATACCCATTTATAAAATTGTTTTCTAAACCTGTTTATCATGGTATTTTTTCAATGCTGAAAATCGGACTAATCAGACTTCCTGCTTCCGTTAAGATGGTAAGTTGAGTTATAAACGATTGTCTTTGTGATCGGACTTGACTTAATAGCCGCCGGCGGGCGGTGTTCCCGCCTGCCCCGATTGGAATAAATAAAAGGGGGCGGACAGGGAGTTAAGAACGATGGTAAATCAATCCTTCCTGCTTTTGTTAATATCACCTTTAGAAGGTGGTATGTAAAATTTTGTGATTTACTCATGGTCCTTTTTTCCACCTTCTTAAGGTAATTGTTCAAGATTTTCATCATTCCACTTCATCCAGTGATGTATATTTTTTAGACTTTCCTGCTTTTGTCAGCTGTTCATTTACTTCTCTCTTGAGATCAATCATTTTCAGTTCCCGGCCCACCATGAGCTGATTTGCACGATTAATTTGCTCCATTTTTTGTTTCAATTCTTCCTCCGCCTTTATGCGTTCGGTGATGTCTCGAACAATACCTCGAAAACCAATAGGCTGATTATTTCTATCCTTTAGCAGCGATATGGATATCTCACCTGAATTTATTTTTCCTTTTTTCCTTTTTATTTTAAATTCAATTGCCTTGCTTGATTTCTCGGTTCTAAATACTTCGTTGAATGCTTTATATATTCGATCAGCGCTCTCACTATCCATATATTGGCGATTATTCATCCCCATGAGTTCATCTCGGGAATAATTCAGCATTCTAAATAAGGAATCATTGAAAAATGTAAAATTACCTTTTAGATCGACTTCATAATATCCTTCCTCTATTTTTTCAAGTATCGATCGATACCGTTCCTCACTATAACGCAGTTCTTCCTCCGCACGCTTGCGCTGGGTGATGTCCCGACAAAGCGCATGAAGGCGTTTACCTTCGTCTGACTCATGCATTATAGCGTTTATGATAATATTTACCCATTGACCATCCTCGCGAATGTATATGGTCTCAAAATCTTGCACATAGCCTTGTTTCCCACATCGTTCAACAGCAGCAGCATTTTCTTCTTTACATTCGGGTGCTGTCCAATCTATTACCGAATGTCCAAGAATTTCGCCAAGTTTCTTTACCCCCACCAGACGACAATATGGTTCGTTTGCATCAACAACGACGCCAAATTCATCCACAATTACAAATCCAGTATCGGTATTATCAACCAAAAGTCGATATTTCTCTTCACTTTCCTTAAGAGCCTTTTCCGCCTGCTTGCGCTCGGTAATATCTCGACCGATATTTTGCCATCCAACAACAGAATCACCTTCCATTAATAGGGTGGAATGTACCCATAACCATTTGATTTTACCTGATTTCGTCACAAAGCGATTTTCAAATTTGATCTCCTTGCTTCTGGTCTTGAACTGTTCCTCATAAAGCTCCCAGGTTTTTTCTTTATCATCTGGGTGAGTAATCTCCGCATAGTTCATTCCGATAAGTTCGTCTTTTGTGTATCCAGTCATTTTCTCTGAAACCGTGTTTAAAAACGTGAAATTGCCATGAATATCATTCATAAAAATAAGATCTGAAGCGTTTTCTACAGCATCTCGGTATTTTTTTTCACTCACCTTAAGTGCTTCCTCCGCCTGCTTGCGCTCGGTGATGTCCTCCGCCACTCCGATCAAAGCTACGATTTTTCCATGGTCATTCCGAACAGGTGTAGTGGACAATGAAATAGGAAACTCACTCTTGTCCTTACGCCGGTTGATAAGTTCTCCTTGCCAGCCGCCTAGAATCGTTGCTGGTAAAATTTCCTTTGCCACTTCGGGAGGATTTTGTTTTGAACCAACAATCTCTTGAATTAAATGCCCAACCACCTCCTCTCTAGTGTAACCGTAGGTTTTAAGAAAAGCTTCATTGACGAAGAGCAGCCGGTCTTTTTCGTCAGTTATACTCACACATTCACTGATACTCTTCAGCGCATTTGCCAAGAAGGATATTTCCTCCTCTGCCCACTTGCGCTCAGTGATGTCGGTTACAACTCCGTTCCAGAAAGGCTCGCCGGACGGGAGGAGATGCGGAACCGATCTTCCTTCGAACCAACGTTCCTGACCGTCTGGTAAAACGACACGGAAGTTGTGCCGCCATTCCTTCAACGTTCTCGCTGACTTTTCTATCGAATCGATAAATGACTGAAGTTCATCAGGTGGAACCATATTGAAAATCAGGTTTGGGTCAGCCATGACAGCCTTTGCCTTATGATGGAAGAATTTTTCACAATTCTCATCTACATACGGAAATGCGTAAGAACCGTCCTTCTTAATCATAAACTGATAAACCACTCCTGGGATGCTGGTAGCTATTTCCTTGTATTTAACTTCACTTTCCTTAAGAGTCTTCTCCGCCTGCTTTCGTTCGGTGATATCCGACGCAAATGCAATTATGACTTCCTTACCAAAATATCGACTCTTATTCAAACGTACGAATTTTGGAAATACTTCTCCGTTCTTCCGTTTTCCCCAGAATTCAAACTGTTGGGGTTTTCCTTCAAAAGCCTGTTCTATATATTTAGCTACCTGTTTCATATCGTTTTTATTAGGGGCGGCTAAAGGTTCCGGGGTCTTCCCAATGAAAAATTCCTTTGGATAGCCATACATATCAACCACACCCTGATTTACATCTAAAAAACGACCTTTTCTATCCTGAATGTAAATGGCATCACTAGCGTGGTCATATAAGCCTCGGTAACTTTCTTCAGACTCGTGCAATGATTCGTACAACCGTGCGTTTTCAATGACTGTTGCGCATATGTTACCCAGGTTTTCCAGAAATATAAGATCCTCTTCCAGGAATACCCGTTCCGCCAACCGGTTAAGTGTTACTACACCAATGACCTGATCCTTGATTTTCAACGGTGTGCATAACAAAGATTCCGGTTCTACCGGCGTCCCTGGAATTACCTTTCCCCTATCAGTCAGATCAACCCGATTTACAATCTCTGCCTGGCCGGTCTCTGCCACATGTCCTGTAATCCCCTTGGAAATTCCGGAAGTTTCGGACAGTGATTCCGGTAATCTTTCGGACACTTATT
>CAZIFK010000163.1:0-4836 GCA_964538995.1 uncultured bacterium
TAAAAATGAAACCAATTAAAACAATCATTATGGGCGCCGCGGGGCGTGATTTCCATAACTTCAACGTTGTTTACAGAAACAACAACAAATATGAAGTTGTCGCATTTACTGCCACACAAATTCCGGATATTGAAGGTAGAATGTATCCAAGTGTTCTTTCAGGTCCATTGTATCCTGAAGGGGTTCCCATCTTTGATGAAAACAATCTTGAGGATTTAATTAAAGAACACGATATCGAAGAAGTAGTTTTTTCATATTCAGATATCTCTCATGAAGCAGTCATGCATAAGGCTTCCAGAGTCATTGCCACCGGTGCACACTTTAAATTGTTGGGTGGATACCAAACAATGATCAAGTCCACCAAACCGGTGATTTCAGTATGCGCAGTCAGAACCGGATGTGGAAAAAGCCAGACCACCCGTAAAGTAGCGGAAATATTGAAAGAAGCAGGAAAAAAAGTAGCTGCTATTCGTCACCCTATGCCTTATGGAGATCTTACGAAACAAGGTGTCCAGCGGTTTGCATCCATTGACGATTTAAAAAAACACGATTGTACCATTGAAGAAATGGAAGAATATGAACCCCATATCATAGCAGGAACGATCGTTTTTGCCGGAGCTGATTATGAAGCCATTGTTCGTGAAGCAGAAAAAGAAGCGGATATCATCTTGTGGGATGGTGGAAATAATGATATGCCTTTTTATAAACCTGATTTATCCATCGTCGTCACGGACCCCCATCGTCCCGGACATGAATTAACCTATTTTCCAGGCGAAACAAATTTACTGATGGCCGATGTTGTTGTGATCAATAAAGTAGATACTGCTGATTCCGAAGGTATTGAAACAGTGAAAACTAATATTGAAATGGTGAACCCATCTGCTGTTATCATAGAGGGAGATTCACCTATTACGGTCGATAACCCTGACATGATTTCAGGAAAAAGAGTTCTGGTAGTGGAAGATGGTCCAACATTGACCCATGGTGAAATGAAAATCGGCGCTGGTACAGTCGCTGCAGAAAAGTTTGGTGCATCAGAGATGGTTGATCCCCGCCCTTATCTTACCGGTAAATTGATTGAAACATTTGAGCAATATCCGAATATCGGCACCTTGCTTCCGGCTATGGGCTATGGCAGTGAACAAGTTAAAGATTTGGAAGATACGATCAATAAAACAGATTGTGATCTTGTGATCATTGGGACTCCCATTGACTTGCGCAGAATTGTAAATATTACTCATCCGACCGTTCGGGTCACATATGATCTACAGGAAAGAGGAAATCCAAATATTCAAGATGTGTTGAAAGAGAAAAAAATGATTTGAATTCAATTTAACACCACCCCAATCCCCTCCTCGTATGAGGAGGGGATTAATAATTCGTTAATCGTATTTACCGCATTGAGAGTGGTGGTGAATAAATACTGAAGAATTTTAAAAATTTTGACTGATTAAATAAACATATGGAAATAGAATAATGAAAATACACGAATATCAAGCCAAGGAGCTGTTTCGGAAGTATAATGTAAGTGTCCCGGAAGGTTACCCGGCATTTTCAGTTGAAGAAGCCCTTGAGGCCTATGACCGATTGAATGTTGAAACCGCAGTCATAAAAGCACAGATTCACGCCGGTGGCCGTGGAAAGGGCGGTGGTGTAAAACTAGCTCACTCTCGAGATGAAGTTAAGGAATTAGCATCTGAAATTCTGGGGATGACTCTCGTGACACATCAAACCGGTCAGGAAGGCAAGGAAGTTCAACGAATACTCATTGAATCAGGTATTGATATTGCCCGGGAATTATATGCGGGTATTGTCCTTGACAGGGTGAAGAGCCAATTCGCTTTCATGGTTTCAACTGAAGGAGGTGTTGAAATCGAGAAAGTGGCTGCTGAAACTCCGGAGAAAATTATCAAAGAATGGATCAATCCGGATATTGGACTTACAGAAACCCAAAGTCGTAATCTTGCTGAAGCTTTGGGATTGTCCGGTGAACAAATTGATTCTGCAGTTGATATTTTTACAGCATTGTGGACTGTTTTTTCTGAAAACGATTGTTCATTGGTTGAAATTAATCCATTGGTAGTCACAAAGGGTAATGATGTTATGGCGCTGGATGGAAAAATGAATTTCGATGACAATGGACTTTTTCGTCATAAGGAATTACTGGATTATCGTGATATCAGTGAAGAAGACCCAGCGGAATTGGAAGCGGACAAATTTAATCTGAATTACATTAAATTGGACGGTAACGTTGGCTGCATGGTCAATGGGGCCGGCCTGGCTATGGGGACAATGGACATCATCAAATTATATGGTGGCGAACCGGCAAACTTTTTGGATGTCGGCGGTGTTGCCAATGCGGAAACGGTTGCCAATGGATTTAAGATCATATTATCTGATCCAAATGTGAAATCAATCTTGATCAATATCTTTGGTGGAATTGTTCGTTGTGACCGTGTGGCTCAAGGTGTGATTGATGCCATGGAGACAGTTGAAGTAAACATTCCAGTTGTTGTCCGGTTAGAAGGAACAAATTCAAAGCAAGCAGCAGAATTGTTGGAAAAATCTTCACTTGAATTTTTAGTCGCAACCAGCTTGGCAGATGCCGCCGAAAAAGCAGTCGGTGCAGTGATAGGAGGTGCAGAATGAGTGTATTAGTCGGAAATGACACACGACTGATTATCCAAGGGATTACCGGTTCTGAAGGATCGTTTCATGGGAGTCAGATTAAAGAATACGGTACAAATCTGGTTGGGGGTGTAACGCCGGGAAAAGGTGGACAAACTGCACTAGGAGTTCCTGTGTTTAATACGGTTAAGGAAGCCAAGGAAGGCACGGGTGCAAATACATCGGTGATTTTCGTTCCTCCAGCATTTGCTGCCGGAGCGATCAACGAAGCAGCTGAAGCCGGTATTGAATTGGTTATTTGTATTACAGAAGGTATTCCTACTGCCGATATGGTTAACGTAAACCATACAATCAAGGATTTACCCACCAGATTAGTTGGACCTAACTGTCCGGGTGTCATTTCTCCCGGCAAAGCTAAGGTAGGTATTATGCCCGGTTTTATTCATAAACCGGGAACCATTGGAGTCGTTTCACGATCAGGAACGTTAACCTATGAAGCTGTACATCAGCTAGTAGCAGTTGGTTTGGGCCAATCCACGTCCGTTGGCATCGGCGGTGATCCAATTATCGGAACAACATTTATTGATATGATATCATTATTTGCTGAAGATGATGAAACAGAAGGCATCGTTTTAATCGGTGAGATAGGCGGTACAGCCGAGGAAGAAGCGGCTCAATGGGTTATAGATAATCAATTGAAAAAGCCGATTGTAGCTTTTATTGCAGGACAAACTGCTCCTCCCGGAAGGCGCATGGGGCATGCCGGTGCAATCATTGCCGGAGGGAAAGGAACCGCGTCAGAAAAAGCCATCGCCCTTAAAGATGCAGGAATATCAGTTATTAAAAGCCCTGCTGAAATTGGAACAACTATGGCTAAATTAATTCATTCATAAAAATAGATATTTAAAGGGAATTTCGTGAATAATAGAACTTTAGCAATTATTAAGCCAGATGCTGTTGGAAACGGTTTTACAGGAAAGATTATGGACAAGATCATTTCTGCCGGATTTAAAATTAAAGCAGCTCGTTTAATGCATTTGAACACTGAGCAGGCAGAAGGATTTTATGAAGTACATAAGGAACGTCCGTTTTATCAGGACTTGGTTGATTTCATGACGTCTGGTCCATGTATGCCCATGGCACTGGAGAAAGAAGATGCAGTCGCAGAATTTCGACAATTGATCGGAGCAACTAATCCAGCAGATGCTGCGGAAAATACCATCAGAAAAGAATTTGCCGAAAGCGTTCAGAACAATGCCGTCCACGGTTCTGACTCAGATAAAAATGCTGAAAAAGAAATTGCATTTTTCTTTTCTTCCAATGAAATTCTCAATTAACGAAATGGCGACTTATTCTGTCTTACAGACCTAAAACACATATTATCCTGACATTCATCAGCATTGTCATCATCCTCTCGGGGTGTGGGAAAGATGCTTTAACCGGTAAAACCGGTGTGGCCATTGAACTGAATGCAAACATTCAGGAAGATAGCGATGATTTGGATTATTCATGGAACATCGTAAACCAGCCGGATGCATCTTTATTGAATCCCAGCGCTTTCAGCTATAGTGAAAACCGGTCTATTATCACATTTATTCCGGATAAATCAGGAATATATGAACTGGAAGTAAATGTGTTTCACTACGGCGATGAACTTTCAAACCAAACATTCATCATTGATGTTGAGGAGGGTGATGTTATTCCTCCACTTGTTGAAACCGAAGCAAAAGAAGAAGAATGGGTTGAAGATGACCGCGATAATAAATGGTTTGAAGAAGAAGAAATTGATGAGGAAGAAACGGTTCAGGAAATCCCAAAGGTCTCTGAAAAGTTAGAGGATATTGAGGAAATTGAACAAGAGATGGATGAAATAGTCGTCAAAAAGGCGCCTCCTCCCCCACCACCATCTCCAAAACTTGTCATCCGCCCCGGGTCGACAATTCCAAAGATATTAGAACGATTTACCATTCAAGTGGCGTCCAAAAGAGTACTATCTGATGCAGAAATTGTAGCGGCAGAATTAATTGATGATGGGTACGATGCCTATATCCAAAAAGCATATTTCAAAGAAACGGATGAAGTCTGGTTCAGAATCCGCATTGGTAGCTATGATAGCCGAGAAGCGGCTACGCAGGTTGCAAAATCTATTTCAAAAAAACGCGGTCTTTCAACCTGGGTTGATTTTGTCCGTTATGAAGAATAATCACA
>CAZIFK010000164.1:0-4824 GCA_964538995.1 uncultured bacterium
ACACTTTTACTACCATCTCCATCAACTACTGTCGTTGATAATATTTAGCTGATCTGTATGCACCGTAAATTTCTCCCGTGTAGAAAATTCCTGCCAAGGAATAAGTAAATATTTTACTCAAAGAATTTTCTCTTTTTGATGATTCATAGGCAGACGTTGCTGTGAGATAAACCATAAAAAACCCCATTAGTCCATCGAACCACCTGCCGGCATAGACGCGGCCTGCACCCGGAATAAAAGCCGAAAGAAGACCCGCCAATACCGGTGATTTTGTGTAAGATATTTCACGCTCCGATTGAGGATGATCCACCAATCGGTAATCTCCCTTGTGAAATTCACCGCGTATATGAATATGATTAAAATATGCGGACGGATTACAACGAATTATGCGGTCGGCGGTCATGGGCAATCCTTTTAGAACCCCATTTTCTTTAATGGCAATGGCTCCGTATTGGCTGCAGCTGGGGTAAAATTGACAATTCAGGAATTTTGTATTATGAGAAATTCGCTGCCATACGGCAATAGGCAAAATCGCTGTTTTTTCAAATATCGATGCATTGGGTGATGTTAGCGCAGAATCTGCCGGGTATTTCGATTGAGCGAATAGTAGAGATGTGAAGATCATTCCAAGGATGTAAATATTTGTCATCACGAGGAGTTTGCGACGAAGTGATCTCCTTGGATTTGCTAATGGAAGGAGATTGCCACACTTCGCTCTGCTCCGTTCGCAATGACAGTGCTTTTTTAAGTTTAAATATTTACAAAGAACTCTCATTACTTTTGGAAATGCCCACGAATACTTCTAGCCAATAAGGCTATCAGGATCAGTGCTATTATACCCATAACTGCAGAATAACTTTCCGGTGAAAATACTGTTACCATTGATTGTAAAAAACCTATGGTTCCTTCCCCGCCAAGAATTGCAGCTGAAATCACGATAGCAGTAAGCATGGGCCCGGATCCTTTTTTCTGAACTCGCAGGGCAATAAAACCGCCAATAGCGATGAGAAATGCCAGATTAAATCCAAGAAAAAGACCGATACCTAATGGCATTAAATGAACAGTAGCCAGTTTTCCCTTTGAGCGGAATCCTTCAATTAGGACTGCTGATAAAAGACCGGCCATAAATATTGATGGATGGGGCAGTCCATTTAAATTGGCCGATATTATTTGGGCTTGTGGTGCAGGAAAATCAGATGTGAACAATTTCCCTGCGATTACCGGGCTTTTAATGAGCCACAATAAAGCGGGAATAAGTAAGGCAACAACCACACCGGCGATTATATCAATCCTTACAATTTGCTTGTAATCGGTATGAACAATTTGAGCAGATTTATAATCGTGACCAATGTCACCGGCAATGGCGGTGGCGGTTGCAATGAAAAATGTGATCAAATATCTGTGTTCCAGAGCCAACTCCAGATTGGCCATTCCAAAGAAAAACGTGATTAACAGTGTAGAAAGCAAACCGAATTGTTCCAATGGATCGATATTCGTCAACCCTGTCATGCGGCTGGCGAGGTTCACTGTGAAAAATGTAAGCAATAAACAAAGTGCGACGGCAAATATGGGAATTCCGACAAAAAATAATATTAATCCACTCAATAAAGCGATGAACCACACCCAGGGTTCATGACGAAAAATAATCGATTTTGCCGGCAGCGGTAATCCTGCGTGCATTAGGATATAACCAATTCCGGAACCAATGACCAGTCCCATGCCAAAATTTTGGATTACTGGGGTTATGTTACTTTCAGGCAAAAGGTGAATGAAAGCCGCACCTGCTAAAACAGAGAGAAGGCCTCCTGCCCCCCATGAAAAACTATTTGCGGATCCTAAAATAAGTCCTGTAGCAATCACCATAGGCATGATGAGAATAAGTATCGGTTGCGATCCCATGATTCCAAGATTGATAAAATTCCAACCGAATGCTTCCCGGCCTATGGTAAATAATGCAGATGCAACACCAAACATAAGCATAAGACTGAATCTGTGATCCTGGTTAAAGCCTGCTTTAATAATTTCACCTCCGGCACGACCAGCCGGGAAGGCAAGATTGCGTTTGACAACATATTCTTCACGAAGTGGTATGGAAAGCCCGACACCTAGAACTGCACCGCAAGCAGCGATAAGTGCCACCCAGCCTAGAGATATTGAATCGGGATTGTCAAGAATCATTCCGGGGAGCGTAAACACAACCGCAGCAGCCATCAAACCGCCAATGGATCCTCCCGCCTGGGCTATATTGACTTTATTCGGTGAAAGGTCTCCAAATATTCGCAGTAACCCGGCCGATACAATGATTGAAAAAATAATTGGCCATGGCAATGCTCCCATTTTCAAGGCGATATACGCGCTGGTGAAAAAGAGAAAAACAGCAATTATGATTGCAGTGATAGTTGTCTTTAACATGAATAAGTTTAGTAGAAGGCTTTGCAAAACCCAAAGTATAAATACAAAAGGATAAAATTCGCCTGCTTTTCGTTGGGAAATTGGTTAATAGCGTTGCTATTAACTGCATTTCCCGTCTCAATCAGACAAATTTTCTCTCTTTTTTCTTCACACATTAAGTTTTACAATGCCTTCTAGTAAAAAATCTCTTGAATTCTACATGCTTTTACGTCAATTTTTACCCGGAATCATGGGGAAATATTTTAAATCCTTGATCATTATTGCTGTTTGTTTTCATACTACTGTGTGGACAAACAATAACGATCTTTATATTTTACATACGAATAATACAAATGGGGCATTAGAAAATTGTTATTGTCCGGATCATCCCTATGGAGCGGTTGAAAAGCGATCTGTTTTTATTAAAAATTTCATTTTAAAATATCCTAATACGATTGTTTTAGACTCAGGCGATTTCTTTTCTGTTTCCAAAAAACCAATTTTAGACAGCCTGATCATTGAAGCATATGCGACCTTGCCGTACGATGCAGTACTGGCAGGGGATCAGGAGTTATCCCGGGAAAACATAAAAAATCTTTTTCATCCATTAGATTTTCCTGTCTTGGCTTCTAATCTGGAAAATTATGAACAGTATGGTCTGTCCGATAATATTATCATTGAACGCGGTAATTATAAAATAGCTGTTGTCGGCACAATTCATTCTGATGTTTTCAGATATTATCCCGAGAATATTCGTGAAAAATATTCATTTCTTGATCCAAAGGAGACCGTACGCTCATTTGTAGACCAATATTCCGATTCAGTGGATGTGATTATAGCGTTGACGCATGAAGGGCATGATAAGGACATGGCTCTCGCCAGCGACGTGGACGGAATCGATGTGATAGTCGGGAGCCATTCCCAGTCTAAGTTGGATTCCGGTGACGTGAAAAATAATTGTTTAATTGTCCAAGCCGGTAAAGAAGGATATTATGTAGGTGTTGTTAAATTAACCTTCGATGAAAAAAATAATATTGTTTCTTCTTCAGCAAGGTTAGTAACATTAACACTTGACATGCCGGATGATCCGTATATTATGGAGTTGATTTCAGTTCTGGAAAAAACGACTACACATGTAAATCGTAATAAACAAAAATACCAAAATAAATAACTATGGATACAATTATTAATTCATTAACAGATAATCCCGTGTATTTGGCGGTGGCTGTCGTGTTAGCATTGGTCATTCTTTTCGGAGTGGTTCGCAAACTGGTCAAGTTAGCATTGGTTATGGCAGCTGTTTTAGTAATGTATATTGCTTACCTTGTGTATAGTGGTGAAGATGTGACGATAGATCGCTTTAAAAAAGATATACAATCCACCAAAGAAGTCATCTCTGAAAAAGTGGGTGAAATCAGTAAATCAGTAAAAAAAAAGTAGATGAAACAGTCGAAGAAAAACTGAATGAAAAAGTAGAAGACCTCTTTTCTCCTAATTAATGGCATCCCGCAGTCGGCCGGTCAGCAACTTAAGTATTCCCTGCATAATTTCTATATTACTGCTCATAATTTCGTAAAAATCTTCCTGGGTTATTTTCAGAAGTGTCGCTTCAGTCTTCGTCGTTGCATCTGCTGAACGCGGTTCCTGATCTAATAATGCCATTTCGCCTAAACATGCTCCCTTGCTTAATAAAGCAATATGCCTGTCTCCTTTATGTATGTTTATATCGCCATCCATGATGATATAAAGTGAATCGCCGTAATCGCCTTCTTTAAAAAGAGATGACCTTGCCGGAAAATGCTCTTCTTCCGCAATTTGCGCCACGTTTGACAGATCCTCCGTGGGTATTGTTTGAAACAGGTTTACCGTTTTTAACAAGATGGTTTTTTCCAATGTTGAATACATAAAAGACTCCTCTTTATGCACATTATTTTTTTTGAAATATTCTCCAAGCTCGTCAGAGATATCATAACTTGTTACGATTTCCTTTAGAATGCGTGAGTGAGTTATCTGACTCCAATCAAGGTTTTTTAATACATTATTGAATTGATGTTTTAAAACAAAATCCATTGCAACTGCCGATGACCATTCTTTTTTTCCATAGATCATATGGTATAAATGATTATCCAAGCCCATAGGTATTTCGTCAAAATGTTTTTTACCCAATTCGGTTAATTCAGTTAAGGGCAACCCTTCCACGACAGGTGTTATAAGTTCTTTTTCATTTCCTTCAAAAATATTGTCCAGCACTTCCAGGACAAAAGGCATTTGCGTTTGATCTCGCTTATTGATGGTCTGAAGATAAGATTCAACAGGTGTGGATGGTTGATCAATAATTCCCAGTTTTAATAAATACGGTATTTGTTTTGATATCTCATGCTGAAGGACTTCATTGAGAAGATGGTTATCATCAATTATTTGAACATCATTTAA
>CAZIFK010000165.1:0-4785 GCA_964538995.1 uncultured bacterium
AATCCATGAATTGCTTCGGAAATTCACCCACCAAATGAGGTATAAACCTGGATAAGGGACTTGGCATTAGAACGGCACTTCTATTCCCTGTTCATCCCGAATGGACGCATAATTCTCAAATCGTGCAAAGCGATCAATAAATGAAACATTCATATTACCTGTGGGTCCATTTCTATGTTTTGCAACAATGATCTCCGCTTTTCCCCTGTCTTCATCTTCCTGTGTATATATCCATTGTCGGTATAAGAAAATAACTACGTCAGCATCCTGTTCGATGGCACCACTTTCACGCAGATCGGATAATACCGGCCGGTGTGCAGTACGCTGTTCTACAGCTCGGGATAGCTGCGACAGTGCAATCACAGGGATATCTAATTCTTTTGATAGAGCTTTTAAAGATCGTGAAATCGTCGATATTTCTTGTTGCCGGCTTTCCACACCTCTGGGTCCCTGCATTAGCTGAAGATAATCAACAATCAGTAAATCAATATTATGCTCCGCTTTGAGGCGTCTGGCTTTCGCTCGTAATTCCAAAACACTGATGGCGGGTGTATCATCCAAATGGATGGGTGCTTCAGCCAGTGTCCCCACAGACCTGCTTAAATTCTGCCATTGCTTTTTGGGTAACTTTCCTGTGCGGACTAAATGGCTGTCCACTTTCGCCTCTGCACAAAGGAGACGTAAAGCCAATTGGTGGTTCGCCATTTCCAGACTGAAAATTCCAACGGGATGTTTATAATCGACGGCGGCATTACGAGCCATCGTTAATGCCAAAGCAGTTTTACCCATAGCAGGGCGGCCTGCAATTATCACTAATTCACCGGGCTGAAATCCGGATGTGAGTTCATCCAAATCGATTAAACCAGACGCAACTCCTGTCACATCTCCCGGTTTGGAATGAATCTGGTCGAGCTTCTCGAATGTTTCATGGAGGATAGGATCGATATGTTGAAACCCGCCTCTTAATCGTCTTTGAGAAATCGAAAAAATGGCTTGTTCAGCCTTGTCAAGAAGTTCATCCACATCTTGTGAATCTTCAAACGCATTTTTGGATAAATCATGAGAAATTAAAATCAATTTCCTTAGCATGGCCTTTTCGAGGACAATCTTTGCATAATTTTCCACGTTGGCTACGGATGGAACTGCTTCCACAAGTCCCGTGACATAATAGGCTCCACCCACACTTTCTAATTCTTTCTTTTTCTTTAATTGATTAACGATTGAAACTGTATCAATCTCCTGTCCTTCATTGAATAGTTGAGTCATACATCTGAAAATTTTACTGTGAGCTTCCTTATAAAACAGTTCAGTAGTCAGCCATTGCAGGGATTTACTAACCGCTTCCTTGCTGGAAAGCATCGCCCCTAATACTGCCTGCTCGGCTTCAGGCGATTGAGGTTGCACATTTAATGGGTGTTGTAATTCATTTGCCATGTTAATTTTTCTTCTCCAAGAATTCTTTTACAATCTTGAAATCATCCCAAGTGGGTCGTTTCAGATCTGGATTCCGTAACAATGCTGCCGGGTGATATGTGACCATTAGTGGCGTGCCATGGTAATCGTGAAACGTATTTCGCAGACTTTTCAACGATTTATCCACATTTAATAGGGTCTGTCCGGCAACTCGTCCCAAAGCTAATATAAGCGATGGTTTAATCAAACGAATTTGATGTAATAAATATAGTTCACATTGTTCCACTTCAGAGCGGAGTGGATCGCGATTATTAGGGGGTCTGCATTTCAATACATTACAAATATAAACGTCTTTTTCCCTGCTTCGACCAATTGCAGTTAATATTTTATCCAGTAGTTTTCCGGCACGGCCAACGAAGGGCTCGCCTTTTTTATCTTCTTCTGCACCAGGCGCTTCACCTACTAATAATAAACTGGCATCCGGATCTCCAACGCCAAAAACGAATTTAGAGCGAGTGCTGCCTAAAGAACATTTTTGACACACAAAAATCTCTTTTTCAAATGAAGAAAGATCAGTGTTATTATTTTTACTAGTGAGTACGTTTTGAGATTTGAGATCTAAAAATAATTCATCCCCGAATAATTCCTGATTTTGCCTCAAATACCGGCGTACATCATCACTTCGAGGAGACATTCTTATATATCTAATTCATCGGAATTGCGCCACTTTAATTTACCTGCAACGTACTCCTCCAATGCTTGAGTGGTCGATTTGACTTCCTCTTCATAATTTTCTTTTGGTTCAGGCGGAAGTTCATCAAATACGCCCATTTCTGATTCTTCAGCATCTCTAATGGCAGCATCCATGAAGCGATTTTGATTGATTTGATGTGCTCGTTTAGACATAACAATTACTGATTCATAAACATCCTCAGATTGCTTTTCCATTTCACGCATTGATATGGTTTTAATTGACATGAAGTACTCCTTCATTTTGTTTATTAATGATTGAAATAATGTTTGTTGTCGCATTATCGACATTATCATTGATGACGGTAAAATCAAATTTTTCTTTATAACTGATTTCAATATCCAATCGCTCCAAGCGTTTTGCGATTCGTTCCCTCGAATCTGTACCGCGTTTAATCAATCTAGCTTTAAGGTCCTCCAAATTAGGAGGCAAAATAAATATTGATATGTTTTCCTTCGGATATAAATTTTTTATGGACATGGCTCCTTTTACATCCACCTCAAATAATAAAATTTCCTTTGTTGAAAGTGCAAAATCGATTGATTCTTTCAATGTGCCATACATGCAACCGTGAACATTTTCAGTTTCAACGAATTCGTTATTTTCCAAGCGCTGTTCGAATTCATCTTCAGATAAGAAATAATAATCTACTCCATCTACTTCATAATTTCTTCTTTCTCGTGTTGTACAGGAAATTGAAAATTTCATATCCGTGTTTTCCTGAAGGGCACGGCAAATGGTTGTTTTCCCGGCTCCAGAAGGTGCAGATATCGTCACAAGATTTTTCATAAAATATTTTGAGCCTGTTCCCTGATTTTTTCCAATTGATTCTTGAATTCGACAACAATGTTAATAATGCTGCTTGTACCGCTTTTAGACCCCACTGTATTTATCTCCCGGTTTAATTCCTGGATCAAAAATGAAAGACGTTTTCCAACCGGTTCATCTTTTTCAGTCAAATACTTATATTGTTCAATATGACTTCGAATGCGAACCAATTCTTCTGAAATATCAGAGCGATCAGCCAAAAAGGCTACTTCCTGTGCCAATCTGTTTTCGTCAATAGAAACATTTTCTATCAACTCGGACAACCGATGACGCATTTTATTCTTTTGTTCATTAACAACCTCTTGTGACTGTTCTTCAATCTTGGAAGTCATTTCTGATAACTGATTTAATCGTTCCACAGTATCATCAAATATGGCCTGACCTTCTTTTTTACGCATGGATTGGACTTGGTCCAGTGCTTTATCTAATGCAATAAAAACGTCTTTTTCTGATGTTTCCAATTCCTGGCTTTTAATAAAAATATCGTCAGCAGAAAGTAAACTGCTCATATCCAAAGAACGTCCGTATTTTCTTTGAATATTCAAAATAATCTCTTCCATCGCTTCAAACTTCTGACGGTTAAAACTTAAATTCTTTATGTCATTCTCCGGCTGTTTTTCAAAAGAAACATGGACAGTTCCGCGAACCAATAATTTGGTGATTTTTTCACGAACAGTTGCTTCAAGCTCCGGAGTCAAAGCAAGGCCTCTTACCTTCATTTCCAGAAAGCGGGCATTGTATGATTTAACTATCACTTGAACAGCCGCATCACCCTCTCCGGATGACCCGCGGCCAAAACCTGTCATACTTATTAGCATATTGTAATTTTTTTATTCTAGAAAAGTTTGGGAATTTACAGTTTTTATTATATCTCTCACAAACAAGGATTCAATCATTTTCAATCATTTTTTTATTATCAAGTTTCTTTATAAGAAATAAAGGGATTTTTGAATTTGTATTAATGATTAAAGTACTGCAGACTGGAATGATCATCATGCGTTGATGCAGCAACAATACAAATTGGTTCTAATCATCAATATCCGGTTTTTGACGGCGTTGTTTTTTTTGCGATAGCTGTTTCTTGGCGACGATTCTCTTATTATGTGCTGATTTTGGCGTCTTTGTTTTAATTCTCTTTTTGGGTTTTCGGTTTAAGATTTCCAATTTTTTCCGCAATCGCTCTAATGCCAGTTGTTTATTCCGATGCTGGCTTCGCTCATCCTGGCACGTTACGACGATTCCGCTGGGTATGTGTGTGATTCGCACAGCGCTTTCCGTTTTATTCACATGCTGCCCCCCCTTGCCGCTGGCACGATATGTGTCTACACGACATTCTTTCAGCAGATCTACATCATGTTCAGGTATGTTAATCATTTATATAACGGTTTTAAACTAATTAGTTCAACGCTTTGGAAGTAAGCGCCTTTTTTACTGTGTGAACCGGTATAAAAAATACAGCGTTAAACATATAATTTAGACGTGTAGTATCTTTATCAACTATGTCAAGTGGATGTAAAATAAATCCATCTCCATCCTTGGTATTTTTTGGACGAACTTCAAATTCCATTGGACTAAGTGTTCGGAGAAGATTCATTTTTGTTTTATACCCCTTATCCCCTTTCTTGGGCATTAGATTTCCATTATTTCGATTAGTCTTAAGCATGTTTAATAATAAATGAACTTTATCTTTAAAAATGACTTTTTTCCATTTTATAGTGCCCATAGAGAAATGGAATTCAGCATTTTTTGCCATTAATGGATGGGGTCGTGTTTCACGTATAGCTTCAAGGAGT
>CAZIFK010000166.1:0-4775 GCA_964538995.1 uncultured bacterium
GTAGCCATAATACCGTCCATTTCACTTAGTTCTGAACCCTCATATTCAATTCCTACATAACCGCGGTATCCTGCATCCAGGACTATTTTCATCATTTTCTTATAATCCGTATCTTTTTCAGTACCGTCAGCATTAAAACTATGGCTTTTGGCGCTGACAGCTTTCGCATACGGCATGAGTTCCTCCACACCTAAATAGCGGTCGTACCATTCATTTCCTTTCGTTTCCCACGAGCCGAGGTAGAAGTTGCCGAAATCCGGTAATGTACCGCATCGGGGATGATCTACCATCTCCATTACACCAGAGAGCCATTTTCCATTACTGGACAACCCACCGTGATTTTCAACAATAATATTGATATCGTTTTTAGCGCCATACTCAGTCAATCGGCGGAGACCATCTGCAGCTAATTTCATCTGTTCGTCAAATTCGCCTTCACTCTGGGCATTTACCCGGATGGAATGGCATCCGAGATATTTTGCTGCATCGACCCACTTATAATGGTTTTCAACAGCTAGTATACGGTCTGCTTCATTCGGATCACCTAAAGCGCCCTCTCGATCGCACATGATCAGTAAGCTTCTGACACCCTCCCCGTCGGCAACTGTTTTCATCTCTTTCAAAAAACGTGTATCCGTTGCTTTGTCAAAAAAGAACGTATTTACGTATTCTACTGCATCTAATCCAAAATTCCGCCGTGCGATTTTTGCAAAGTCCAGATGTTTTACATTTCCCTGCAACAGGGAGGAGGGATCGTTGACAAGTAATCGTGACCACTTTTCACCTGTGAGTTCTCGCGATTTACCAAAAAGAGATCGATTAAGTGACCATTCCGCTAGAGATATTTTGAATAAAGGTTTTTTATTGCTAAAACCTGCCAGTGAAGAAAGGCCTAATCCCATCATACTGAATCCTCCTGCTATTACAGCAGATTTTTTTAAAAATTCTCTTCTAGTATGCACAAATTCTCACTAATGGTTAACTAAATATAGTGAATATTTCCCTAAATATCTTATTCATCCTCATCTTGCACCGGTTATGTACATAACGAGATAGATGCAGGATTTGAGTCAGTAATTCTACGAAGGAGAAGAACTGACTTAAGGACTAGGGGGCAGCTAATCGTTCTTAACTCAATGGCAACCGGCCTCCCGTCTGCCGAATCCGCCGGCTGGCAGAGCAGGCAGTGAATAGAATGGATGCTTTTGAATGACTGCAATAGCCAGGCATCTGTATTTAGATGTTATGTGGTGGATTGAGTAATTTTCGGGGGCGTTAATCAATCTTGGTGTCATTGATAACATCATATTTCAAATGTAAGTAAGAATCATTTAGTTTTTTTACTTCGGTTAATTTCAACGCTTTAATCAATGATAACTCTTTACTAAATGATAAAGATTTTCCGTCAATCAAAGAAGGGGTAGCTTTGCCACCGACTAAAGATGGAGCAACAACAATAGATATTTTATTAATTAATTTATTCCTCAAAAAAATCGAGTTGAGAGTTCCGCCTGTCTGAATAGTTATTCTATCAATACTATAATCCTGTTTTAGTTTTCTAAACAAATCAACAAAATCAATCTCTTTCTTATAGTATATGATTTCTAGATTATTGGTATCCTTTCGTAAAAAAGCAGGATGGTTTTTATTTGTAGTTATGATATAGAGTTTTTTGCTTTTTTTAAGGAAATTATCTACGCCCGTTTTATTTAGATGAGGTTTGTTATCAATAATCAGAAAACTAACAGGTAATTTTACGAGATTTTCTTGAGGTTTATTTGCTCCAACTTTTGCTAAAACTCTACCCGAGTTTAAAGAATGCAAATCAGTAGTTTGTTCAATATCATAATATTGTTTCAAGCCCTCTTTGACACCTTTTATACTAGGAAAATCTTTATCAATATCTAATTTATCAGTGCTTCCCGTTGAAATTTTACCGTCAACCGAAGTGAGCATAAATAAAGTTGTAATTGGTCTATCCATATTAAAAACTAATGGTTCAGATTTATAAAAGTTTTTTGTAGCTCCAGAAAATTATTTACAAATTAAAATCGTACGAGTATTTATAAAACAACTTTTTCATCTCATTTTTAAATTTTTTATATATTCAAGACCAATTATTGATCTCATCGTTTATTTTCTCGACGAGAGAATCTATAGGGACACGATCTTGATTCTGGGTGTCTCTATTACGAAGAGTCACGGTGTTATCTTCAAGTGATTGGTGATCTACAGTAATACCAAAGGGAGTTCCGGCTTCATCCTGTCTGTAATAGCGTTTCCCAATAGATCCCTGCTGGTCATAAATAACTTTATAGTGTTTTTTCAATTCATCCGTTACGTTTCGTGCTAATTCGGGCAGACCATCTTTCTTGACCAAGGGGCAAACGACCGCTTTAACCGGCGCCAGCTTTGGGTGAAGTTTCAAGACTGTACGGTTATTTTCGCTATCTTCCCAATAGGCATCAGCAAGAACGATAAGAAGCATTCGATTAAGTCCTGCGGATGTTTCGATAATGTAGGGAAAATATTTTTCATTCGAAATTTGATCGGAATACTGCATATTTTTCCCGGAAAATTCCTGATGGCGTTTTAAATCAAAATCCGTACGATTATGGATTCCTTCAACTTCTGACCATCCAAAAGGAAATTCATATTCAATATCCCAAGCTTCTTTGGCATAGTGGGCTAATTCACCATGGCCGTGTTGATGAAAACGAAGTTTATCCTTATTAATTCCCAAACCAACCGTATAAAAATTAAAACGCTCTTCTTTCCAGGCTTTCATTTCATCGTCGTCCGTGCCTGGCTTCACGAAATACTGCATTTCCATTTGTTCAAATTCCCGGGTGCGAAAAATGAAATTCCTGGCGACTATTTCATTCCGGAAAGCCTTCCCGATTTGAGCAATTCCAAAAGGAACTTTCTTTCGCATAGCTCCCTGGACCAAAAGATAATTTACATAAATACCCTGTGCAGTCTCAGGCCGAAGATATGCGATATCCCCTTCGCTTTCCACCGGACCCATGTGCGTTTTAAACATGAGATTGAATTGACGCGGTTCGGTGAGATTCCCCGTGGTTCCGCATGTAGGACATTGAATAGCAGACCAGTCAGCTGATTCAAAATCCGTTATGAGTTCATCTGCCCGGAAGCGTGCTTTGCATTGCTTACAATCTACCAATGGATCATGAAATTCTTCGATGTGACCCGACGCTTCCCAGATTTTGGGATGCATGAGAATCCCACTGTCTAATCCCACGATGTTCTCATGGAGTTGGGTCATATCCCGCCACCACAATTGAGAAATATTATTTTTTAATTCAATTCCAAGAGGACCATAATCGTATACGGCGCCAAATCCCCCATAAATTTCCGAACTCTGGAAAATAAACCCGCGGCGTTTACAAAGCGAAACGATTTTATCCAATGAATGTGCTTTATCCGTCATCAGTCTAACTGTTTTAATTCTTTCTCAATCTGTTCATTGTATGGGATTGATACATCCCCTTTATCCGTGCTGTTCAACTCAAGGCTCTTGGACTTTGATTCTTTGAGATAAAGGGCAAGAAATGTAATCCCAATAATCGCAATAATGATGGGAGCCAACCATGCCATGATATTAAATCCCTGGGCAACCGGTACGGCTAAAATTCGTTCACCATAAATTTTGACATAGTGGTTCATGATTTGATCTTTTGTCCGCCCGGATTCTACCATGGCTTGAATTTCTTGTTCCAACTTGCTATGCCCATGGTCATAGACCGTACCACTCCAACAACAAGGAGCCATTAAACTCCTCTCTATATCTATGATAAGTTCTTCTTGATTGGTACTCCCGAACAAGAGGGAACAGAATGTTATGAGAATAATTTTTTTCATTTCTTTTTCCGCCTACGTCTTTTTGCCGGACCTTTTGCACGGCGATCATTAATTAAAGTCATCGCCATTTCTAAATCAACATTTTCCGGGGCAATATCCTTTGGTAAAGCTGCATTAAATTTACCATCAGAAATGTATGGGCCATAGCGTCCATCTTTTACCACCAGAAGTTCACCTGTTTCAGGATGGTTCCCCAATGTTTTGAGATCCGAGCTTGGTTTATTTCGTTGATTAAATATGTCCACAGCTGTTTCCAGAGTGACATCAAGAGGATTATGTGGGTGCGGGAGTTTTACATTTTTTTCGCCCACTTTAAAATAAGGGCCATAACGTCCAAAATCGACCCGTATTTCTTCACCTGTCTCTGGATGATTTCCAAGCAGTCTGGGCAACGAAAGCAATTTCAATGCCATTTCCAAATCAACCTGCTCTTGTTCGATACCACGAGGAAGAGATTTTCGTTTTTTCGAATCTCCTAATTGAACATAAGGGCCATAAGGGCCCTCCTTTAAATAAATGGATTCACCTGATTCTTCATCGACACCAAGTATTTCAGATTGAGAAGAATCTTTTGATAAAATTTCTAGTGCTTTTTCGGCAGAAATGTCACCCAATGCAAGCATATTGGGGATGGATCGACGTTCTTCACCCTGCTCTAAAAAAGGACCGTAATTGCCAACTCGAATCACAATTTCGTCTTCTTTTCCATTTGAAACAACAACGGAACATGCTTTGCGAATATCGATCTCGTCATTAAGCATTTTTTCAAAGCCGATTGAATTATCATCTCCAAAATAAAATTCTGACATAAATGGCAATGGATCTAATTCACCCCGGGAAATAGAGTCTAATTCATCTTCCATCTTGGCTGTAAACTGTGAATCAACAAGAGA
>CAZIFK010000167.1:0-4757 GCA_964538995.1 uncultured bacterium
GAAAAAGAATTGGAGACAAGTTTTTGATGAAAGTATTGGTAACAGGAGGAGCAGGTTATATAGGCTCCCACGTAATTCTGGATCTCATTGAGGCGGGGCATAAAGTTGTCATCTTGGATGACATGTCCTTGGGATGTGTGGAAAATATCCATAGTGAAGCAGAATTTGTTGAAGGCAGTACACTGGATGAAGTGATGCTCGGTGAAGTATTATCTAAAAATATCGATGCCGTGGTTCACTTGGCCGCATTCAAAGCCGCCGGTGAATCCATGATCCACCCGGAAAAGTATTCTAAAAATAATCTTAACGGCGCCACCAATCTTCTGAATGCCATGATGAAACATGATGTAAAAATGTTTGTATTTTCATCCACGGCAGCTGTGTATGGCTATCCGGAATATTTACCTGTGGATGAAAATCATCCCGTGAAGCCAATTAATTATTATGGTTACACCAAGTTGAGTATTGAAGAAATGCTGAAATGGTATAGTCAACTAAAAGGTTTGAAATTTGCAGCTCTGCGTTATTTTAATGCTGCAGGATATGATGTAAATAGTCGATTATTTGGATTGGAAAAAAGTCCCCAAAATTTGTTACCTATCGTCATGGAGGTGGCTACAGGTCAGCGTAATTCTATGGATGTATTTGGAAACGACTATGAAACAAAAGACGGTACTGGAGTTCGGGATTATATCCATGTGAATGATTTGGCATCTGCTCATGTAAAAGCACTGGAATATTTAATGGATAATGATTCATTTACAGTAAACCTCGCCACGGGCGAAGGCTATTCTGTTTTGGATGTAATCAATGAAGCAGAAGCGGTGACCGGAAATAAAATTAATTACACGATTGTTGACCGGCGTCCGGGAGATCCGGCTGAACTCATTGCAACGTCAACTTTGGCTGATGAATTATTGGGCTGGGAAGCAAAATATTCTGATTTGAATACCATTTTAAAAAGCATGTGGAATGTGTACAATCCGGAGGAAAATCATGATTGATCTGGATCGTTTACAAAAAGCATCCGGCATCATCGGCAATTCCGATGCCATAAGGCAATCCCTGGAAATGATGGGCCAGGTGGCTCCGGTGGATATTTCTGTTTTGATTACAGGAGAGTCCGGCACAGGAAAAGAAATGGTGGCGAAAGGGCTCTATAAATTCAGTAGACGGGCTCAACAGGAAATGGTTACTGTCAATTGTGGTGCCATACCTGCCGGTATCATTGAAAGCGAATTATTCGGACATAAGAAAGGCGCTTATACTGGTGCTGGCGATGACAGGAAAGGCTATTTTGAAACAGCTCATAAAGGAACTGTATTTTTGGATGAAATTGGAGAATTACCCCTGGAAACACAGGTGAAATTGCTCCGTGTTTTGGAATCCGGTGAATTCATGCGGGTTGGTGAATCAAAAACACGAATAACAGACGTTCGCGTTATCGCTGCGACAAATAAAGATTTAGACGGATTGGTTCAAAAAGGACAGTTTCGACAGGACCTGTATTTTCGTTTAAAAACAGTTACAATAGATATTCCAACACTTCGTCAACGGATTGATGATCTTTCCCTCTTGGTGGAACGCTTTGCTCTGGAATTCACTCGAAGCAATGATATTCCATACAGAGGCTTCATGCCCGAGGCTATCCGTCGAATGAAACAATACGATTGGCCGGGGAATGTCCGTGAATTGAAGAATTTTGTAGAAAGCATATTGGTCATGGAAAAAGGAGAGCGTATTACCGTAGAAATGGTGGAACGGAAATTGGGAATGGCTCAACCCATGTTTCAAAATCAGAATTTGCCCATGCTTATTCAGCAGACACCGGAGCAGGCTGAACGTGAATTGATTCTACGTCAGTTGTTGTTATTGCGCCAGGATGTGGAAACCATTAAGGCTATCGTTGGTCAAGGTGGAGCGCCTGTTCAATCAGTGCCGTATTATCATGAAGGCGCTGTGGAGGAATTATCGCGAGATATGCAAATAGATGAAAATAGCCATCAAAGCATTCGTAATGATGCCATTGGCGATATGAATCTGGAAGAGTTGGAAAAAGAAGCTATTTCCCGGACATTACAGCATTTTAACAATAACCGCCGTGCCGCCGCCAAATCGTTGGGCATGAGCGAACGGACACTCTATAGAAAAATTGATCAATATGATCTGGGAAGGAAGATTAAACGGGCGAATGGAAACAAGGCGGATTGATAGTATGTTTTGTACGTTTATTCAAATTACGTTGTAAGGTAACGATAGATGAAAAGTATAATTACTAAATTAGTTTTATTTTTTTCAATTACAGCCTCATTACTTGGACAATCAAGAGCCGGCGCAATTTTCTTGTTAATACCACCTTCACCTACTATGAATGGGCTGGGAAGAGGAATAGGCGTTAGTTTACCATCTGATGATCCTTTTGCAGGTTATTTAAATCCGGCGAATGGTTTGCAGTTGTTTGAAGGAATTGCATACCATTATTCTAAATTAAAAACATCGTGGCTGCCAAATTTGGCTGATGATATGTATTTGAGTTATGATGTTTTAAATGTTGGATTATTACCACAAAAGTATCCATTTAAAGCTGTTTTAAGTTTTCATGAGACTTACTTGGATTTAAACCTTAGATCTTATTTGAAAGCGGAGGCATTAACATTGGGAGTTGGTTTTAGGAAATATTTTTTTGGTAAACTACCAATAGATTTTTCATTTGGACTAACCCGTAAGAAAGCAATTCAAGTATTTTATGAGAATCCTGGTGCAAGATGGAAATCGTCAAATATATTTTATGATTATGGTACATTGATCTCATTACCAATTTCACCAACTAATTTATCATTCATAATAAAAGAAGAATTCAGGGATAATTTTCAAATTCAGTTTACACCATCGTTTGGATACAGCATTTCAAATGTAGGTGGCGAAGTTTCATTTATAGATCCTTCGATGGGAGATCCTTCACCAAGGTATTTACGAACGGGATTGGCTTCTTCATTTTCTTTTTCTTATAAATCTTTGTGGAAAATTATAGAGTGGAAAGGCGGCAGATCTGCCTCTGATATTTTGGCTGTACCTAGATACAGTAGCGATGATCCCATAAAATATCAGAGTGGTTTTGATAATGATATTGATTTTATTAGAAATGTTATTAAATCTAAATCAGATTCAGCTATTACAATTCATCGCGGTGATGAATGGACATTTTTTGAAATATATACATTCAGATTTGGTAGAGAAATCGATGTAACAGGGGGAATAGATATAGTTACATCCGGTTATGGTTATAATTCTACTGGATTATTCAAATTACTATATTTTTTACTGGATGAACCTATGTTCAAACAAATACCGGAATATATCGTTTTCAAATATGATTATTCGATTATAAAGGAAAATATTGATCATCCATTAAATAATACAATGTTTGATTCATTTTCCGTAACATTTAATAATATTGACCGTTTAATTATGAGTTTATTCAAATGAAAAAATATCCACAATCCCATTTTCCGTCTTCCATGCTCCATCTTCCATTATCCATCTTACTTCTCACATTTTCCATCTTCCATTTTTCATGTATGTTTTATTCCATGGCCGGTTCCATCCCTCCGCACATCAAAAGTGTAGCTATCCCGCTTGTGGAGAACCAAACAGCAGAATTTGCCATGGCAGAAACGGTAACAGACAATTTACTGTCCAAGTTCACCGAAGAGAATATTTTGCGTGTAACAGGTGAAAAAACCGCCGATTCCATACTGAAGGGCGTAATTTTGAAAGTCACTGATGGACCGTATACATTCAGCAAAGAAGAGGCGGTGACAGTATATCGCTTTACAGTGAGTATGGAAATGGAATGGGTGGATGTGGCAAATGATAAGGTTTTGCTGACCAAGCAGTACTCCGGGTGGGGAGCTTATGGCTTGAGTGGTGACATCAGTACCGACGGCATCGATAACGACGGCGACGGCGCCATTGACGCGGATGATATTGATGAGATCGGTGATCCCAGAGAATTTGCCACGAGAGTGGCGGTAGAAAAAATTGCAGAAGACGTTTTAAATGATATTTTGACGTCGTGGTAAAAATAGAATACGTAAAACGTAATGCGTAAAACGTAATAAAAAGAACCACATCTTTACGTTTTACATAATTACAGACAAAGGAAAACATGAACAAAGTAACCATTAGAAATTTAAAAGATCACATCGGAGAAGAAGTCACCCTCAATGGCTGGGTATATAACAAACGTTCTATCGGAAAGGTGTGGTTTCTCATCCTCCGGGACGGCAGCGGAATGACCCAGTGCGTGGTAGTAAAAGGTCAAGTAGCCGATAATATTTTCGACTTGGGAAATGATCTGACCCAGGAATCGTCTGTATCTGTGACGGGTACGGTGAAAGAAGAGCCACGATCCGTTGGCGGCTACGAAATCGGCGTAACCAACGTAGAGGTGCATCAAATCGCCGAAGAATATCCCATTACACCGAAAGAACACGGTACATCTTTTTTAATGGATAACCGCCATTTATGGATTCGCTCAAAGAAGCAGCATGCCATACTGAAGGTTCGTCACCAGGTGATCAAAGCGTGCCGAGATTTTTTCGATAATAACGGTTTTACGTTAGTGGATACTCCCATTTTCACTGCTAATGCATGTGAGGGTACATCCAACCTGTTTGCAGTGGATTATTTTGAGCGATCTGCCTATTTAACCCAGAGCGGACAGCTTTATTCCGAAGCCACTGCCGCCAGTTTTG
>CAZIFK010000168.1:0-4702 GCA_964538995.1 uncultured bacterium
ATTTTTTGGTAGCCATAATACCGTCCATTTCACTTAGTTCTGAACCCTCATATTCGATCCCCACATAGCCGCGGTATCCTGCATCCAGGACTATTTTCATCATTTTCTTATAATCTGTTTTTTTCTCAGTACCATCAGCATTAAAACTATGGCTTTTAGCGCTGACAGCTTTCGCATAAGGCATGAGCTCCTCCACCCCTAAATAGCGGTCGTACCAGTCATTTCCTTTGTTTTCCCACGTACCGAGATAGAAGTTGCCGAAATCCGGTAATGTACCGCAGCGGGGATGATCTACCATATCTATTACACCAGAGAGCCATTTTCCATTACTGGACAATCCACCGTGATTTTCAACAATAATATTGATATCGTTTTTGGCGCCATACTCAGTTAACCGGCGGAGACCGTCTGCAGCCAACTTCATCTGTTCGTCATATTCGCCCTCACTCTGGGCATTCACCCGGATGGAATGACATCCGAGATATTTTGCTGCATCGACCCACTTGTAATGGTTTTAAACAGCGTTTATGTTTTTAAATGCAACTTAAATCAAAAAATGCTAACTTAACATGTGATCCAAACAATAGGGCAAGTCAAAACCACCTGCCAAATCCTATATTAGTCATGGGTACTTGTTCTAAGAAGCAGATCAATTAATAATAAAATAGAATAATCAATTTAATTATGTTATAAATTGTAAAAGATAATGGAGAGTAGACAGTTGAGAATTACATGTTAACCAGTGTACGAATAGTTTATTTTTTGTTACTTCTATTCGCGAATTTATTTGCGGTAAACATTAGGGGTATTGTTTTGAATAGCGAATTAGGCAAGCCTGTGGAGGGAGCCAATATCGTTTTATCTGATTCTGAACAAGGGACTGCTTCCGACCATTATGGCAAATTCAATTTAATTAGCGATAGGGACTTCCCGGTTGTACTTCGCATAACTCACGTCGGGTTTGAACAAAAGGAAATCACTCTTCAATCAGATCACAGTGTCATAATAAAACTAACTCCCCGAATCATCCCAGGGAAAGCAATCGAGGTCATGGGCATTCGACCGAAGTTTGAGTCAGATGTGTCCAATAATGTTGAATTATTGGATATTAAAGAAGTAGAAACTCTGGGGGCTCGTGAATTGGGAAGTGCGTTACGGCGGATCAGCAGCATCAACATTAAAGCTGCGCCAAGCGGTAAGCAAACGATTAGTATTCGTGGAAGCAATCCCAACGATGTTGCAGTTTACCTGGATGGTATCAAGATAAACAATGCCCTCACAGGTATCGCCGATCTCTCTTTCATCGATTTGAACGGTTTGAAACAAGTACAAGTAATTAAGGGAGGGAATACAGCACTTTATGGTCACGGAGCTTTAGGAGGGGTGGTCAATCTGGTTTCCAAAGAGGCAGATGAGAATTCTTTTGAATATGTGCAAGGGAACGGTCAAACATTTGATGATGATTTTGACTTGTCAATAAATGCGTCGCTGGTAGCCGGTCCAGTCGGAGTTGGGGGTCGTTTCTCTGGAGTATCTCGAGCCTTTGGAGGCAGAAGTGTATCACTTCACCAATTTCAAAATCTTTTTTCTAACATTACACTATCCAGCGGTCAAGTCAATGCCCGGTGGTACAGATTAGATAAGAGTCTCGAATTTCCTCCCGGAGGGATTGCTCAAGGGGACAGCCTTACGATGGTAAGTATGCGGTACCGGGGTAACATTCTTAGGAATATGGGCTGGGAATTCTTCTGGGGTAAACGTCAATGGGCTTTTTACCAGGACTTCTATAACAATGTCCATGAGAAACTTGAAAATGGGAACGTGAATATCCACATACTTAAGAATATTTCTTACAAAACATTGATGAGCACGGTTCAGGTCGAATATGAAACTCAGCTATTTAATGGTCATGAGGATTTTTATAATGAAGATAGTAAGCTTGCAGGTCTCCATGATGCAGATATGAAACGATCAATTTCGACACTTGCCGTTACCGGTCAATGGTCGGGATACAGCTCCCATCAAAATATTGATTATATCAAGTGGGAAGCAGGTGTAAGATTTGACTTGATCGAGACCGCCAGAAAAGAGAAATTTACTGTAATTGAAGGTGATTACGATGACTTGTTTTACGGATCACCAGATAAAGACTTCAGAAACAACAATATGATATTCAGTAATCGAGTTGGTGTGGAAGTAACAGGCCGAACACCCGACTTTCATTATAGCTTATTTGTTAACCAGGGAAATAATAATCGGGTTCCGACCTTAGTTGATCATTTTTATCATTCACGAGCCTCGATGCTCCATCTGGTGGACTCACTTCTACACGTCGAGAAATTATCCACTTCCGAGATAAATCTCTCCCTAACTTTTGAAGATATCGACCGAGTGCCGTTTGTCACACAAATTAGTACTTCCTTTAATTTGTTTAATAATTATTATGACAACAAGATAGCCTACTATCAGGTCGTGTCCAATTATCCATCAGTACCAATAAACTCCTCAAACAGTGACATCAAGGGTATAGAATATAGTGCCAGGTTGGACCTGTTTAACGGAAAGCTCAACTTCACTGGAAGCGGAACAAACCTTAATGTTAGTAATCCACTTGTTTTTCCAAATAAACCTGGGTATCGATATATTTTTTCCACTGAATTAGATATGGGCATTTATAGATTTAGCTATGATCAATACAGCGAAGGTGAACAAGTTATTTTTATTCCCGAGATTGGCAATTTTTTACAAAAACCCAGATCGGACTCAAACCTCAACATTTCAATCGAATACCAATTTTGGAAAGTAAGTCTCACGGCCTCATATACGATTAGGAACATAAAATCCAAAGCGAAAACAAATATATCGCTGGAAGATGCTTTGAGAGAAGGTTTTAATTATTTTGAGAAATACCGTGAGATTGCTACAATAAGATTAAAACTTACTTTATAGATGAAGCAGGTTCTTCTTTTACTGATCGCCATGCTGGTTTTAGGGTGTGAGGAATCGCTCTTCAAACCGTCTCCGACCGATGTGGATGAACTCTTCGAGGTTGTGCATGACTACGACGGTCGAAGGATTATCTACCCTACAGCCATTACATTGACCTGGTCCAATCTGTCTATAGATAGGTTTACAAAATTTGTTATCAAACAGAAATTTATCGTTAACAATAGTATTCAGTGGAAAGTAATTAGAACTCTCACTGATTCACTGGCAACATCAATTACTGCTTTACTCGAAGATGATGATTTATCATCACAATACAAGATTTACATTTATAATGAAGATGGAAAATATAAAACCGCATTATCAGAACCGTTTTATGTTCCGAAAGTCACGTCTGTTTTAATCCCAGAGGATTACGTAAAACCTAAGGATGCACATAGATCTCGGTTCATTGACAACGGGGACACAGTCATTGTAAATCCAGGGACTTATGAAGATTTCTTTACATTTCTGTTTAAAGATGTACTAATCAAAAGCAGTGGTGGTCCTGATGTTACCTTTCTTACGATACCTTATATTTCCACTGCTAGGCCTGTAATTGTGAAAATTAACGATGGGATTATCGATGGCTTTTCTATTACCGGTGGCAGAGGTATAAACGGAGGAGCCATATATGCTTTCGGTGATGCCGTGGTTAAAAATTGTGTCATAACCGGTAATACTGCTATAGGGTATATCCAGGAACGTTCGACTGGAAAAGGAGCAGGTATTTTCGCTTCCGATCATGCGATAATAGTTGAATGTATTATTGAGAATAACTACGCTAATTTTGTTGGAGGAGGAATATATATTGCGAAACAATATACAGACGTCGTAGATGTTCAGATTATCAATACTACGATTAAAAATAATTCTGCAATGAGTGGTGGAGGTATTTATGTTGACGATAATTGTTTACCAATCATACGCAATAGTATCATTGAGCAAAATTATGTTTCCCAGCAAGGCGGTGGAATTGGAATAAGCGGAAAACCACTCCTATTCAATTGTTTGATAAAAAATAATGTGGCGACTTATGGGGGCGGTGGAGTATCTGTAGAATTTTTAGCAAAGCCAAAACTTGTCAATTGTGTTATATATGAGAATCAAAGTATTAATTCAGCTGTAAACGGAGCTATATCTAAGGAAAAAAAGTCTTCTATTACATTAATTAATAGTATAGTGTGGGGTAATTCAGGTTACGGACAAGATTCCAATTTTCTGTTGAGGAGTTCAACCTATTCTGACATCCAGGGATACGGCGATACACATGGTGTGGGGAATATCGATATCAATCCGCTATTTGCCGATCCGGAGTTTGGTGATTTTCATCTGTTACAAAATTCTCCCTGTTTAGACGCAGGTAATCCTTCTGTAAATTATAATGACGTCAATGGCACAAGAAATGACATGGGTGTATATGGTGGAGAATATGGAGACTGGTAATTTCGATCAAGATACATCAATAGTTTTGGGATGAACGGAGAAAAATGGCTCAAAAGACCGGTGTTTTCAGAAAATAAATGTTTTTGTGTATGCTAACAGTACGCTATTGATATACTAATTGATATAACTCAATACGAATTAAATTATAAATATCCGGATTATCTCTTGGAATAATGATCAGTAAGTTCATCCCTAACATTTTCCAGTAATTTTTTTGTAGCCATAATACCGTCCATTTCACTTAGTTCTGAACCCTCATATTCAATTCCTA
>CAZIFK010000169.1:0-4698 GCA_964538995.1 uncultured bacterium
AGTTCCGGCCAATTCTCGTTATCCACGCTTTCAATGACTTCATAGGCTTCTTCCAGAAAATAAGGCAGCAGAGAAGCGTTGGTCTGTTCCCGATCCCAGGGACAGCCGTTCGGAGCTCGTAGTCGTTTTACGATATCAATTAATTCTTTGAATTTATTTTCGACACGATCAGTCATTACTAGTCCTTAAATTTATAGTCGTTACAAATATCATATCCAAAGCGATTATCTAAAGAAATACTATTTCCTTATTCTCCACCACCCCTATCAATGCAACAAATACGATAAACGAATTATTAATCTCTCCTCATATGAGGAGGGGTCTCGCGGTGTGGTGTTAAATATTGTTTATTCCAATTCCATTTGCGATCTTTTCTTGTAAGATGATTTTGTATTCTTGACTTCATACTACTAACCTATACTGGAATATTGATTAAATCTTGCCAATTGCACTGGTTTAAATATTTTTCTTCTTTATTCGTCATGATTTTTTTTCCCGCTTCTGTTTGGTCTTCATGATTCAGTAAATGCAATCCGCCATGAATGATTAACCGACCCATTTCCCTGGAAAATGGTTCGCCAAAAGTTTCCGCATTTTCCTTGGCCCGGGGAACGCTGATGTAAATCTCGCCTTCTACTTTATTTTCTTTATACTCATTCAAGCGAAATGCGATGACGTCTGTCAGTTGGTCTTTATTAAAAAATTCCTTTTTTAAGTTGCTCAAAAGGTCATCATTACCAAAAACGATGGAAATTTTATCAACGGAAAACCCCTCTTGTTGGATAATATGATTCAGAATAGAGTCAGCAGCGGCAATAGATATTCCACTGAAGTGTGGATCAACTTCAACTGAAATGGGCATTAAGCTTTGGTATCTTTATCCTTCTGCTGTTCTTCCGGATATTCAATGCGGATATGGTAAATACCCCGCAATACAGGAAGCATTCCGGTCTGGCCATCTACCGTTCCTTTAATCCTGCGCAAATCATCAATGGTTAACGGACATTCATCCAATTGACCTTCGTCCAATCGTTTTTTAATGATCTTTTCGATCATTTCTTCCACCTTAAATATATCCGGATCCTTGAGGGAACGAACCGCTGCTTCAATGGCCTCACAGAGCATCAGAATACCTGTTTCCTTGGAGTTGGGTTTAGGTCCCGGATATCGATAAGCATTATCATCAATCTGTTTGGCATCACCTCCTGCCTTTTTCAGGGCTTTTCTATAAAAATATTCCACCCGCGTTGTGCCATGATGCATAGGTATAAAATTGCTGACTATTTTTGGAAGCCCATATTCCTCGGCTAATTTCAATCCTTCACTGACATGGTTACGAATAATTTTGGAGCTCATGGCTTCTTTAAGATCATCGTGTTTGTTTACACCGCTGAACTGGTTTTCAATAAAATATTCGGGTCGAACCATTTTCCCGATATCATGATAATAGGCACCCACTCTGCACAGCAAGGCGCGGGCATTGATAGCATCGGCGCAGGCTTCCGCCAGATTTCCAACGACAATACTATGATTGAATGTGCCGTTGGCATCACGCTGCATCCGTTTTAACAAAGGATGATTAAAATCCAAAAGTTCCAGTAGCGTTAAATCTGTAGTGATACCGGAGGTAACCTCTACAATGCCGATAAGACCATAAGTAATAATGGGCGTAAATAAGCTAATCACCATTAAGTAAATCAAATCGATCTGCATATCCGCCCAGGAATGCCCCTTGAATAAACCATGGGCCAAAACAACAAAAATACTCGCGGCTATCATTGCTATGATTGTAGTAAGGAACTGGCTTCTTGTCCTCAATCGTCTAACCATGTACATGGCTACAGATGAAATAAAAATAACCGTCACGATAAATTCCAGGTCATTCCCGATCAAAATTCCGCTCAATAAAGCGATGGAAATTGTACCCATAGACCCAATCCTGGCATCGAACAGAATGGTTAACAACATTGCTGCAACACTAATGGGAATAAGATATTCCGATAGTTCAAACCTCAATACAAATAAATCTGTTAGTCCGATGAGAATTGCAAAAATGATGGAAATTAAAAGAACCATTTTCCAATCATTAAAAATGTAACTGCGATAGGTGAGTAAAAATGTGAAAAAGAAGGAAATAACCACAGCCACAATCATTAAACGTCCCAAATATGCTGTTACCTTTTCCCACCCGCTTTGCTGCTTATCTTGCTTACTGATTACATTGGCCAGCGAATATAATTTTTGATAAATATCGAGTGTGATTCGTTGGTTGGCATCTACAATCATTTCATCTTTTAGTATGGTACCCATGCCTTTGGGGACCAGATCCAGCCTGTGTTGCTGACGACGCTCTGTTATTTCTTTATCATATATGATGTTGGGTTTCATGAATTCCACTAAAATGATATAACCGAACTCTCGGCGGATATCCTGCTCATTTTCATAATAGGTATTGATTTCTTTTTTCGATTTTGTCCAAGCGATGTTTAGATCGCTTAACTCACTAGGCTTTAGAACAATGGGAATGTCTCCCTGATCAATCGAGACTTCGTTACTTGAAATATCATCAACATTTATATCTATAATTCCCTCAGCCCATCTGTTTCGAAATACTTGTAATAGATTGTCGTGAAACTTGCTTAAGGCATTTTCCGATTCGATAGGTTCTTGAATCGTAAATATTGAAAACCGGTCAGGATCAGCTATTAGCGACGGATGATCCTCATTGTATTGGTTCATGAGGACAATCAGCGTTACACTATCTGCTTGAAACATAGAGCGTACTTCTGAATATTTTACATCATGCCGATATCTGTAAAGAAGTTCTTTTGTTTTTTCTAGTTGGATGAATGCTGTTCTGATTTCCTTAACCATCAGGAAATATTCATTTAATTCTTCTGTAGATGATTTCACAATATCCTGATTACGATGGAATAAATACGGTTCAGAGTGCAATGCTCCATCCAAATCCGTTTGTAGTTTTTCCTCTGTTTTCAAAATAGGGTAATTAAAAGGTGCAATGACTGGTTCTCGGGCAATATCATCCACCTGATAACTGAATTGCAGCACCTTGCCCTGTCGGAAAAACAACGAAACAATAAAGACCAGTACAAAGAGAATGGTAATCTGTTTGTAGTTCGTTTTCAGGTTATCAATTGCCAGATCAATCGATTTTTGAATTTTCTTGTAGTTAATCAAGCTGCGTTACTAGTTGCTTTTATTAATTGTCGGGCGATAATCATGCGTTGAATTTCACTGGTTCCCTCTCCGATTTCCAGCACTTTAGCATCTCGGAAGAACCGTTCCACATCATATTCTTTCACATAGCCATATCCACCTAAAACTTGAATAGCTTCGGTCGTAATTTTCATAGCGGCTTCGCTGGCATATAGTTTTGCAATGGCGGCTTCTTTTGTGATATCCATCCCCTGATCTTTCATCCAGGCGGCATGAAACGTCAGTAATTTAGCAGCCTCAATCTGTGTTGCCATATCAGCTAGTTTAAACCCGATAGCCTGGAATTGATAGATTTCCTTTCCAAACGCTTTCCGTTCAGTAGAATAGTGTAATGCTTTTTGATAGGCGCCTTCAGCTGTTCCCACTGAAAGGGCTGCCACGGATATTCTTCCCCCCGTTAATGTTTTCAGAAACGTTTTAAATCCATCTGCAGGTTTGCCAAGCAAATTTTTTTTAGGTACACGCATATCTTCAAAAAATAATTGACGTGTATCACTGGCACACCAACCCATTTTTTTCTCTTTTGGACCAATCTTCAGTCCCGGATTGTCCGTATCGACGATTAAAGCGCCAACCCCTTTATTTTCTCCATTTTCTATGATGTGGGTTGTTAAAGTGAGAATACCTGCTTTACCGGAATTCGTAATAAATATTTTACCACCATTGACCACATATTCATCCCCATCCAAAACAGCTCGTGTTTTGGTCGCTCCGGCGTCACTGCCTGCTTCCGGTTCCGTTAAACCGAAGGCACCTAAAACGTCTCCACTGGCAAGCTGTGGAACATATTTCCGTTTTTGTTCCTCAGTCCCCGCAATAACGATTGGCATGGTCCCCAAGGATGTGTGGGCAGCCATTGTAATGGCTACTGACGCATCCACTTTCGCCATCTCCATCACAGCGGCAGCATACGCAACTGTATCCATCCCGGCGCCGCCATATTCTTCCGGAACCGGAATACCCATAAGCCCCAATTTGGCCATTTTGGATACGATTTCTTCAGGGAATCTTCCTGTCTCATCCAATTCCTGTGCAACAGGTTCTACTTCTGTTTTGGCAAAATCCCTCACCATTTCCACTAGCATAACGTGCTCGTCGGTAAAAAATAAGTTATCCATTTTTTAGTTCCATTTTATTGCGGCTGATGCCCACGTAAATCCTGATCCAAACGCCGCCAGAATAATGTGGTCATCCGCTTTAAATTTTCCTTCTTCATACGCTTCGCACATGGCGATGGGTATTGTTGCGGCTGTCGTATTTCCGTAGCGATGAATATTGCTGTAAATCCGGTCCATGTCTACATTCAATCGTTTGGCAACAGCCTCTGTAATTCTATAATTGGCCTGATGGGGAATCACTTGGGCGATATCATCCATGGTTAATTCATTGGCATCCAGGGCTTCTTTTATCACTTCGGGGAAACGAGTGACAGCATGTTTAAATACTTCCCGACCATTCATT
>CAZIFK010000170.1:0-4575 GCA_964538995.1 uncultured bacterium
ATAAGTGTCCGAAAGATTACCGGAATCACTGTCCGAAACTTCCGGAATTTCCAGTTATACAAATAACCATAAGTTTCTGCATTGTTCTCATTACCATTGAAAACCGCATAAGCACCGATTGACAAGTTTGTCCAATCATCAGCGCTATATTCTGTGGGTATTTCATCACTATTTTGGTAGTGGGTTACTTTCAGGTTCTCAGCCATCCATGCTTGATCACCTATAATTATAGTATTATACTCATTTCCGTCAATGTCAAATACCGTTTCACAATAATTTTCATTAATACCAGTAATACCCCCAACGCAAAAGTCACATACATTAACAAATGCCGTTCCATACCAATCTCCATTGCAGTCAGACCAAACTGTAGTTTCTGAATAATCAGATTCATTTTCATTCAAAAAAGTATAAACTCGGTAAGTGTAATCCGTGCCATAATTCAATCCACGGTCAGTGTATTCTGTGTTATTCTCACCTAATACTATAATTTCTATGAAACCGCCACCATCCGAACGTTCTATCCGAAATCCTTCTTCAAAACTACAATTATCTATCCAAATAATTTTAATATCACTTACGTTAATTGGAGTTGCTGTCAAATTAGTTGGCGTTGGTAAACTCAAGTCTGTTTTGTTAGATTCCACATAATTTGATTCATTCTCCTCTGTAAATGCCTTTACTCTATAAGTATAATCAGTACCGTAGGTTAATTCTGTGTCAACATGTTCCGTAATGTTTTCACTTAATTCTGAAATTTGAGTAAAGTTAGAACCATCCTCTGATCGATCTATTTTGTAACCGCTTTCAAAATCGCAATTATCCGTCCATGTTAGTTCTATCTCACTATCATTAATGGGAGTTGCAACTAAATTTGTAGGACTTGGAAAACTCGTATTTGTAGTATTCGACGCATCATAATCTGATTCATTATTATCAGTAAATGCTTTTATCCGGTAAGTGTAATCTGTGCCATAAGTTAATCCTGTATCTAAATAATTGTTTTCATTCGCATCAACTTCTGCAATTTTCGTAAAACTTCCGGAGTTTGCTTGACGATCTATTCTGAATCCTGAAATTCGTTTCTCCAACTGTGACCAATTCAGTTTAATCTCTGAATCACTAATGACCCACACATTTAAATTAGTAGGTGCCCACTCAGTTGGATCTAATACAGCTTCAGCGTCATATGGGTTATCAAAAACCTGTTCTTCACAGGTCATCATAAAAATTATAACAACAATCGATGTTAATATAAAAAGAACGTTTTTTGTGTATTTTAAAAATATAGTATTCATTTAGTGTTTAATATATTTTCCAACTTTTTTTCTTCTCTCAAATGATAAAATGATTTTGCCAAACATAATGTACTTAATCCATACCCTATGGGATACATGACATTTTCTCTGTCTATTGTTCTATGAAGATCTGTAGCTTTTAGAGTTGCATCTTTATATTGCTGATAATGGAGATTTGATGATAACTGAAAAGTTCCTCCTAATAATCCTGCCGCGCCTGCTGAATAAAGCCATATTTTTTTCTTTGCCTTTTGTTTAGAAATCATTTTTTGAATTTCAGCAAAGGATACTAATTCAAATTCTTGTTCAATCTGTTTATTATGATTGACATTTACAGTAATACTATCCGGCAAATATTGATCTAATTTCAATTTTACATAGTATTCACCAGTAGGAATTGCTTTTTTGAAAAATGGAGTCAATCCTACGAATTCATTATTTAAATAAACTTTAGCGTTATTTGGTGCAGAATCAATTTTTAATGATCCGGTTTTTCGAATCAAATGAACCATTATATTCATAATTGAATCCGGCTTCATAACGACTTCAGTTTCGTAATCCTCATATTTGTTTTTACTAACTGTAATAAAATAGTCCCCGGGCGGTATTTCATAATTATGTATAGGTGTTGTCTTGATTTTTTCGTTTATAGTAACTGTAGAATTTTGAGGTACAGATTCTATGTTCAGAATAGGATTTTTTAATAGTTTAACTTCAATTTTCTCTATAGTGTTTTTCAGGATAGAGATTCTTTGTTCATGATCTATGAAGCCTTCTTTATTAAAAACCAATTTGTATTCGCCGACTAATAAATCATTTATTGTCAAAGGAGTAAGCCCTTTATTTTCTCCATCAATTTTTACTTCAGCATTTAAAGGTGTAGTAATTATTGAAACTCCACCTTTTGATTTTTCCAACACAAAGTTTAATCGTTTAATTTCTTGGGGAAGTAAACCAACAGATTCTGAAAAAGAAAGATCATCCTTCTCTAGCAGAATCTTTCGCTGACCTGCGGGTATATTTTCTAATAAAACAGGCGTTATCCCATCCATTAATTTTCCATCAATCCAAACATTAGCTCCATTAGGCTCTGATGTGAAATAAAAGCTACCAAATCCACTTACAAATGGAATAGTTTCTTCACCAACAAGTTTTAACGCAACATTCCTCATTCCTTCTTTCAATAGTCCTCCAATATTACCTTCATAATCAACAGTAACAATTGAAATAACTTCTCCTGTTTCAACATCAATTAGACGGGCAGAAATAGAAAAAATATTACCAACTTTGCTGATGCTTCCTCCAATAATTTGTTGTACACCAATAAGCTTACCTACTTCAACAACACATTCATCTGAAGTACACCCTGTTTGTTGGAATCCTTGTTCAGTAAGGATTTCTTCCATTAACCCTCGCTCAATTATTTGGAAAGTACCAAACTCGAAAAGTTCAGATCTTAATCGGTCAGTTAATGAACTGGCTTCGGATTGACTGATTCCTTTACCTTCAAATTCTGCAACTGCTGTAGGTGTCTGTGCAGCAAGGAATCCTATTGAAATACCTATTATAAAAAAATAAACAATATTTTTATACTTAAACATTATTTAAAAAGATTATTCCCCTCATTGGTTCAATTCTACTTTGACAGGTTTATTTGTATCAGGGTGTTTCTCCTTTACATAACTACAACATCGATATTTTAAGTAAAGTAGTTTCATCAAAATTATTCAGATATTATGTTCTGAAATGATGTTTGAACTATTTTCTTGATAGTGGGAATAATGTTTTTCACTGATAAGTCAAAATCAATAAAATTACTATTAAAATCAATTACATTGTATTCACGCATTCTGAAATCAAAGTTTATGCTTATACTTTTTTTTGAATCAAAATGCTTAATGTTCACAACCGCACGTTCAGGAATACTCAGTTTTACAATACCTTTACTACCCCATTCTTGCGGAACCGGTCGAACTGTTATTTTGTATGCTTTTCCCACTGCCTTTCTTATCGCCTCAACAAATTCGTTTATTTGTCTATCTACACTTACGCATATCTCACCGAAGTCGTCAAGGTTATCTAAACTAGTGACTGAATCAGAAATAAAATTGAAATGCGCTTTATTAAAATGTTTGAATGGTTGTTTGAAATAGTCAGTCAAGAATAATTCTATTATCCGTTTTGTCCTTTTGTCCTGAGTTTTTGCAAACCGTTTAAACGCTCTTCTTATATCTTCATAAGATATCCATTCATAATTTTGATCATTTTTCTTTTTACGGATAAATATATTTGGCTTTCTTGGATGATCACTTACGCCAACTAAACAGAAATCAAAATTCCTATTTTTTGCATCTTTTGATAGGGCTTCATATTCATTATGTAATTGTTCTTCATCGTACTCTCTACCTAGTTTGAATTCTAACCATACTATTATTTTCCCAGTTCTTGATAGCAAATGTCCATCTATTTCCCTGTTTTGACCATCAATTCCTTTATAATAATGAAGATGTTCAATCTCATTAATTTTTTTTAGTCTATCAAACAACTCTATTTTGTCTAAAATGAGAGGTATTATTTCTTCGTATTCTTTAAATTTTGTAAAAATGGCCTGCGTTGTTTGATTTTCATTTTTCATAAATCTGTTCCTTTTTATTTTGAAATTTTTGTACTATGATATGTTTTTCTCAATTTATCTGTCAAATTTATGTTAGCATTTACTTTCTTATTATTGGATAGAATGATTGTAGAGATTTCTAATTCTTTTTCTTTTTGAATTTCTAAATCCCAAAAAACTAGTCCACGTATAGATTCGTTAGATTTCAAATAAATGGACATTGGTAATGGATCTATAATAGGTAAAACAGATTTGTTCTCAATAATTCTTGAAGGAGATCTTTTTTCAGATAAATAACTACGAAGTCGTCTTCTACCATCTTCATCAGGTTCAGAGATGATAGGTGCTAAAATACTTTCTACATCATTCAAAAAAAGAGTAGAAATAGAAAATGAGGAATTAGAAATATTTGTCAAAGATAAATCCATTCCTACAAATTTAAAATTCTTTGGGTAATATAAATGGTGTACCATAATTCTCAAGTCAGGTTTTGCATCTTTGCGATCTTTGAGTTCTAGAGCAAATCTTGGAATGTCAGTTATAATGTTCATTTGAATATTCTATTACTTATGATTCTGAATAGTTTAATTTCTTTTTTTGGACGTTCCTCAGAGGTGGACCCCATAGTCTGAGCACTTTTTTTACTTTTTAAGGTGTAAAATT
>CAZIFK010000171.1:0-4537 GCA_964538995.1 uncultured bacterium
ATGAGCTTTTGGGATACAAAGTTGTGTGTCAATAATGTGGGGACATTACCCAATTCCTTTAATCGCTCTTTATTATTCTCTGCATCTTTATCATCATCAATTAAATCCTGAATCTTTTTCATCGCAGTTAAAATTATCAATGTTGATGTCACCAGGCGTTGCTGCCCATCGATAACATCAAAATAATATTGCTCTTTTCTTTGTAGAACGATATAGCCCATATAGTGGTAATGTTCTTCTTCAAGGGTTTCAATGTCCGCCCATAAATCCTCCCATTGTTCCTGATTCCAGGCATAATCCCGTTGAAATCTGGGCACAATGTACTTAACTCCATTGCTGAAAAGTTCTTGGAATGTCTGATTTGTCGGCTCCATTAGCATGAAGTTGCTCATGATACTACCTCCTGTGTTACCTTGATTTTGCCCGTCACCACTTCGCTGATCAGGGCGGTGCGATACTCTTTTTGCAGGGCGATGATTTTTTTGGTTTTGGCGATTTTGGCGTTGATGCGGGCGGTCTCGGTTTCTATGTGTTGGACTATGGCGGTTTGTTCTTCGATTGGTGGAAAAGGAATTGATAGATTCTTTATAGAATCAACAGATAACCCCGGCTGTGCCGCAGCAACAGAATATTGATTTAGATTCATTACTCTTAGTAACTCTCCAAACCAAATTAATTCATAGCTTCTTAAAGGAGTAGCAACAACTGCATGGTCAGTTGCCCAAAACTTGTTATTTACGGAATGAATATTTCCGCATAATGCTCCTTGTCGTCCTATTAGTACAAAGCTCCCATCATGAGTAAAGTAATTATAATATCCTCGCACACCGTTGCCGCCATATACTCGGTAATCACCATCCTGCTTAATCTGTTCAGATGTGAGATTGTTTCCACTTCTTAAATCAGCAACATACTTTAACTTCTTAACTTCCCAATGTTCAGGAATCTCCCCCAACCAATCAATACCGCTATCTTTGAGCTTTACATCGGGGTTAATGCCTTGGGTGACTGCCTGATTGATAATGGCGGTTTTTTCTTCTTCATACAGGCTCAACAGGCGTTCTTTTTGGACAATGAGTTGATCTATCTCAGCGGTCTTGCGGTCGAGGTAATTGGCGATGGCTGTTTGTTCCTTTGCTATAGGGATCGGTATGAAAACATCAGCAATCTCTGAAGCGTTAATAGCTGGATAGCTAACCCCTGTAGAGCGTGAGATTATCTCTCCAATCAGAAGCTCAGAATAAAAAAGAAAACCTACAAAACTTGACTGCACTTGTATGGGCCTTACTACTGCAAAGCCAGTAGATACAATTATATTATTCGGTGGATTATCAATCTTTGCAATTGATTTTAAATATGTCCTAACAGTTGAAACAATGATATCCCCATCTCTAACAATTCTTCTTGCCCTTGAAGGAGCTTTATTAAAAGAGTAGGTTTCTGTAGCCAAAATCCCTATTTCACTTTTAACATTTGAAATATCAACATATTCCATTTCAAAGTTATCATTGGTAGTCTCAGGTAGTGCTTCATCGTTAATTGACACTACATACTTCAGTCGCTTAACGTCCCAACCATAGGGAACAGCCCCAATCCATTCAACCCCACTGTCCTTATATTTCTCGTAGCGTTCCATTCACCCCGCCCCCAAAACAAACCTTGCCTGCTCATGGCGTAACATCTCATAAGGCGACATAAACTTGATACCCAGTCCGATACAGACATTGGGAATTTTGATCCGCTTTTTGGAATTGGCCGGGACTTCGTGGGTAACAATGATCAAGCCATGTCCAAGCGCATGACAGACCAGGTAATAATCGGCAACTTGTAAAAAAGTGTTGATGGCAACGGCTTCATAACTCTGGTTGCTTGCCCACTGGCTGACCGTTGGAAATACTGCGGCCATATTTGCATCGGGTTTCAGAAAAAAGCCATCCACCTGCTTATTTGCCCATTGTGATAACTCATCATCCCCCGCATTGATTTCATCACCCACTTTTTCAATGCTAAATACTTTGCCTTTTTCATTTTGCTCAATCAACCAGTCCCAAAAGGCAGGACAAAAATCAAAGCCGTAATGTAAATTCTTTGCCTGTATAAAAATATTGGCATCCAGTAGATAGTTCAAGAATGCTCTCCAAATTGTCTGGAAATTTCATAAAAAGTCGCTACTTTTTTAATTCCCAGCAGTTTAAAGGCATCCCGAAACAGGGTTTGTCCTTCCAGTGTGTGATTCACCAGTGCATTGGTGAATCGTTTACTTACTCGAACGCCCAAAGTGCGGTAAAAGTCGCCGCTACTATCACTCTGACGAGTCAGTTTTTTTAACCTTTCCAGTTCTTCGCTATAGGTTTGCCACAGGGTTTCATGACTGATTGCTCCTAAATCGTAGATGCGACGCAGGATAACCAGCGTGCTGACCTTGTACTGTTTTGACAGTTTGTCCATTTCGGTGGTTAAAGGATGGTCAGCCTTGTAGTGCTGTGAAATATCCGCCAATGGAACCAGCAGCTCGGCTGCCACTTGATTACACCAGCGTTCAACCTGGCTCTCTGTATGGGTATCACTGGACTGAATATTGGATATGCCACTTTCTCCCAGCCAGATATGGGCAAGCTCATGGGCAAGAGTAAACATCTGGGCAGCTTTGGTATCACTGCCATTTACAAAAACTAGAGGAGCAATTTTATCAACCAGCGCAAAACCTCTAAATTCTTGAGGGTCTAGTTTTCGCCTGTTATTGCTGCCTACTACGCCATTGACCATCACTAAAATAGCTTGGCTTTCAATCTGTTCAATAAACAGGCGTAATGCCTCTGTCCAGGTGCGTGCTTGCTGGCGTTGTGCTGGTTCAAATTGAATGGTTTGGCAGATTTTGCCAGCCGTTTCAGTCACTTCATCAGACAATGTGGCACTACCAACAAAGCCGATTGTGTCAAAACCTTGGGTTTGCTGATAATCCCGATACCAATCTTGTTTTTGCTGACATTGGTAGATGGTTTCCAGCAAATTGCTACTGAGTTCAGCAACCGATAAAGCATCCATTATGCGAAAATCAGGGATAGGTAACTGTTCCTGTGGTGGTTCAGGTAGAAAGAACATACCCAGTGACACATGTGTTTTTTGGGCGAAGGATTCCAGTTGCTTTAAGGTAGGCTGGGTGACGCCTTGAAGCCATTCTTCGTATTTTGGGAAATAATGCAGCAATAAATCTGCATTCAAGCCTGCTCGTTTGCTTGCCCATGTCAATAATTCAGGCTTAACGGTGACTCTCATTCTTTCAACACCCTCTTTTCCAGTTCCAGACTGCTTTCTTCCAGTGCCAAAATATCCGCTTTAATCTCTGCCAATGACCGCAAGGGCTTAAATTCATAAAAGTATTTGGTGAAGTTGATTTCATAACCTGTTTTGGTTTTCTTCTCATCAATCCAGGCATCAGGCAAGTGGGGTTTTACTTCCCGTTCAAAATATTCCTCAATGCTTTGTGGAATTAGCTTGCCATTGCTATCTTTCTGCAAGAACGGGATATTTTCAAAATCGCGCAGTTTGGTATCAGGCTTTAGTTTGCCTTTAAGGACATTCCCATCTTCATCCTTTTGCGGTTGCTCTACCGTGATTCGCCAATAACCAAAAAACTCATTGGGCAGGATTTTAACAAATTCATTTTCCACAAAATCACCATAGAGCTTGGTGATAAACCCAATGCCCTTGCTTTCACCATTTTCAGAGATCTGCTTGCGTTTATTGCCTAATGAGCGCGGCATCTTTTCCCAGAAGCGGTTAAAATCACGTTCGCCATCATTCATCAGCTCTTCATCTTTGGTGCCTGTGGCGTTGATCAGTTGGATTTTGCCTTTGCGCTGTTCGCTTTTATGGTTATTGAGTATCCAGATATAAGTGGAGATGCCAGTGTTGTAAAAAAGCTGATCAGGCAGTGCAATAATGGCTTCCAGCCAATCATTTTCAATAATCCATTGGCGAATATTGGTTTCTCCGCTGCCCGCTTGCCCTGTGAACAAGGGCGAACCGTTAAACACAATGCCAATTCGACTGCCGCCATTATCTGGTGCTTTCATTTTGGAAATCATGTGCTGTAAGAACAATAAAGAACCATCATTGATGCGTGGTAAGCCTGCCCCAAAGCGACCGGCAAAGCCTAAGTTTTCATGTTCATCTTTAATTATTTTAGCAGCTTTCTTCCAGTCCACACCAAAGGGCGGATTGGAGAGCATATAATCAAACTTTTCATCCCTTAAACCATCAACGGTAAAGGTATTACCAAATTTTATATTGGTGGGGGTTTGCCCCTTGATGAGCATGTCGGATTTACAAATGGCGTAGGATTCGGGGTTGATCTCCTGCCCGAAGACTTCCAGCTTTGCATCGGGGTTAAAGTCGGTCAGGTGCTGTTCACCAATAGAGAGCATACCGCCTGTACCGCAAGCGGGGTCATACAAGGTTTTGACAATACCTGCCTGGGTCAAGGCTTGATTGTCTGCATTGAATAACACATTGACCATCAGTTTGATGACTTCTC
>CAZIFK010000172.1:0-4505 GCA_964538995.1 uncultured bacterium
ATCATATTACAGTAGAAATCGAGCAGGACGATGAAGATTGCCATTCAACGGATTGCCTATAATGAAAATTTACTTAATAATGTTACATAGAAACCACCTTGAGACACAGTGAATAATATAAAGTGTATCATTATTCGCGACGGAATAAAGGATAAATAATGAATTTATTGCATGTGGAGAGTGTATTTGTCGTCGGTTTATTTTTGATTTATTTATTATTGTGGCAATTAAAAAGAAGATTCCAGATTAAAACAACTGGTATTGATCCGGAAGTTTTAGGGAACAATAACAATCCGTTACAAATATATTTTGGAAGAATTATTAAGCTCCTGACAGTTTTAATAGTTATATTAATATTCATTCATTCAACTGGATTCCAATATTATTCTGCCTTTTCGCCATTTCCTCCGTTGGACATTTTCCCAGCTGATCTGAGTGGCTTTTTTCTTGGTTTATTCGGTCTTGGAATTTGTGCGATTTCTCAAAAAACAATGGGAAATTCCTGGAGGGTGGGAATCGATGAGGAGAAAGAGACAAACCTGATTACTACTGGAATTTTCACGTATATCCGGAACCCGACTTATTCGGGATTATTTCTGTTATTAATCGGAATCTGGTTGATTTGGCCAACATGGACGATCGGTATGTTTTCCATTATTTTTTTCTTTTTCATTGAAATGCAGGTGCGGTGTGAGGAAGAATATTTATTAATAAGTCATAGCGATAAGTATCGGAAATATTTGTTTAAAACCTACCGTTATTTTCCTGTTAACATATTTTTCAAAAAGAAATAATATGAAATCAAAACAATCCCTCTTTCAAGTAGCGATCTTTCTTGCAATCATGACAGTTGTTTATAATATTATTGAAGGAATTGCTGCCGTGTATTTCGGACTGGAAGATGAAACACTGGCGCTTTTTGGTTTCGGATTGGATTCTTTTGTAGAAGTCATTTCAGGTATCGGGATATGGCACATGGTTTTGCGCATTAGGAAAAACGGTGATGAAAACAAAGATCATTTTGAGAAAAGAGCATTAAAGATTACAGGATCGGCGTTTTATTTGCTTACGACAGGACTGATCATTTCATCCATCTATAATTTGATTTCAGGCGCTCATCCGGAAACGACCTTTTGGGGAATTGTGATTGCCGGATTATCCATTTTGGTCATGTGGTGGCTGATCCTGCAAAAGATTAAAGTGGGAAAAGCGTTGGAATCAGATGCCATTATTGCTGATGCTAATTGTACTAAAGTCTGTATGCAATTGTCTTTCGTTTTGTTGGCTGCCAGCCTTGGATATGAATTATTTGAAATTGGCAGCGTTGACGCGATCGGGTCGCTGTTTATTGCCGGAATTGCTTTTCGAGAAGGAAGAGAATCATTTGAAAAGGCGAATAATAGAAATGAATGTTGTTAACATCAAAAAATAGATTACTGATTAAACACTATGTCAATATTTATCATGCTTTTATATCAACCCTGTCTTTGTTTATCAACAGTCTGTCAGCTGATCTGAAATACTTTATTTTATAGCGAATGCACCGTATACTCATGAGACCAGGAGACCTCGTCATTCTAATCATCCTTTTTATTTTTACATCAGAGACCAGTTTCACGCAATCCCTCTCAAAAACTACACATACTTTATATCTGGGTGAGGAGAAGGTTTGGGTAGATATTTACCAGCAAGCCGGGGCAGACATCACGCTTCTGAACCTCCATGACAATGAGAACACTTCTGTCGAGGCGGGTCTGGCATTCATAGAAAAGCACGGTGGAAGGTTGATCGAGCTGCGGCATGGTCGGGGTCGGGAAGTGGTGGTGCGACTGGATGGCGTACTTCATCGATTTGACCCAAACCGAATGTTTAGCGATGTTGGGTTGCGTAAATCCATGAAATATTTCAACAACAATAGCGATGAAATCTTTGCCTTTGCTGTTGCTTTTAGAGACAGCGTGATAACCCTTTTTGATGTCCGAAAAGGGATAATCGTAATTGCTCTTCACAACAATACCCCGGACAAAATGACAATCAAAGATTTTCAATCTGGAAAATTGTATGGAGAGGATACACGGGAAGTGTTCATCAATCCCCAACAAGATCCGGATAATTTTTTTGTTGTGACTCAAGCTGAATTATTTAGTTCACTTTCCTTATCGGGTTACAACGTGGCTCTCAGGGCAAAGTATCCGCCTGATCGGGGAATGCTAATCGATTACACTGAGCGACTAGGTGCATTACACATTACTGTTGAGGCTGAACATGGAAAACGAGCTGATCAAGAGGAAATGCTGGAAGTATTATGGGAGATTCTGAGGGAGGAGGGAAATGAGATATCTATCAAATAAATATCTTTCAGCCAAACCCGGTGTCAAACTTTACTTACAGTTACATTTCTAAATTTAATTGTAATCCCGATTCAGTATGCTAAGTTGGGGAGAAAACCCCTCTCATAAATTATATGTCTATATTCCTCATACTCTTGTTTCAACCCAGTCTTCGTTCTTCACTAATTGTTGATAAAGTAGTTTGACCGGACAGGTAAACCCATTTTACAAAAAATTATAGACAAAACTAGAATAGCATTTTTCCACTGAAAAATAATGTTAAATTAATTTTATTTTTATAATATCACAGGTTAATCGGAGAAATTTAAAATGGGATGTTGACAGTGTCAGGGCATCGAAAAGATGTTCAATAAAAAAACAGCATTGAAAGAAATAGAGAGGTACAGGAAAAAAGGGACCCCAAAAAACAACCCAAATGTTGCTGGATGCCATTCATAAAAAAGGTATTATAGGTATGGACTTTCTGGATATTGGTAGTGGGATTGGTGCGATCCAGAATGACTTAATAAAAGAGGGTGTTTCAAATGGAACGAACATTGAAGCCTCTGAGGCATACTTTGAAGTGGCCAAGGAAGAAGCTATCCACAACGGTATGGCCGAAAAGGTAAATTTTCGTCACGTCGATTTTACAACAATCGCTTCAGATTCAGACTCAGCTGATATAGTGACTTTGGACAAGGTCATCTGCTGTTATGATGATATGCCTGAACTTGTGGGACTGTCTTCCAGACTCACTCGAAAAATATACAGAGTTATCTATCCCCGCGACGTATGGTGGGTAAAAATAGTTCTTCCTATTCTGAACCTTTATCCCAGAATAAAGGGTAGTTCTTATCGGGCATTTATTCACCCCACCAAAAAAGTGGAAGAAATTATCCTTAAGAATGGATTGAAACCCTTTTACTATGCTAGAACCTTTATTTGGCAAGTAGTGGTTTTTGTACTGTAGACAAAGAAAGACCCTCTTCTTCAAAAAATCACAATAATTGTCAATGCGATTCCCAACATTTATGTTGGGTGAAGCCTGTCCACCCCCTTTTATTTATTTAAAACGGGGAAGGCGGGCAATCTTCTTGCCGTGAATTATGCAAATACATCAATAATTCCAGGTCATTTACATACCTAACCTGCCCGAATGACATGGTCAGGCGGGGGAGATCGCCACATTATTTCACTTCGTATCAAAGACTCGCTTGCCTACCGCAGGCAGGCGATGACAGATTTAGTATTTATTTGTTTCAATATTTAATGCCTTCAGTCGGTTCAGTTAAAATATATAATTGCATCATTGACATAAAAGTTTTAGTAGTAATTTATTGTTTAGAAATATTATAGTTAATAAATTACGATACTTATCTAGGAGTAATTATGGCGGATAAACATTTGTACGAGATGCAAGCCAAAGTCTGTGCAGCATTAGGTAACGCTAAACGAATCCAAATAATCGAACTGTTGCAAGGTAATGAGAAACAAGCCGGTACTCTGGTACAGGAAATGGGAATTTCAAAAGCGAACCTGTCCCAACATTTACAAATACTGAAGAATAACGGACTAATAGAGTCCCGGCGGGAAGGTGTTTCCATTTTCTATAAAATTACAAATTCAAAGATAATATCCGCATGTCAACTAATGCGTGATGTCCTAATAGACCAGCTTGATGAAGCTGTAAAATTAAGGGATGAATATATCCAATCAATATGATGCCCATGGATTTATTTAATACATGTATATCCAAAGATATTAATATATGTTAGAGAAATCTTGGAGCGAGGAGGTAGTCCGTCTGGGAATGTTTTTCGGCGTTTTTTTTGTAATGGCGCTCTGGGAAATAGTTAGTCCTCGCAGAAAGCTATCCGAAATTAAATTCCGACGTTGGTTTGTAAATTTAGGTCTCATTTTTTTCAATATTTTATTTGTCCGTGTAACAGTGGGGGCGATTGCTTTCACTATAGCTGTTTTTGCCCAGAAAAACGGATGGGGTTTATTTAACTATATTAATGTACCTCCGTGGATAGCGATTATCTCCAGCATAGTTATATTAGACTTCGCCATCTATTTACAGCACATAATCGTTCATGCTGTTCCCATTTTCTGGCGTTTACTGGAAATTCCGGAAGTTTCGGACAGTGATTCCGGTAATCTTTCGGACACTTA
>CAZIFK010000173.1:0-4381 GCA_964538995.1 uncultured bacterium
GCTCCGCTTTCTTTACAAACAGTGTTTGAGTTGCACTTAATAGTTGAATTCAAGTTATTATTATTATCGATTAATTCGAGGTTATTTACTGCATATTGTATTTGTGTATAATTGATTACGGCATTTGCATTTTCATTAATAATTACACCTTTCCAATCACCTGGATTTGGAGAACCATTTGCAGAAGTAAAAGTAATTGGAGACGATCCTGTGCCTGAGGCTTGCAGTGTGCCATAAACACTCAGTTTTGCATTATTACCAAAGCTGTTAGTTCTACCTGCTTGAATCACATGGTTGTAGCCACCGGCTGCAATGATCAGTGTTTTACCTGAAGCGATGGTTATGTCATTCAATAAAGTAAAAGTTTTATTGTTAACACCCCAAGTTGTGTTGCGATATATATCAGCGCCATCTGCTTCCGCAAATAGCAATATCTGGTTGCTGTTATCTGCAAAATAACGGTCAATTGTTGCCCTTTGGTCAAGTGAGATATAATCTTCTCCTCCCGTTGCCATTAGATGATTATGTGTGTTCGTATCTGTTACGCAGGAGGGACAAGTAACTTCAAGTACTAAATGATCATTCGGTAGATAAAATGAGTTCAATGCTCCGGAGAATGTTGGATCGAAAGTATCAAACATGTAGGCATGATATAGATTAAGCACATGCCCGAGTTCATGGCTTGCCGTTCCGGCAATTGCCTCTCCAATCCTGGATACGGTTGCGTTACCTCCTTGCCACTCAGTGTATTCCTCGCATGCAAATTCATTGCTGTATACAACGCACCAACTTGTTCCGTTAATATAACCTCCAATACTTGCAGTACCAAACAACCCTCCGCATGGTTCACTTTCTTTACCAATATAAACTGTCAAAGATGGTCCTGCAGATTGTGAAACATAAACCGGAATCCCGTAGCTTGAAAAATCATTTGTAACTCGATCCTCGATAAAGTCTTTTATTTCATCTATATTATTAACAAGTTCTTCCCATGGTTCTCCCTGGTCAAATGAGTCGTAGAAGTGGTCGTCATATACTATCGTTATAGAAATACTCCAGAGGATGACAGGGAAGGCGGCCAACACTACTGAAGCAAAGACACTACTTTTTATTCTCATAATAATATACTCCCTATTTTATCATAAGGTCCGATCTGCCCTCTTTAAGGAGAATTTAGAACCTCATTGTTCTGGTCATATTCATGGTAAATACATTCACTAAAATCCAAATGTAAAAATCCAAAATAATTATCCCTGATAAGTCTATCACAAATATTATTCTTTTTCAGCAAAGAAATCAATTGATGTCCAATCATCACCTGTTGTACTGGGTACAAATTTTCCTTTCAGTGTTAAAGATTTTATTTCGATACCTGAAAATGTAAGGAATCGCAGCTGTCCCAATTGTTCTTCAGGTTGAACGAGAAACCTATCTGTACCCGTATAATAAATACTATCCATTTCCGTCCATCCCAGGTAAAACAAATTCACACTTCCACGAATAATTTCGCCTGGGCGATAATTATCTAACCGTATTGCCAGAGGAAAGTCATAGTTATAGATTCTCCACGTACTATCCTTCTCAGCCTTCAAAGTAAGCTCTTCTGAAAATTCTTCTACTGTTCGGCAAAAATTTATACCAAATGTCAAAACCTTGAATATTAACACGGAATCAACCGGTTCCTGCAAAACGGTGTCACCCGGTGTTTGATATGTGGAGTCACATGGATCTTGCACGTCATCATTCAAATCATCTGAGTTGTCTTGCGATTCACACCCCCAGAACATTGCCAGAAACAAGAATAGCAAAATGTGAAACCGGTAGATCATTTTATCAATTCCTTAGTGTTCAAACCAAATAATATTGATTATAATAAGACTCATATTATGGACTAACGTTCTTTTCCAATATTGATACTAAAAGGGCATTGCTTTCAATAGATAGGAAGTACTGCATCACATCTGTTGCAATACTCCGGTCAGGTAGACGGTTTATCGCTTCAATAATTGATAGACGCTGACCCATGTCGGATTCAGATGGGTATTGCTTCCTTAATGGTTCAACTATCTTATTGCCTCCAATCTTGCCGGCCGCATGAACTGCAGCTCTTCGAATGGAAGGGTCGGAATCTGATAAATTTTCCAATATAAGGTTCAGGGATTCAGATTTTCCATAATCACCGAGCGAAACAATGGAATGAAATTTCACATTATAGTTTCCATCGTTTTGCAATAGATTTTCAATATCCAGTCTTAATGATTCTATCTGAAGGCGCCCACTCTGTAGTATGGCAAAAACTTTGTGATTTGTATTATCGCTTTTCAGCAAAGAAGAAATGAATGTGGAATCGCTGGAAGTTTGATGACGTTTCAAATCATGCAGAAGTCTTATTTTCGTATTGTCGTTAGCAGTCAACAAAAACAAATCTTGCAACGGTGCTGAATACCCGGCAGAAAATATCTCATTGTTGTTCTGGTATGCCTCAAATAGTGTCAGGACATCCGATTCTTGATCTGGACTAAAAACACCTGCTATCTTATTGGTGATTGTGAAAATATTCTCATTCTGCTGCAAAAACAATAAATAGGTGCCATTTATCTCCAGATATGGTTCATTGGGAATGCGTAGGCCTCCTGCTAACGGTACGTTGATTTGAATGGGATTCTCTGATATTCTTCCCTTTACATACTGTTCAACCTGAAAATTGATTATCTGTTTGTATGGTTCAGAACTGACTGAGATTACCTTTCCTTTCGCTATTATGTCCGAATTGGACAATAAGCCGGAGAAAGAAAAAGCTCTTTCGCTTAATTCAGCATAGGCTGCTGAAAACAGCAGTATAAAAATAATAGAAGATGTAATTGATACTTTTTTCATAAGGCATATCTCCAAAATAATATGTTATAATTTTATACTAATTCTTCCTTTCCTGCAAAAAAAAAACCGTGGGCAATACCCCCTACTTTAAGGGGTCGCTTGCACCACGGCTTGGCTATATTAATAATTTATATTATAGATAACAAGTAAAATTCAGGCCTAATTCAGGCTTAATTTACATAATTCTATTCCTCTTCGTCGGTTGAAGCTGGTTTATCATCCGTGTCGTCCGTCTCTGTTTTTTCATCCCTGTCTGCATTATCATCTTCTTCGGTTTCATCAAATGAAAAATCGGAATCATCCTCGTCCTCGAGTTCGTCTTCATCTTTTCGTTCCAGGATATTATCATCATCTGACTTCTTTTTAAATATGACAAACATGAGTGTTTCACCGACAGACCATATGGACAGAAAATATGAGACGGCCGATAAGAGTAATAAGAACAGAAAAATGGCTAAAATAACTCCGGCAAATGTTTCTGTTCCTGAAATGGATGCTAAATCAACATTAGATGTAATGTCACAGCGAGTAAATACATGTCCGATACAGCCGGCTGCATTGTATCCAACACTGCAGATTGAAGATACCAATCTGCATAAACTTTCGGGGCAGACAATATTAGAAGCATAGGCAACAATATTTGCCAGTTTCGAACCCATCAACCATTCGTATCCGAAAAAGTAATTTATCAGATGATACCCTGCTTGCCAAAACCAAGTAAAAATATGAATAGCTAACGCACCTATCGGTAAAAGTACCAGGTGATAAAGAACGATTCTCCAAGGCTGGGACCAGGTAATGGAATATGAATTAAAAACGGTTCCCATAGTGTCTTCTTCGTAAGTGCTGATAATTGATGGGGTGTATAAAAAAGAAACACCAAATACGATAGCCGTATATATGGTGAAAATGGCGCCAAAGAAATACAAGAGATAGGGAACAACAAATAAAAATTCACCAACGTAGGGAATCTTACCCAATAATCCGAAAACGGCTGCAAGTGCAAAGAAAAAGACAAGAATAAATATAAATGAAATGGATGTAAAAACGACCGGATGCCAGTGTTTTTTGACATATTTCCACGCATCACCGGATGAAAAGAATTCATCGCCTTTCAGTTGTTTGTATGTAATCCTTGAAACAGCAGTACAGCCAAAATTAATTGCCAATAAAAGTATTATTGCACCGATCCAATATATTAGGTAAGCATACCAGGGACCTGGATTCCCATGCAGACAGGGATATAAACCATAACGGCTCCAAGATTCGGAGAACGAATATCCGGCTAATCCAAAGGATATATATGTTAAAATTAGATACGCAAAATAACCTACTAGCAATGCTTGGGTAAATACGAGTATTTTTTTACCGCTTAGAGCCAGTCTTGGTGCACGAAAAATATCTCTTACATCAAAGTACAGTTTCATGGGACTCATTTTATTTCTCCTTTGTGATTATTCTTCATAACGGACAAAATCAACCCAGGTTGAAAGACCGCGTTTTT
>CAZIFK010000174.1:0-4380 GCA_964538995.1 uncultured bacterium
TCGCCTTGAAGCATTCTTACCATCGATCCCGAATCATTCATGTTCAACACGCGAATCGGTAAATTGTTTTCTTTGCATAATGTAATTGCAGTGAGATCCATAACACCTAATTTTTTATTTAACATTTCGTCAAACGTAATTGTGTCATATTTTACAGCGTCAATATGCTTATTAGGGTCTTTGTCAAAAACGCCATCAACTTTGGTGGCTTTCACGACAACTTCAGCGCCCAGTTCAGTCGCTCGTAGGACGGCTGCCGTGTCGGTTGTAAAATACGGATTTCCTGTACCACCGGCAACAATCACAATACGTCCCTTTTCCAAATGACGTAATGCCCGTCGGCGGATATAAGGTTCTGCGATTTGTGAGGCGGTAATAGCAGAAAGCGTGCGTGTTTCTACTCCTATATGTTCCAACGCATCTTGCAAACTAATGGCATTCATAATAGTGGCCAGCATGCCAAGATAATCGCCGGTGACTCGATCCATTCCTTTAGCTGAAGCCTGCAAACCGCGAAAAATATTCCCGGCGCCGACAATCACGACAATACTTACGCCAAGATCATGAACTGATTTAATTTCGTTAGATAGTTGTATTGCTTTGGAGGGATCAATGCCAAAACCACTTTCGCCAGCAAGAGCTTCGCCGCTGAACTTCAGCAGGACTCGCCGGTATAGCAGTTTAGACATTTGAGAGGATGTGCGTTAGACCTGGCCGTTGCTTGATACATTAGATTCACCTACGGCAAATCGTATGTAACGCCCAACGTTGATATTTTCACCTAATGTTGCAACCGCTTCGGTGATCAGGTCACGAACATGTTTGTCAGAATCTTTAATAAACGGTTGTTCAAGTAAACAAATTTCCTGAAAATATTTTTTAACACGCCCTTCAACGATTTTCTCAACAATATTCTCCGGTTTACCTGATTCTTTTGCTTGAGCACTATAAATCTCTTTTTCTTTTTCAATCAGGGCTTCAGGTACATCTTTCTGTGAAACAGCCACCGGATTTGTAGCAGCAATCTGCATGGCTAAATTATGAGCTAAATCTTTGAAGCTATCCGTTTTTGCAACGAAATCTGTTTCACAATTCAATTCAACTAATACACCCAAACGGCCGCCATGATGAATATATGAATAAACGATTCCTTCCTTGGCTTCTCTGGAACCTTTTTTTTCTGCTTTAGCAATACCTGATTTACGTAAAAACTCTAAGGCTTTTTCAATATTCCCATTTGAATCAACCAGTGCTTTTTTACAATCCATCATTCCTGCACCAGTTTGATCACGTAGTTCTTTTACAACTTGAGCGCTGATACTCATTTCTTTTCTTTTCCCTCTGTTATTTCTTCTGCTTTTGCTTCTTCATCTGCTATTTCAGTTTTTTCTGCTGGCACTTCTTCAGTATTCTTTACATCTTTTACTTCTTTAGCTTTTTTCGTAGACGCTTCTTTTATTTTTTCAGCAGTTTTTATCACTTTATTTTCTTTTGATGAATCGGTATCAGCCGTTTGGACTTCTACTGCTTTCTCCACGATTTTCGCTTCTTTTGCTTCTTCTGCTTTTTTTACTTCCTCAGCTTTTTCGGCAGCCTGTTCTTCTTTTTCTTTGCCAATTGCTTGGAGTATTTCATCTGATATTGCTGCTATAATTAACTGAATAGTACGGATAGAATCATCATTTGCAGGGATTGGATAATCCACTGATTTTGGGTCGGTGTTTGTATCAACAATCGCAATCATAGGAATTTCCAACAATCTCGCTTCTTTTACAGCTGTTAATTCAAAATTTGCATCAACAATAATAATTGCATCCGGGAGCCGTTTCATATCTTTAATACCCCGATGTTGGTCAGCTAGCTTGATACGCTCACGATTCAGCATTTGCGTTTCTTTTTTAGTCAAGTTTTCATAAATCCTTGAACCTTCTTTTTCCAGAAGTTGTAGTCGCTTGATACTTTTCTTAATCGTGGAAAAATTCGTAAGGGTTCCACCCAGCCATCGTTCCACTACATAAAACATACCGCAGCGATCAGCTTCCTGTTGAACGATATCACGGGCTTGTTTCTTCGTCCCTACGAAAAGAAATTCACCATTCTCCTTGACCACTTTGCGAACAAATTGAAGTGCTCTCTCTATATTTTTTAATGTTTCATCAAGGTTAATAATATGAACACCATTTTTCTCCATAAGAATATAGGGTTCAAATGCAGGGTTCCATTTGCTTTTAACATGTCCGAAATGGGCACCTGTGCTTAATAAATCTTCAAACTTAACTTCAGTCATAAATTCCTTACCGTTTAGAAAATTGAAATCGTTTACGCGCCCCAGGTTGACCATATTTTTTACGTTCAACTTTCCGGGCATCCCGCGTGAGAAAACCTGCAGCCTTTAAAGGAGGGCGAAAATCACTATCCACTTGAAGGAGTGCCCGAGCAATGCCTAATCTGATTGCTCCTGCCTGACCTGTTAATCCGCCGCCATTCACATTGACACTGATATCGTATTTATCTATAGCTTCAATCGTATTAAGCGGTTGAATGACAACTGTGGCCAAAGTATCTCTACAAAGATAATCCTTAAAATCCCGTCCATTGACGATTATCGACCCTTTACCAGGAGTCATTCTGACTCTGGCAACGGATGACTTCCTGCGTCCTGTTCCTGCATAAACTGTTTTCGACATATATTAAATATCCAATTCTTTTGGTTGTTGTGCTGTATGAGGATGTTCGGTCCCAGCATAAATTTTTAAATGTCTCATGATGGCACGTCCAAGTTTATTCTTTGGAAGCATTCCTTTGACAGCATTTTCTATAATACGTTCCGGATACGTTCTGCGCATATGGCCCAGATCAATAAAGGTTGTACCGCCTGGGTAACCTGAATGACGGAAATAGATTTTATCCGTTTCTTTCTTACCGGTTACTTTCACTTTTTCTGCATTTATCACCACAACGAAATCACCCATGTCCATATTGGGACTGAAATTTGGTTTATGTTTTCCACGTAATATCTGTGCGATTTCACTGGCAAATCTGCCAAGGATTTTTCCGTCGGCATCTGCCACGTACCAATCTTTTTGTATTTCTGATGCTTTAATTGTTTTTGTAATCATAATTCTTTCATTCGGGTATAGCCCCTAAATTTAGCTATCCCCATTCATGTCTGGCAAATATTATTTACGGTTAAATTATATCTTTAATAAGAGTATAAATGACCTTTTACGATCGTATATCTTACCTTGCCTGTCAGCGACTTGCCGATATAGGGTGAATTGATTGATTTTGAGTATATATTGTCCCTGGAAAAGTCCCAATTTTCATGGGGGTCAAAAATGGTTAATTCAGCTGCGGTCTTCTCCGTAAATAAATTCGTTTCAAAACCCATGATTTTCCTCGGGTTTACTGTCAACGCCTTCACAACTGTAAGAAGATTAACTCCCTTTTCTCGAACCAATATTTTTAACACAGCACCTAAACAGCTTTCCAGTCCGATCATGCCAAAAGCCGCCAAGTCAAATGTCGATTCCTTATCTTCAATTGTATGCGGAGCGTGGTCAGTGGCGATGCAGTCAATGGTTCCATTTTTTAATCCTTTGATCAACGCCTTCCGGTCTGTTTTTCCTCGTATGGGTGGGGCCACTTTCAAATTAGTATCATATTCAACTAAATCATCGTCTATAAAAAACAGATGGTGTGGCGTGACTTCTGTCGTGACTTGATTATAGTGCTGCTTCATTTCCGCTACATGATGTATTGCAGATGCAGTGCTGATATGAGGAACATGTAGTTTAGCTCCGGATAATTTCGCAAGCTCCAGATCACGATGAACCATGATGGCTTCTGCCTGAGTCGGATTACCGGGCAACCCCAGCCGTGTGGACATTAATCCTTCATTCATTAAACCATCATTGCGCAGACCGTCATCTTCTGCGTGGTTTATGATAGGCTTGCCCAGCATTCCGCCATATTCCAGGATTCTGCGCATGACCCCCCCATTCATGATGGGCTGGCCATCATCGCTAAAGGCAACGGCGCCTTCATCAGCCATACCGGCCATTTCTGTCATTTCTTTCCCTTTCTGGCCTTTTGTAGCTGCGCCGATGGGATGAATGTGAATTGGACAATTGCGTGATTTTTCTGCTACAAATCGCACCGATTCAGGTGAATCGATAGGCGGGTTTGTATTCGGCATGGCACAAACTCGGGTGAATCCGCCGGCCAAGGCTGCTCGGGAACCGGTTTCAAGTGTCTCCTTATCTTCTCTGCCCGGTTCGCGAAAATGGACATGGAGATCGCAGAAACCATGAGTCACAACCAACCCTTTACAATCAATCACATCCGCATCGTCAACATTCACTTTCCCAACGGCTGCAA
>CAZIFK010000175.1:0-4377 GCA_964538995.1 uncultured bacterium
GCCTATTTAACCCAGAGCGGACAGCTTTATTCCGAAGCCACTGCCGCCAGTTTTGGCAAGGTCTATTGTTTTGGTCCCACATTCCGGGCGGAGAAATCCAAAACCCGTCGGCATTTGACGGAATTCTGGATGGTGGAGCCGGAAATGGCTTATTGTAATCTGGACGAAAATATGGATTTAGCGGAGCAGTTTGTAGAATATGTGGTTCAGTGGTGCCTGGAACATTGTAAAACGGAATTGGAGATACTGGAACGCGATATATCCGGTTTGGAAAAGGTGAAAGCACCATTTCCGCGGATTACGTACGATGAAGCAGCAAAGATACTTAAAGAGAATGGAGCTGATTTTACCTATGGTTCCGATTTTGGCGGCACGGATGAAACCATCATTTCCCAGCAATTTGACCGACCTGTCATGATCCACCGCTGGCCGGCAGAGATCAAAGCATTTTACATGAAGCGCGATGCCGATAATGATAACCTTGCACTTGGTGTAGATATGCTGGCCCCGGAAGGGTATGGCGAAATCATCGGCGGTGGTCAGCGTGAGGATGATTTATCCATTCTGGAAGGCCGCATAAAAGAAAATGAACTGGATATGAAGGATTTCAGTTGGTACCTGGATTTGAGGAAATATGGTTCAGTACCCCATTCAGGTTTTGGATTGGGTATTGAACGGTCGATAACGTGGATTACAGGTATTAAACATATTAGGGAAACCATTCCATTTCCAAGGACATTGGCAAGGCTGGAGCCTTAATGTTCAATAAAACACGCATATCTGTATTTGGTGGAAGGGATATTACCAACAGTATTTATAACGATGCTTATGAGTTAGGCAAACTCCTGGCGAAAGAAGGATATCTCGTTTATTGCGGTGGGGGAAATGGTGTTATGGAAGCCGTATCTAAAGGAGTTCATGAAGGCGGCGGTACGTGCGTGGGAATCCTCAAAGGCGGTACTCTGGAAGAAATGAATGAATATGTCCACATTCCTATAGCAACAAATATGGGAATTACCCGAAATGCATTGCTGGCATACAACTGCGATGCGGCGGTGGCTATTAGCGGGAAATATGGAACATTATCAGAAATTGCCTACGCCAAACAGTTAGGCAAACCCATCATCGGTTTACATAGCTGGGACATTGATGGACTAAAGAATGTAAAAACTCCACATGCAGTTATTCAATTCATTAAAGAGAACACTTAAAGTAAAATATGAAGAAAACGTAAAACGTAATGCGTAAAACATAATGTGCCAACACGCCAAGTTTGAAAATTTTTTATTTCATAATTACATTTTAAATAATTACGTCTTATCAATTAAAATATGAAGGCTTTCAAAGGAACTATATCAGGAAAAGTTCAAGGTGTCTGGTTTCGTGATTCCACGCGAAAAGAGGCTGTAAAATTAAATGTAGCGGGTTGGGTGAAAAATATGTCCGATGGAACTGTGTCTTTAGAAGCAGAAGGTGAAGAAGAACAATTGAATCAATTAATAAAATGGCTTAATGTAGGTTCGCGTTATTCCCGTGTGGATGATGTTGAAATAGAATGGATTGAGCCAGTTGCTTCTTATTCAACGTTTGAAATGAGATTCTAAATATTGAGTCCACAAATGACACGAATTAACACGAATAAAATAGTTAAGGATTTCATATTAAGATGCCAATGGTTAGTAGTAGTTTTTATACCCCATAATAAAGGACTGTCAATAAAAACTTTTTGTTTTCTCCCCTGTCATAGGGGAGAATTTAAGAGGGGTCAAATATGAAGATATTGTTCAAAAGACTATATTTTGCAGGAGCATTTTGTGAATTATATGTTGAACATCTCGATTATTACGGGACCTTTTGTGGCGTAGTATACATGTTATGAAGATCGCTCTCTGTCAAGTCAACCCTACTGTTGGCGCTCTGGATGCCAATAAGGACCTTATTCTCACCCATTACAAGGAAGCCGTGGAAAACGGCGCTGAATTAGTAGTTTTTCCGGAAATGGTTATTACCGGTTATCCCATTGCAGACCTCTTATACGAAAATGGCTTTGTAGACGAAAATATGGCCGCTCTGGGCGAGATTGCCGGTCAAACCACCATTCCTATGATATTGGGTTATATTCATGGAGAAAACAGCCGGTTGTATAACTCTGTCGCTGTGTGTGTTGATGGAAAACAGATTTACCGCTATGATAAGATTTTATTGCCCACCTATGATGTATTTGATGAATACCGCTATTTTACTGCAGGAACTAAACCGGGTTTATGTGAACTGGAGATTGCCGGGCAAAACATCAAACTGGGACTGGAAACTTGTGAAGACTTGTGGGATGATGACTATGAATTCAAGGTAACGTCAGAATTGAAAAAATCAGGAGCGGACTGCATTATCAATATTTCTGCGTCACCTTATCACGAACTTCGTTTGAATGAGAGACTTGTATTGATTCAAACCAAAGTCAAAGAAACGGAAATACCGTTTTATTACTGCAATCTCGTTGGTGCCCAGGATGAACTCATTTTTGACGGACAATCCCTGGTTGTCAACTGCAATGGTGAAGTGATTGGTTATGGTACAATATTTTCCGAAGAGATTATTTATGTAGATTCTGAAACAGCGAATGGTGTTGACCTGCCGGAGGAGGATAGAGAAGGGGAACTATATAATGCCCTTGTTTTAGGTGTAAAAGATTATTTCAAAAAAACCGGACATAAGGAAGCAGTGATCGGTTTGAGCGGTGGAATTGATTCATCATTAGTGGCATGCGTTGCTGTGGATGCCCTTGGAAAAGATAACGTTCATGGTGTGTCCATGCCATCCGTGTTTTCCAGTGAACATAGTAAAGATGACGCCAAACAATTAGCTGACAATCTTGGCATCGATTATTTCTCAATACCCATTCCTGACATTGTGGACGAATATGAAAAAACACTCAGTCCCCATTTTACCGGTACAGAGAGGAACGTGGCAGAAGAAAATATCCAGGCGAGAGTCAGGGGAAACTTGCTCATGGCCTTGTCCAATAAGCATCATTGGTTGGTGCTGTCCACGGGAAACAAGACAGAGCTGGCTCTGGGTTATTGTACGTTATACGGCGACATGAGCGGAGGGCTGGCGGTGATATCCGATCTCTCCAAAACGGATGTATATGGATTATCCAGATGGGTAAATAAAAACTCTGGGTTTCAACGAATTCCGGAAAATTGTATTTCAAAACCACCGTCTGCTGAATTGGCTCCTGATCAGGTGGATCCATTTGATTATAATGTAGTTAGTCCGCTGGTGGATGCTATTGTAGAAGAACGAAAATCCCCGGCTCAATTGGCAGCAGAAGGACATAATAAAGAATTGGTTGACAGTTTATATCAAAAGATTCGAATAAACGAATATAAGCGCAGACAGGCCGCTCCTGGGATACGGGTGACGAAAAAAGCCTTCGGTACCGGACGGCGCATGCCCATTGTGAATCATTATCGAGGAAAGAATTCATGAAGAGATTCATCATAATACTATTATTTGGAATTGTTTTTGGACAGAATAGAACTCCTGCCGATTTTTGGAACGGTCTTATGGAAATTGAAAAAGTATCTTTTGTCAATGGCGCATATTCTGCTGCTTCTGCCATGAAATTGCATCATAAACATCAAGTGAGGGAACAGTACATTGGTAATGATAATTGGATTCGGCCTTATTACATTGACCGGTATTACGAAATTGTCGATGAACATATTTCAAAAGAAGTAGAAGGAAATATTGACATTATCGCTAAAGCAATGGATGCGTTTTATTCCAATTCAGATAATGCAAATATCCCTGTCATGGAAGCCATGCGTATTGTGTCCATGGCCCAGGATGGGAAAAATCAAAAAGCCAATCTTTATCTTCTGAAAGCCCAACGGAAGTATGCACAATAATAAAGGAATCTAGATAAGGATTTAGAAGTTGAATTAAGAAAATAATATGTAACAATTCAGGCTTTTATAGGGGTGTACGACGAGCATCCTTGCTTGTCGAGTTTACATTTATATTTAAACAAACACATTTACGACAAGCTGGGAAGCATATCGTACAATGCTTGAATAGTTACAAAAATATTACCTTATAATCCAAATCCAAACTCCCCCGCCTACGTTCCATCCTTCCTGTGCTATCACTCCGGCGGACTGGTAATCTTTATCCTAATCCTAATCCAATTTTCCGTAATTTCCGCCCCATGTCCACAGACCATATACGCAATTTTTGTATCATTGCCCATATTGACCATGGCAAATCCACGTTGGCTGACCGTTTATTGGAGGAGACCCACACCCTATCCAAAAAACAGATGAAGGCTCAGGTCCTCGACAGTATGGACCTGGAACGGGAGCGCGGTATCAC
>CAZIFK010000176.1:0-4376 GCA_964538995.1 uncultured bacterium
AAGGCTGCTTGTTCTTCTTGCTCGTTTCTTACTTTGTTTTTCTATTATAGACCCCGTGATTTTGACTGGGGGGCTGACCCCTTTTCTTATCTACCTGCATAATACCTCCTGTCCTTCCTGTGTCCTTCCTGTGATTAGCCCACTTTAGATATATATGCTTTAAGCGCATCATAGTCCTTAAAACACTGTATATGAAGAGCCAATTTTAATCTCTTATATATAGGAATAGATAATCTTTTCAATTCATATTCATCTCCATCCTTGCTTATAATAATACTATTTTCGTTATTTTCGAATTCTGCATACTTGCCACTCAAAATTGGTAGAGGATCAGGATAGTTTTCTTTTACGCGAAGAATGAAAATACCGTGTTGGGCAAAAGTGTTACCAAGAGCATAATAAACTGCTGAAATCTTCGAAGCCCTATTAATTCCAAAACCTTTAAACTTTAGTACGTGTTGTGTCTTATTATTATACTGTTCAAGATAAAGTTCTATTAATTCTTGTTTTTGCTTTATCTTAACCAGTTCCACATTGTTCCTTTCCTCTATCAGTAAGCTATCAAAATTGGCAAGCCATATTCCAGCGATAGTAAATTGACGATGTGCAAAAACTATATTTTTTATCAGAGCGTATAGCCATGCAAGGGTTTTTAATATTATTACAGCAAGAACCCCAATTAATATAGTGTCCTGAAGCTGTCTGTTACCTACCAAATTAATAATATAATTTTTTATAATAGCAAAATTCATTGTCGGTATTCTTGTCGAACAGTTTTGTAAGTGTTCCCTCTAAACATTGGACATTTTGGGGATAGATTTAGGTGCTTACAACAACTACTTAATTGCATAAATTAGCGATTGTGATCTTACGGGTTAATGTCTTGATTTTTCATTGCTTTTAAGCACTCTTTATGTAACGCTAAATTTCGCAATCAATTACTATTCCTTGCAAAGAGGTATACTTTTTTGTCTTATTAAGCCAGCATGCAAATACGGAGATTATTTGATAGCTAAACCCGCATGTTTACTGGCTGTCAGTCTCTCTGAATACTTGCCAGGTTAATATAATCTTTTTTTCTTTTGTAATTATTGTTTTTTCATTATCGCCAAACTTTTTAATGGCCGCGATAACTCGCCAATTAGGACCCTTAGGCATAACTTTCTCCTTTCTTGTTATTTGTTGAATAATGAGTTAAGTAACTCATTGTCATCTGCAGAAGATGTCCAGTCATTTGGAATCTTTAAATTTTTTGTACAGTCATATTCATAATCCAGCTTACCATTCCAAAAAAATTGTAAGGGAGCACGCTGACATTGTATTGGTCTAAATTCATAAATCTGGCAAAGACCATTTTTCTCGAGGAATATGCATTGACCTTTTATGTAACACAGGAAATACAATTCCAGTCTTTTTCTTTTAGTAGTAACTTGTTGGGAGTAGCAATAACGTGCCTTAAATTCTTTTAGCGAAATTCCTAATTCTGTAGGAATTATTTCAAGGTCTTTAGGAAATAAAACAACTCCATGTTCTTCAGAAATTCCACGACAACAGTCGCCACATTTAGTGCATGTGATTTTGATATTGCGATTATGCATACTTTTTCATTTATGAACTTTATTATTCATTTTTAGATCTAACGATGATACTCCTCATCAGCGGCGTTATTTTTTTTGCCTTGAATAGCATTAGATCGCAAAACTGCCCCAACTGTTGCTTCAATGATTTTGTCTTTTGTTTGATCTGTTTTGCCTTGCTTTAAAAACAACACGTCAAGATACTTTGCGAAGTGCTCAAGCTCCTTCTACCTAAACTTTGGTGACGTTGTTACACACTATGAATAACTTAAATAAGTTCCTCCCTTCGTGTAATTGGACAGTGTGAGGAACTCCTGGTATGTTTAATCTTGGCTGTTGTATTATGCTATAAGCATACAGTTTTATCAACTTTGTTTTCTTACCCGTCAATAGTTTTGCATATAGGATTTCCCCAAAGTTTTTCATATAGTTGCAAAATATAATGCTAAGAAAAAGAATCATCGTCCCAGTAGTGCAAACTAGACTCTTCTTGAATAAGAGATTCAGCAACATTTGGATTGATTTCTTTAATAATATTCAAAAATTGTTGAAAAGAACTATCGTTTTCACCAATGAGTGATAGTCTAGCTGATGTAACCATTATAGGAATATTTGTATTGAGCGTATGGGATACTGGAGCATTCAATCCTCGTATGGCTATTTGTTTGATTGTTTCAGGAAGAACTTCATCCTGTGCCCAACGGAGGTAAACTTTCTTTTTTAATCCAACAAGGTGCTCATCATCTTCAGGAATATTTTCAAGATTTGAAATAGCTTCCTCCCATCTACCTTGCGCCATCAAGATTTCAGTTTTTATTGGTAAGCGATAACTCTCTGGAAATATTTGGGTATAATTGTTTCCTATAAGCTGAATTGCTTCTTGACTCCGTCCACCAGAACAAAGCAATTTACAGTATTGTTGAAGCACACCACCATTAAAAGGATCAATGTCATGCAATTCGATGAGGTATTTTTCTGCAAGCCCTCTATTTTCAGACCCACCAGTTTGGATTAGATGAGAAGCATAACTTAATTTTAAACGAAAATTTTTCTGAAATAGCCTTATGCCTTTACTTAGAGTTAAACCAACATTTTCTTGTTCTCCGAGCCTATGGTATGACTTAGCAACGCTATAGTAGTCGATAGCCTCCCCTCTCAACTTTAGAGACAATTTGAAAGAGTTTAATGATTCCTTGTATTGACGAAGACCAAAATATGCTCTGCCGTATTGGTGTGCAGTCCAAGCATTTTCTGTCGCCAACAAGTTAAATTCTTGCAGTTTATTTAACGCAGAACTGAAATTATAAACATACAATAAGCTGTCTATGTATGATGATTTCGCGCCAGTGGCATTTTTGTATTTTTGGAAAAGATTGTTATAAAGCTCCTCTCCTTCCTCAGCTCTTCTGCATCGGTACATGCATGCAGCTATGCGTAAATCTGTCCTGTAAGTATGCAGACCTAAGTTCTTTGCTGAAATAAATGCTTCAAGGGCACCTTTAAAATTCTTTTTAATCCGAAACCAATAATCCCCAGCCCAAAAAAGTTCCCCCCTGTAAATGGACCCAAACTGTTTCAAGGCCTGCGTATCTCCCGCAGCAACAGAATGATAATATGCTTCTCTAATCCACCGAGGGTCTTCTTCTTCTCTATATAAACGCTCATACCACTTTGAAATCTTATCATGCTGCTCATCTATCTGCTTATATGTATTTTCATTATACTGAGCAGTGTCTTCACTCTCCTCTGTATCATCTTGCTGAAAGCGTAATGTACTGACCGCTGATAGAAAACTGTGACCATATCTGTCATGAGTATAATATAGAAGCCCAAGTTCTTCAGCTTCCTGTACACTTTCCGCACCAACCAATCCAATAAACATAGAACGAGGAACGGGTATACGTAGAAAAGAAGCTATATTTAACGCAGGTCGTGAAATATCCGTGATTACTCTTTGCAAAAGTTCTTCTCGAAGACGATTACGAATTAGTTCGATAAAGTTTGAGTCGTTTAAAGCTTCAGGACCTTCTTTTTTAATTATTTTTGCTGCCAAAACAGTTAAATAGGGAACTCGGTCAATGGCTTGAATAAGTTCCTCTGGATATGTTTGTATCCCGTACGTTGCACGATCGATGAAGTCATCAAGTACATTTTCAACATGCTTGCCTTCTGGAAAGCGCCCGACAGGCGGCTGCGCAGAGTCAATTGGCAGATTGCCAGGGAAAAAGGATAAATTCGGGTCTGTTCTACTAGTTATGATAATTTTTGAATTTTGAACAGAGGCAAGTAACTTTAAAAATTCTATTATTTCTTCATCTTGCACGATTTTGTTGGGATCAAGCAATCGTTCGAAATGATCAATAACGACAATTAATTTACCTCCGATATTGGAAATAAGTTTAGAAAGAGAAGGTGTGAGTTCTGAAAAGCTCGTGACCCTGAAACTACGAAGTAGATCATGAGGGAGAATACAATCAATGCCTGCTAAGAATTGTTCAACAAGATTCCAAACAGTCGCTGTATATTGTATATCAAGAAGAACGATTTGACGCCCATGAGATCGGCGGTTTAACACCTCTGCGACTAGATCCGACTTGCCCATAAAAGGGCCACCGCGTATTACGCAAACACAATTGGTTGATAATAAAAAGGACTCAAGTGCATCTTGCGAGTTCGCACGGTCACGAAAATTCCCGGGCCGCTCTAAGGGCAAAAGACCTTTGTCAAGTATAGCAGGATTGTATCAGCAATTCACGGTGAAGGCAAAAAGAGGGTCTATAAGGAGAGGAACCCCGATTA
>CAZIFK010000177.1:0-4360 GCA_964538995.1 uncultured bacterium
AAGCAGATGAATATGATATCGCATTTATTGAAGGGTCCATTTCGACACCGCAGTGTGTGGAACGTATTAATGACATCCGCCGCCGATCGAAAATGCTGATCGCACTGGGGTCTTGTGCATCCATTGGAGGTATTAATTCTATGAAAAACCTCCAACCGATTGAATCCGTTCGCGAAGCTGTATATGGCGAAGATAAATATCTCTTCCCGACTCTTCCGGCAATTCCTGTTTCAGCTGTCGTGAAAGTCGATTACGAAATTCACGGTTGTCCTATGAGCATTCCTGAATTTTTACATGTGTTTAAATCACTGGTAATGGGGAAAGCTCCAATCAAATCAGATTCACCTGTTTGCGTAGAATGCAAACTTCAAGAAAATGAGTGTCTGTTTGAGCGGGGGATGGTATGCCTGGGGCCGATAACACGATCGGGCTGTGACGCCATTTGTTCGGCTTTTGGGCAGTTTTGTACGGGATGCCGCGGGTTGGTTCCAAATGCTGATAAAAATGCAATGAAAGATATCTTAATGAAACATGGATTGTCTACAGATGAAGCCAGAAAACGTCTTCTTATGTTTAACAGTTACGTTTCAGATGAAATGATTAATTAATCATTTGAATATTTTTTAGGAATATATTATGAGTAAGAATCTTGACATTATGGTTAAACACCTGACACGGGTAGAGGGTCATGGAAATATTGTCGTTAACATGAAAGACGGCGTGCTTGAAAAAGCCCAGTTAGATATCGTGGAAGCGCCCCGTTATTTCGAAGCGATGCTGAAAGGTCGGAGTTTTCATGAAGCGGCCATTATCACCTCACGAATTTGCGGGATATGCTCTCTGGGGCACCAGATGACTTCGTTAAAAGCCACTGAAAATGCATTAGGACTTGAGATATCAACTCAAACGGAATTGTTGAGAAAACTACTTGTTCATGGCGCAACGATTCAATCAAACATCCTTCACATTTATTTTCTTGTTGCACCGGATCTACTAGGAGCGCCTAGCGTCTTTCCCCTGATTACTACCCATAAAGACGTCATTCTCCGTGCTCTGAGGATGAAACGCATGGCAAATGATATAGGAGATATTGTGTCCGGACGTGCGGTGCATCCAATTACACCCGTTCCCGGCGGATTTACGCAAATTCCGTCCGCAGGAGAATTGAAAGAAATACAGCGTCAACTGGTTGAAGACGGAATCCCGGATATGATGGAGACAGTGAAAACGCTGGCGTCTGTTGCCCACATGATTCCGAATTTCACCCGTGAAACAGAGTACATTTCGCTGAAGCATCCTGATGAATACGCTCTGTACAATGGAGATATTTTCTCATCGGACACCGGTGCAAAGCCTGATACCAGCTATCTGGAGATGACCAACGAATTTGTTGTGACTCATTCCACCAGCAAACATTGCAAACATTCCAGGTCCAGTTATATGGTTGGGGCTCTTGCCCGATGGAACAATAATTATGAACAACTATGTGAAAATGCGTTGAAAGCAGCTGAAGCATTGGGGTTGAAACCAAATTGCTTTAACCCGTATATGAATACAATCGCTCAGGCTGTGGAAGTTCAACATTGCATTGAAGATTCCATTGCCATCATTGATACATTGTTAGATCGCGGGTTAAAGGATGAAAAACCAAACCAGGAACCAACCCGCTATGGAAAAGGTGTAGGATCAAATGAAGTTCCAAGGGGAATCCTTTATCATGAGTATGAATATGATCGTCAAGGAAATATCGTTACTGCAAACTGTATCATTCCCACTGGTCAGAATCTTGGCAATATTGATGATGATATGAAAAAATTAGTCCCGGAAATTGTGGATCTTCCTAAAGAAGATATTACAATGCACCTTGAAATGTTGGTCCGTGCTTACGACCCTTGTATATCGTGTTCAGTCCATTTTTTAAACGTAACATTTGTGGAGTAAATTCGTCTATGTATAATAGAATGAATCCACACATAAATTAGGGTATTAATATATGTCTGATATCCGAAAAAATGGTCATTCCGCTCTCTTGAAGATTATTACTGTGGGCAACGATTTTTACGGAGATGATGGGATAGGAGTCGCAATAATGAAAACAGCAAAACGACTCCCTGATTTTAACGAAATTCAGTTCATTGACTGCGCTACAGATGCTCTTGGCCTGATTGATCATATGAAAGGAACAAAACATATTCTCATTATCGATGCAGCAAAGATGGGAGAACCACCGGGAACAGTAAAAGTGTTTAATGCAGAGGATGCTAATCTCACAATCAAAACAGATCATCTTTCTGTCCATGGCATCAGTCTGGCGGAAACCATGAATATAGCAAAACGCATTGGTTTTTACCCTGATACGGTAACCATCATGGGCATCGAACCGGAACGGCTGACGATTAACACGGGACTGAGCAATTCTGTTGCGAATGCTATTCCTACAGCCATAACAAAACTAATTGAATTTCAATCAGCAATTAATCCAAATTGAGGAATATTATGTCAAAAAAAATCATGATCATTGACGATGATATTGATCTAGTAGAGGCCATGCGGATTACACTTGAATCTGCTGGATTTGAAGTAATCGATGCTCAGGATGGAACCAAAGGATTAGAAATCCTGATAGCTGAAAAACCCGATTTGCTAATTCTGGATGTAATGATGGATACGCAGGATGAAGGATTTCAGCTAGCCTATCAACTTCGGTCTTCTGACGAAACCAGGGATATTCCTATTTTGATGGTCACAGCCGTTGGTACACAAACTGGTTATTCTTTCGATTCAGCCAAAGATGAAGCATTCCTTCCTGTAGAAGAATATATTGAAAAACCAATCAATCCTCAGGCATTAGTTGACGCCGTTAAAAGGAATCTTCCTATTGCTTGATCCATCTTCTACCGTTTTTACATCTTTTTATACTCCCCGTTCTTTACGGAGGAAAACTCTATGGTTGATTAACCTGCGTTGGCTTGCCACTGCAGGGATGGTTTTCTTACTTTTCGCCGGAGCAAACCTTCTTAATAATAATTTACCACTTAAAAATCTTATTCTGACTGTATCCGTCCTTGGATTAACTAATCTTGCATATGTTATCATTGCTAAACGAATTATCCCTGCTTCATTAAAAATGGAGATGATTTTCGTCCGTATCCAAATCTATCTGGATTTAATTCTTCTCTCTATACTGATCCATTTAACAGGAGGGATAGAGAACCCTTTTTATCTATTCTATATTTTTCATGTTATCATAGCAAGTACGATTTTTGAACAGAATAAAGACCCGTATTGTGTCACAATATTTTCTGTAAGTGTATTCACTATCATGGTCTGGGTCGAATCACAAGGATGGATAACTCATTACAATCTTTTTGGCTCATCTCTCAGCCTGTTGAGTATTCTCATTTCCATTGGAGTTTTTTATTTAACGATGTTTGCAAGTGCATATCTTGGAGTAACACTCATGGGTCGACATTTGAAGGTTAAAGACATCATCAGTCGACAAAATATCGAACTAAAGAAAGCCTCTCAAGTAAAAACTAACTTTTTTAGATTTGTTTCTCACGAACTCAAAGCTCCTATTGTCGCGATTCAAAGTTCAATCAATGTGGTATTAAATCTACTTGGAAATGACCTTGATCATAAAACGGCTGATATGCTCAATCGGGCAAGAAACCGATCTACTCAAATGTTAAATATAATCAAGGATTTGCTGGACATTACGTATGATCGTCAATTGGATGATTCAAGAACGGAAAAAGTTGTCCCTTGTGACTTTCTGATGGAGTTTATAGAAAACGAACGTCCTCATGCTGAAGAAAAAGAAATCACTATTATTGAGGAAATATGTGCAGAACGAAGTGACTTGAAACTTGATAAGTTTATTCTGGAAAAAATCTTTTCTAATTTGCTATCCAATGCGATTCGATATACTCCCAAAGGAGGTGTGGTTAACATCTCAACTTCTTTGGATGATTCAAACTGGTCATTTACTATTTCTGATACAGGGATTGGTATTTCTCCCATAGATCAGAAACATGTCTTTGATGAATTTTACCGCACAAAAGATGCCAAGCAACATGCAGGTGTTGGGACAGGTTTAGGACTTAGTATTGTGAAAAAACTCGTGGATCAACTCAGAGGTATAATTATTCTTGACAGCGAATTGAATAAGGGCACATCCTTCACAATAAAAATTCCCTTTTCATGAAACAGATTCCAATCGGTGGTATACTTGAAGTAAGAAAACTCACTATGATCAAAGTGTTGGGAATTCCCAACCAACCCGGTTATGGAGGAAAACTGCTCACGATGATCGGAGATGCCGAAATCAATCTGCAGTTTGTGGCTGAAAGTGAAGATA
>CAZIFK010000178.1:0-4345 GCA_964538995.1 uncultured bacterium
TGCTGTCAGTTTTTCCTCATAATCAGGGAAAGATAAAATATCCTTATCTACAATCTGTTTCGTATCATTGTGTTCAATAAATGAATCTTTGTCCAAAGCATGATGGATATAATCCCACGCTGTGAATCGTGCATACCGACGTAGACAGATGAGACATACGAAGCCATTATCTTCCAGTTGGATGTAGTTCTGTGGATCATAAACTCTTTTTCCACTAATTGTGGTACAATTCCCATGTCTTTTGATAAAACCACCGAGTGGTTTTTGAGGTATATTCGTTTTTACTGCTTGAATAGATTTAACTTCGTTTGCGGTTACTTCGCTCCAATGACCAATTTTTCTCCAGCGACTTATTCGCTTTGTGAATACCTCATTATTAGGAATTTTATCCAATTTTATCAGCCATTTTTCAAGGACTTTCTTTAATTCGCTTTTTAATTGGTTGGGATATTTGTGAGCCGGGCCTGGAGTTTCCTGAATCAGTTCATCCACAATACCGACTTCAAACCCTTCTTTTGATGTGATCCACATGGCTTCGGCAGCGCGATTTGCTTCCTTACGCGTATGGAATAAAATAGAAGAAGCTGCCTCCGGTGAAATAACCAAATATGTTGAATTTTCCAGTGCAAGTACAACGTCGCATCCCGTTAAGGCAATGGCACCACCGCTGCAGCCACGGTTTAAAATTATAGATAGTGTAGGGCGCTTGGTTTCAGCTAATGATTGGATGGTGTTTCCGATGCGCCAAGCGATTCCCCCTTCTTCCGCCGCTTCTGTTGGGTCCGCACCAGGTGTATCTAAAAATGTGATAACGATTCTTTGTTCATCATCCGCAAGCTTAATTGCTTCCACAGCTCTCGAATAAGAAGATGGAGTTGGCATACCATGATTCCATTTTTCCAACGTTTCCGAATGGGTCATTGCCTTTCGAATTTCTTTATAATTTGATGATGGTCCGCTTTGCTGACCGATGAGCATGAGTTTAATCCCATTAAACTCCGCCCGATGGGTAGGAATCAAACAGGCGCCGAATTCATCACTTTCCAAACATTCTTCAACATGTTCAAAACATTCGAGATAGTCCAAATATTTTGGTCGTTCAGGATGAAAGGATAGCTGGTATTTCTCGTATTGAGACAAATTATCTATGGAGTTTGATGAGTAGTCGAAGGAGCCGTCCTTTTCGAACGGTAAATAAAAATGATTATTGTTTGCCATGCCGGCTGAATTGATTAAATGCGTTCAGCAATTAATTCCGCAATATCGATCACATCCATTGTTTCATCCTGTCCTGTCACTTTTCTGCTGTCATCCATCATAATCATACAAAAGTTGCAGGATGTAGCTACTGTTTTTGCACCCGTTTCAATGGCTTCTTCAAATCGCTCAATATTCATACGTTTACCGGTATTAATTTCGTACCACATATTCCCTCCACCGGCGCCGCAGCAAAAACTTTGGTCCTTTGTCCGCTCCATTTCAACAATGTCATTTCCATCAACCATCACAGATTGTAATACTTCCCTTGGTGCATTGTATTCCCCTTGATGGCGACCAAGGTAACAGGCATCATGAAATGTAACTTTTTCAGTAAGATTTTTCTCCGGTTTGATTTTTCCATCAGAGAGAAGCTGACTGATAAATTGTGAATGATGGATTACTTCTAATTCAGCACCCATTTCACCATAATCATTTTGAAGCGTAGTCAAGCAGTGTGGGCATTGAGTAATTATTTTTTTAACACCATACTTCTCAAAATTTTCCATATTCTGCGTGGCTTGCATCTGAAATAAATATTCATTTCCAATTCGTCTTGCAGAATCGCCTGTGCAAGTTTCTTCATTTCCAAGTACCGCATAATCCACATTTGCCTTATTTAGAATTTTTACGACTGATTTGGATATTTCTTTACCTCTATCATCATAGGCGCCGGCACACCCAGCCCAGTACAAATATTCAGCAGAGCCTTTTTCCCTCATGACAGGCACATCCATCCCTTTCATCCATTTTTCACGATCTTGAGGAGACATACCCCAGGGATTGCCATAGGTTTCTATTTTATTGAAAACATCCATGGCATCCTTCGGGAAATTACTTTCCATGAGTACCAAATCCTGACGAATGCGCAGAATATCCACCATGGGTTCATTGCCAACCGGACAAACTTCAACACAAAACCCGCAGGTTGTGCAGGACCAAACTGCTTCTTCAGTTAGCATCCATTTAGTAAGAATATCCGTTGTTTCATCTCCAACAGAAAGTGATGTCAAATGCTCATTAAAATAATACCGCTTATTAATTTCGATGGCGGATGGAGACAATTCTTTCCCGGTAATATATGCCGGACATAAATCCTGACAACGATTACACATAATGCAAGCATAGCCATCCAAAAGCTCTTTCTGCGGAAGATGCTCTAACTTTGATGCTCCAAACTGTTCTGCATTTTCATCTTCAAGATCCATGATCTCCAATGTGGCCGGCGATCTGCGTTCTTTGGCTACCATGTAGTTGAGGGGTCCCATAAATAAGTGGGCATGTTTTGAGTATGGGAAATAAGGCAGAAATCCTAGGATCAATCCCAATGCCAGCCACCAACTGATATGTTCTCCTAAAGCCAATGATGCTTGAGTCATACTCAAATTTGTCCACAGAAATGAAACTAATGTAGCCGCCGGTTGGCTCCAATCGTGGCCATGAATAGCAACTTCAAATGAAGCACCTATGAATCGGAAGCCCACATGACACAGTATAAACAACCCAACGATAAACGAATCGCGGCGCATTCCATTTCTGGCTGACTCACTTAATAAAACCGGATCATTAACAATAAGATTTTGATCTTTAGCAATGAATCGCCTGAAGATGAAATATTTCACTCCACCCAAAACCAACAGACTAAAAATGTCCACAAAAAACCTATAAATATCCCCTATTATATTATCTGGAAGAAAATGAAACTCAGGAATCATTCCATAGAGGACATCCACCATATTCACAGCCATATATAACGTAAAGCCCCAAGCCACCGCTGCATGGATTCCCCCAATGATCGGCCGTGTTTTAAACAAGGTTTGTTGACCAATAAATACACTAATGCCCTTCGGCAAATTTGAAAGTGCTTTTTTCCAGTCAATGGGATCGGTTCCCCGACCAATGACCTTAAACATTTTGCTAAATGTCACCCATGACAATCCCATGGATACAAAAACCAATAGGATAAAAATAATTCTCTCCAGATTAGAAAGCATTAGAAATCCAGATTATGCTTGCAATGCTTCTGTCAGTTTTGGAATGATTTCATGAATGTCTCCAACGACACCATAATCGGCAATTTCAAACAGCGGCGCGTCGGGATCCTTGTTAATAACAACAATATTTTTAGAGCCTTTCATGCCAACCACATGTTGAATAGCTCCGGAGATGCCCAATGCCAAATACAATTTTGGCGCCACTGTTTGCCCGGAACTACCTACCTGATGATGATTCGGTAACCAGCCGGAGTCCACAATCGGTCTGGATGAAGCCAATTCGGCGCCGATCACTTTCGCCAATTCTTGAACAAGTGGAATATTTTCCTCTTTTCCAATTCCACGGCCAATGGAGACAATCAATTCAGCGCTGGATAAATCCACGCCACCCGCTTCTTCCTGGAATGGTTCTTCCGGGACTGTTTTTATTGCTGAAGCATCTAAATCAACATTGACTGTTCGAGTTGGCGCTGAACCACTCTGAATATTCTCAGCAGAATAAGCAGCCGATTGAAAACTAACCAAGATCGGTCCCTCGCCACTGGTTTGTAAATCTGAAACCAATTTTGAATTGAATGACAACTTATAAAATGTTGGTTTATTTGCGTCAACAGTATGAGAAACAACATCATTCAGAAACGGCCGTTTCAGTTTTGCACTTATTCTGGGAACATAATCCCGGATTTGATATGTATGTCCAAAAAAGATATAGTTTGGATTTTCTGCTGAAATCATCTGTGCAACAGCAGCAGAATATCCATCTGCTGTGTATGAATTCAGGTTTTCGTTTTCCAAAGAAAGGACTTCCTCAACTGAATATTGAGAAGCTTCCGCAGCTAGAGCTGATGCATTCTTTCCCAATGCTAATACGCCAACACTTAAGCCGCATTCATTCCCTATTTGCTGGGCGCCGGTAATAGCTTCCAAGCTCATGCGATGAATGCTTCCGTTTTTGTTTTCTAACACTACCAAAATATTCATCATGTTCCCCTAATTAATTCGAATTTCGTTTTTGAATACGTTCACTAGTTTGCCAACTATTTCATCTACAGAACCTTCAATCATTTCCGTTTGTTTTTCCTTGCGCTGGATAG
>CAZIFK010000179.1:0-4295 GCA_964538995.1 uncultured bacterium
GCGACAAACCAAATATCCATTGGAAAAAAGACCGTGGCAAAGATGTGGAATCGGCTCCGTGGTACCATATATTTAAGAGCAACAGGATAAATGATTACCATCTTACTTTGGCTGAAAAACGCAATGTCCGACAGGAGGCTGAATCATGAGTGAAAAATATACCAAAGCACAATTCTGGAAATGCGCTTTGCAGGTCAATCCACATCGCTACATGAAATATCGTGGCACTGACCATGAGATGACTGAAGAGCAATACAACAGCAAGTTGCTCAAGATCTGCCTTGAAGAGAACATCAAAGTACTTGGGATTGCTGACCATGGAAATGTGGAAAGTGTAAACGCTATTCGCAAGTTGATGAATCAGCATGACATCATTGTTTTTCCCGGCTTTGAGATTGCCTCTTCAGAGAAAGTCCACTTTGTCTGCCTGTTTGCTGAGGATACTTCTACAGATACTCTCAACCGATTTTTGGGGAATCTGGAATTACTCGATCCTGAAGATGGTGTCAGGCCTTCAAGGTTAAGCGCTGAACAACTTCTTCAAAAGGTTGATGAATTGGGAGGTGTTGTGTATGCTGCGCATTGTACGGAGTCCAACGGTGTACTCAAACCGAGACTATCTCATATCTGGCAGAATCCGTTTCTTAAAGCTGCCCAAATCCCGGATACAGTGGAAAGTCTTAAAGGAGTTGAAGACGATTTTTACCGTAAAGTTTTATTAAACAAAAATCTCGATTACAAAAGAGCAAGACCTGTCGCCATTCTCAATGCCAGAGATGTTGAACTGCCGGAAACATTACGTAATCCCACTGCCTCTTGTTTGATTAAAATGACAAAACCTTGTTTTGTCTCTTTTAAACAGGCGTTTCTTGATCCTGAATCCCGTGTCCGCTTGAATTCTGATGTTCCTGAAAAATACTATTCATGGATTGAAAGAGTTACCTTTACTGGTGGTTATCTTGACGGACTGGACATTGAATTTTCAGAGCATCTAAACGCTGTCATAGGTGGTCGTGGAACCGGCAAGTCAACCTTATTGGAATCTATCCGTTACGGACTGGAAATTGAACCTCTTGGGGAAAGCGCAAAAAAACAACATGAAGGCATCATTAAAGAAAATCTTGGTAGAGAAAAAGCACGTATTGAGATTACGATTCATTCCTCAAAAATGAACGGCAAGCGCTTTACCATTGCTCGCCGATATAGCGAAAGCGCCATTGTCAAGGATGAAGATGGTAAGATTTCAACTTTCACCCCAGCTGACTTACTACCGAGAATTGAAATCTACGGTCAGAATGAAATTTACGAAATCGCCCAGAACTCCATTGGACAATTAAAACTGCTCAAGCGGTTTCTCGATGTTGACAACAGCGACTTGGATGCAAAGCACACTGAAATAATCAAGGCATTACAGGAAAACCGAAAGAAGGTTATTTCATCACAAGAGAAAATGTCGGAAATAGAAGACAAAGTGTCAAGATTGCCAAAATTAATTGAGCAGGCGAATCAATTCAAATCTCTCGGATTAGAGGGAAAACTGAAGATTGTTCCACTCTTAGAAAAAGAGAAACAACTGGCATCGCGTGCTGTTTCAGAACTGCAACAGCTTCGTGATGCCGGTTTGAACTTTAAAGAACAGTTGCCTGATACCGTTTTCTTGAGTGACAAGGCATTGGATGGGTTGTTACACCGGGATATTTTCAAATCGATAAAACAAGAATTGGATGAGTTGAAGAGAAAGTTGGAACCGTTGATAGTTCAGGCGGAAGGCCATATCAAGAATACAGATGAACGTATTAGTCAATCTAAGGATAATCTTCTTGAATTAAGTAACGAAGAAGAAGAGAAATTGTCAAAAGCATTCAGCGAAATCCCTTCATATGAAGGTAAAAGCGGTAGAGAAATTGGGGCAGAGTTCCAGAAGTTGCTCCAGGAGATAGAACAGATTCGCCCCAAAGAATCGTTATTGAGAACCAGGGAAGCTGTTGTTGACGATCTGAAGAAAAAGCGAAAAGATCTTTTGGCGGAACTTTCCGGGGTTCGATCTGTACGTTCCGCGCAAATCCAGAGAGCATTGAAAAGACTGAACAAGAAATTGGAAGGAAAACTTAAGCTAAGCATGCGCCCTGAAGCAAACAGGCAACCATTACTTGACTTCCTGAACAAATGCAATCTTGAAGGTGTTGGCCCCAAGCGCTTGACCTGGGTAAATACAACTAATGATTTTTCGCCGGTAAAACTGGCTGAAACTATTCGCCTTGGATTTGAAGCATTGGAAAACAGAGGCTGGGGAATAACACCGAGTGTTGCCAATGCATTGCTGAAACTGAAAGAAGCTGAATTGATGGAAATGGAAGAGATTGAACTTCCGGATACGATTACGATTGAATTGAATGTTGCCCATGATGATGCTGAAAAGTATCGACCGCTTGATAAACTATCAACCGGCCAACAATGCACGGCTATTCTCCATATGCTGCTTTTGGAAAACAGTGATCCGTTGATTATGGATCAGCCTGAAGATAATCTGGACAATGCCTTTATTGCCGACCGTATTGTCACAGAATTGCGATCTGCAAAAATCGCCCGCCAGTTTTTATTCGCGACACATAATGCAAATATACCTGTGTTTGGTGATGCAGAGTGGATCGGCGTGTTCCAGGCTGAGGAAAACCATGCCATAATTCCGGATAGTTGCCAGGGCGCTATTGATTTGCCGGAAATCCAGAAAAGGGCATCGGAGATTCTTGAGGGTGGGAAGACGGCATTTATTCAACGGAAAGAAAAATATGGGTTTTAGCGAGGTGAACGATGCTGCGTAATGAGCTTTTGGAAATAATAGCAAACGGAGAAAATTCCGGGGTGGAGTTTAAACGTGATGACATCCGTCCGGATCAATTGGCAAAAGAGACCGCTGCCATGGCAAATTTTCAAGGCGGGCGAGTAATCCTTGGTGTCGAAGACGATGGGACTATTTCAGGTCTTCAACGTGACAACACGGAAGAATGGGTGATGAATGTTATCAGGGACAAAATCCACCCATTGATTCTTCCTTTCTATGAAGAAATAAAAATTCAGGATGACAAGGTTGTTGCTGTTATTACCTTTCCGCAAGGTGTTTCAAAGCCTTACGTTGTACGAGAAGGCGGTGCGGAAAAGATTTATATTCGTGTAGGATCTACTTCTCGTCTGGCAACTCGTGAACAGCAGATGCGTCTCTTTGAATTAGGAGGCATGTTGCACACAGAGGCACTTCCTGTTCCAAGAACGGATATTACCTGCCTGGATATGGCCAGATTACAAAACTATCTGGAAGATATTTTGAACGATCCGGATGTTCCAAGGACGGACAATGAATGGGAAAAACGACTTCTGGGACTGGGATTTCTCATTGAATCTGGTGGAATCATCTATTGTTCTGTCGCCGGTTTGGTTTTATTTGGTAAAAATCCACGCCGTTATTTGAAACAGGCCGGGATACGAGTTTTTGCATTCAAGGGACAAGATAAGGAATATCAGGCCCTGATGGATGAAATTATTGATGCTCCACTCGTAGGCCGTTGGACCATAACAGAGTCGGGAAAGGAATTAACAGATAATGGATTGATTGAAAGATTTCTTGATCAAATAAAGCCTTTTATTACTTTGGAACCTAACTATATTGATGAAAATTTTCGGCGGGAAACCATATGGCTTTATCCATATCATGCGGTACGGGAAGCTGTGATCAATGCGTTGGCCCATAGGGATTGGACCAGATTTGTAGATATTGAAGTGGGGATTTATTATGATCGGATAGAGGTGATCAGTCCAGGTGCATTGCTAAATTCAATGACTGTTGAAAAGATGATCTCAGGACAGCGCTCTCCAAGAAATCCGATCATTATGGAAGTGCTGCGGGACTACGGATATGTGGACTTTCGGGGTATGGGCGTGCGTACCAAAATTATTCCTTTAATGAAAAAATTCAATCATACGGAGCCGATTTTCGAAGAAACGGAAGACTATTTGAAAACCGTGCTGCCGAGTAAGCCGCTTAATGAGTAACATTCTGTCAGCTATTATCAAATCCATCTGTTCCGCCACCACCTTCAATCCTGATTTGCAGGTTGCTCCTGCATGCATCCTCTGGCCTGATCGCGACCGCCAGTGGGAAGCCGTCATACCACGTCTTCAAAACGAAATGCCTGAATTGCTGGTGCTTGGCGATTACGCTCCTGAAAGAAAAACCGGCCCAGCTATCTGGCTGCGCTGTGTGATTGCCCGAAAGGTAAATGATACACCTTTTTCGGAGG
>CAZIFK010000180.1:0-4269 GCA_964538995.1 uncultured bacterium
GGGCAACGTTATCGCAGACATAATCAAAATGAGCGGTCTCACCGCGAATAACAAGACCTAAACAAACAATCGCCTGGAATTGATTGGATTCGACCAATTTTTTGGCAACTTGTGGTATTTCAAACGACCCTGGAACGTCAAAACGCTTTAGGTTTTGAGGTTCTCCGCCGAACTCCAAATATTTATTAGTGGCTCCTTCTACAAGTTGCGCACTTAAATCCGGGTAAAACTTGCTTACAACGAGCGCAACCTTTTTCCCTTTAAGTTCATTCTTCATTTTTTTCAATTTCATTTTGTAGAATCATGTGGTTTAGTTTATCCCGTTTGGTCTCTAAATATCTTCGATTAGTATCACGTGGCGGTATTTCGAGTGGTATCCTTTCTACAACTTCCAGATTGTATCCTGATATCCCGATAATCTTGCGCGGGTTATTTGTCAGCAAGTTCATTTTTCTGACACCTAAATCATAAAGGATTTGAGCGCCGGTACCATATTCACGCAGATCCGGTTTGAAACCAAGTTTTTCATTCGCTTCGACGGTATCCATCCCCAGATCCTGATATTCATAGGCTTTGATTTTATGTTTAATCCCAATCCCGCGTCCTTCCTGCCGTAAATACAGCAGTACTCCGAATTTTGCCTTGCCAATCAGCTTGAGAGCCGTCCGTAGCTGATCGCCACAGTCACAGCGCAGCGACCCCATTACATCCCCGGTAAGGCATTCCGAATGTACCCGCACCAATGTTGTGGAAGTCGGCTTGATGTTTCCTTTTACCAAAGCCAAGTGATTTTCATCGGTGATAGTGTTACGATATAAATGAAGTTTAAACTCACCATAGTGACTTGGAAATTCCGAAACTGCAGTACATTCCACTAATTTTTCAGTTTTCCGCCGATAAGCAATTAGGTCTTCAATGGTCATTATTTTCAGATTATGTTCCTTTGCTATTTCAAACAGTCTGTTACCACGTGCCATTTGTCCGTCATCATCGATAATTTCGCAAAGAACACCTGCCGGACGGAATCCGGCAAGACGTGCCAAATCAACTGTGGCTTCGGTGTGGCCGGCTCGTTCTAATACTCCCCCTGGTGAGGCCACTAACGGAAAAATATGTCCGGGCCTTGCCAGGTCTTCGGGCTTCGTGTCAGGATCACTTATGGCGCGAATCGTTTCATAACGGTCAAAAGCGGAAATACCGGTTGTCGTATTTTTGATGGCATCCACCGATACGGTAAAACGCGTTTGGTGAAGAGCCGTATTTTGTTGAACCATTTCCTCCAGGATCAGTTCATCTGCCCGCTCTTTTGGAATCGATACACACATTAATCCACGACCATATTTTGTCATAAAATTAACGGCCTCCGGTGTTATTGTATCAGCCGGAATAATGAAATCACCCTCGTTCTCCCGTTCCTTATCATCCATAACGATGACCATTTTCCCTTTACGGATGTCATCTAACACATCCGGAATGGACGAAATTTTTAATTTACCTGTCATTGAAGTTGAACTCCCTTCCAGTTTTCTAATGTATTAATTATATACTTGCCAATCATATCAAATTCCACGTTAACAAGGTCTTCAGTCTTGTAATCTTTCATTGTAGTCAATTCCAGTGTATGGGGAATAACGGCTACTTTAAACTGATTTCCGAAACATTCCGCTACCGTAAGACTGATTCCATCAATCGCTATTGAACCTCGTTGAATTATTAAATCTTTGAATTCATCCGGAATTTCAAACAACATCTCACTGCTTTCACCTAAATCTTCGATTTCTATTATTTTCGCTGTACAGTCAACATGTCCCTGAACAAAGTGGCCATCGATCCGGTCGTTTACGCCGAGTGATCTTTGAAGATTGACAAAATCCCCTTCCGATTTTAATCCTAAGGTTGATTTCTGTAATGTTTGTGGAACCAGGTCGAATTTCAATTTTTGACCATCTGTTGCTATTACTGTTAGGCAAACTCCATCGATAGCGATACTGTCATTTACTTTCACTCCCTGGGAAATTTGAAAGGCATCGATGGTAAAAGTGATAATCTCTTTTGAATGAGCGATCTCCTTGATACGACCAACTCCTTCTACGATTCCGCTAAACATAATCCCTCCGATAGGTAATTTTTTTATCAATTCCGGATTGTGATTGATCGAATATCCGATATCCATATTTTGGAATTAATGATTCGTTGAAACTGATCCCGTCACCAAAATCTTTTTGAGCTTGATATAGAATAATTTCATTACACAATTTTTTTTCAATCAGAGATGTTGCCAGCTTTGTTCCACCTTCCATAAGAATAGATTGTTGCTCATTTTCTCCCAATATTTTCAATATTAAGGATAATTTAAATTCGTTTTCATTCAACAAAATCTGGGTCACTCTTTTGGATATATCCTTCCTTCTAATCGTAGAAAAATAGAAAATCCTGTCGGTATTATCTGCAAATACCCTCATTGTGCCTTTCGCTCTTCCTCGACGATCTATTACAATTCGATTCGGGTTTCTACCAGTAACATGACGTACAGTTAATGCGGGATTATCAAAGAGTAAAGTGTTTGTGCCAATTAATACCGCATCATATTCGGTACGCATCTGATGAACTTCAACACGTGATTCATGAGATGAAATCCATTTCGATTGACCATCAATCCCAGCAATAAAACCATCTCCGGAAACAGCAAGTTTCACCGTAACAAATGGATACCCAGTTTTTTTCCAATAAGCATAGAATCGAATCAATTCCTCGGTTTCACTATTCAAAATACCTACGCTTACATCTATATCATGCATTTTGAGATATTCGATACCTTTCCCCTGCATCCGAGGGTCCGGATCGATAGACCCGACGATAACATGCTGTATTTTCTCAGCGATGATTCTTTCCGTGCAGGGTGGTGTTTTACCATGATGATTGCAGGGTTCCAGAGTTACATACATAGTGGAATCAATAACCGAATTATTTCCAATAGCATTTACTTCGGCATGATTTCCACCGAACTTAGTGTGAAAACCCTCGCCAATAATACTGCCATCTTTTACAATCAGCGCTCCTACAAGCGGGTTTGGTGAAACCTTCCCTGCGCCTTTTTTTGCAAGATCGACAGCAATTTGCATGAAATCATTATCGCTATTACTTATGGACATGAATTGTGATGCGCGATGAATGAAGCATCATTATTTCTTTTGTAACAATGCTGCTGCTTCTTGGGCAAAGTAGGTAAGTATAATGTCCGCTCCTGCCCGTTTCATGGATAATAGGGATTCCATCATGACTTTTTCACCGTCGATCCAGCCTTTTTCAGCAGCAGCTTTGATCATACTATATTCACCGCTGACATTATAACAGGCTACAGGAAGTAAGGTATTTTCTTTTACTGCCCTAATAACATCCAGATACGCCAAAGCAGGTTTGACCATGATAATATCAGCACCTTCTTCTGCATCCATCATGGCTTCTTTTATGCCTTCTCTCACATTCCCCGGATCCATTTGATAGGTTTTTCTATCACCAAATTGAGGTGTTGATTCCGCTGCCTCACGAAATGGACCAAAAAAAGCCGATCCATATTTAACAGCATAACTCATGATTGGTATCGTTTTATATCCAGCTTCATCCAAAGAATAACGGATTGCCTCCACCATGCCATCCATCATCCCGGAAGGTGCAACCATGTCCACGCCGGCCTTGGCATGACTCACTGCCTGTTTTTGTAAATAACTCAAGGTTTTATCGTTATCGACATCATTATCAACAATGATACCACAATGTCCATGATCAGTGTATTCACACATGCAGATATCTGTAATGGCATAGATATCCGGATTAGCCTTTTTTATAGATCGAAGTGCTTGTTGAATTATTCCGTTATCTGAAAAAGAATCCGACCCCACGCTATCTTTCTCTTTGGGGATACCAAATAAAATAATTCGTGATACACCCACAGCTAATAGACGATCGATTTCTTCTTGAACCCGATCTATTGAATATTGGTAAACACCCGGCATGGAGGGAATATCATGTTTGATATTTGAACCAGCAATCACAAATACAGGAGCAATAAAATCATCCTGTGATAAGGTTGTCTCACGGACTAATCGTCTGATACTCTCATTTTGGCGTAATCGACGAGGTCGATGTACCAGGTCAACATTATGTAATGCCATTATTGTCTCCTATCCTTTAAATATTGATTAATACGCTCACACACTTCCTCACTGTTGACAATGGTGTCTGCCACAGAAATTCCGCTTCGATAATTTC
>CAZIFK010000181.1:0-4218 GCA_964538995.1 uncultured bacterium
ATCAATAATGGTTCTGGAATCAATTCTACTGGCAACCTGAAAAGCAATTCGAGATGGAAAATTCGCTTTGATCAATCCGGTAATGACATCAACTGACGGGCGCTGTGTGGCAATGACCAAATGAATACCAACTGCCCTTGACAATTGAGCCAAACGGGCGATGGGCGCTTCCACTTCTCTTGCATTGAGCATCATCAGATCTGCAAGTTCATCTACCACTACCACGATATAGGGCATGATTGGTTCGCCACTATTTTTCATTTTTTTATTATATTCATCAATATTGCGGACACCTGAATCAGCCAACACATCGTAACGACGACCCATCTCGCGCTCGACAGATCGAAAAGCGTACACTGCATTATCTGCAGATGTAACAATCGGCTCATCAATATCTTCCATAGAAAGCAAATGGTAATCTTCCAACGATCTGTATAGGGACATTTCCACTTTTTTTGGATCAATGATAACAAATTTTAATTCATTCGGTGTTGTCCTGTACAGAAGACTACATATGATCGTATTTAAACAAACTGACTTTCCCGATCCGGTTGTCCCTGCAATCAGTAAGTGAGGCATTTTGGCCAGGTCCAGTGTTGCTATTTCACCGGAAGTACTTTTTCCAATTGCCAATGTTAGTAGAGAATCAGCGTTTACAAATTTTTCCGAATTAACTACGGATTTAAAATAAACTGTTGCCGGATTTCGATTTGGAATTTCAATACCAACAGATGATTTCCCAGGAATCGGTGCAATAACACGTACACGGCTAGCCTCCATTACTCGAGCCAAATCATCCGAAAGCTGCACGAATTTATTTACGCGTACACCTTCATCCGGTTCGACTTCAAAAAGTGTGATCACAGGTCCGGGACTCACATTGACCACTTTTCCTTTAACGCCAAATGTCAACAGGGATTGAGTTAAAAATTCTGCTCGTTCAACAAGTTCATCCCGATTCATCCCGTCTGAAACATTGATTGGTGTAGTCAATAAGTCGGAAGAAGGCAGCTGATATTCACGCTTGGGTTGGTTGCGATCTTCTGCTTTATCCAAATTTACTTCTTCTTCTTGAACCATTTCGCCGACTTCAATTAATTCATCAGAAACTCTTGTTCCTTGTTCAAAATGTCCAAGCGGTTCTTGAACGGGCTCTATATCCTCTGCCCCAGTCTGATGAGAATTATCTTCAGGTTCAGCCACATCAAGTGGTTCGACGCCACTGATTGTTTCTCCTAATTCTTCAATATCTTCTGTTTTTAAAGTCTTTTCATTTGTGGAAGTCTTAAAAGCTGCAGCTTCTTCTTGGTGATGGGAATCTATTTTATGCAATAAATCTTTAGTATGTTTTCGTTTAGCTTTTTCTGCTAAACTTATTTCTTTTTTAAGTTCAAGCTGGTCTCGCTTTTTCTTAAAAGAAATACCTAATTTTTTGAAAGGCGCATATAAACTAAATTCAAAGTAACCCCTTATCAATACTAGCCAGAGGGCAATTAATAAAATGGCTGCTCCAATGATACCTAAAAAACTATGTAGAAAATTGGCTAGATTGCCTCCCGCCAGTCCGCTGATAGTAAATTCAATCCCCGTTTCATCCTGCAAGCTAATTTCAAACAATCCAATAGTAATGGACAAAAGGACAACGACACCAATCGCATATCCAGCAGCACGATTAAATAGTTTCAACTCTTTTTTACTAAAAGACAGCCATCCCCAAATAATTCCTAAAATGGGTAAAACAAAGGCAGGATATCCAAAAAGAAATTTGAAGAAGAAATAAGATATATATACGCCTAAAATTCCAAGGGGATTTTCAATATTTACATTTGGCGATATCCCGGGGTCTTCATTAGCATTATAACCGATCAAACTGATTAGAATCAGTAATGATACGGTCATAGCAAGAATACCAAGTATTTCTAGTCGTCTATCTTTCAAAACAATTTAGGATGATCATTTTTTACAGTTCTGAACCAATCAGTAAATTTAATAATACCGTCCTTAAAATGCGTCTCTGGGCTATAATCCAGACGCGTTTCAGCACGGGATATATCGGCATATGTTTGCAACACATCACCGGGAGGCATATCTTGTTCATCAAGAATAGCTTCCTTTCCAATGACTTCGCTGATTGTGGAGACCAGTTCCATCAACTTGACAGGTTCAGAATTGCCGAGGTTGTATATCATAAAATCGTCTGTTGTTTCTAATGTCGAAAGTATACCACGAACTATATCATCGATGTAAGTATAATCTCGCGCTGTTGTCCCATCCCCATAAAAAGGTATGGGCTGTTCATTTAAGATAAGACGGACAAATTTGTGAATGGCCATTTCGGGTCGTTGCCTGGGGCCATATACTGTAAAGAACCGCAGACAGACGGTTGGTATATTATAAAGATGTGAATATGTATAAACAATTTCTTCACCCATTTTCTTGGTTGCTCCATAAGGAGAAACTTGCTGATCAACCATATCCGATTCTGAAAATGGTATTTTATCATTATTTCCGTACACAGAGGAAGATGACGCAAAAATAAACTTTTGTATCTCCTGCTCTTTCATTACTTCCAAAAGGACTTGGGTGCCGATAATATTAACATCCGTATATAAAACAGGATCTTTCAGTGACGGACGTACACCGGCCATGGCAGCTAAATGGATAACGGTACCTATGGAGTATGTTGTAAAAATCTCCCGGACGAATGCTTTGTCCCTGATATCGCCTTTATGAAATGAATATCGTTTGTAGTTTTGATGGGGTTTTTGATTAAGAAGTTTAATTTTGGGGTGATAAAAATCATTAAGATTATCAATGCAGACAACTTTCCTTTTTTGTGCCAACAAGTGATCTATTAAATGAGATCCAATAAATCCGCAACCGCCGGTGACTAAAATCGCACTCATAAATGAGCAGTTCCTTGTTTATAAAATGGTGGTCTTATAATAATAGCCTTTTTTATTTTTCCACGAATATCCACGTCAATTTCAGTTCCAGGCTTATGATTGCCTTCCTGAACATAACCCAAACCAATTCCTTTTTGCAATGAAGGTGATTGCGTTCCGCTGGTGACAAAACCAATTTCACTATCCTGAAAAATTAATTTATACCCTTGACGGGGAACTGCGCGTTCCATCATTTCAAAAGCAATTAGCCTCCGAGTTTTATGGTCTTTCGCCGTTAATACAGCTTCCCTGCCGATGAAACTACGTTTTCCTGTTTTAGTAATCCAGCCTAATCCAGCTTCGATGGGATTGGTTGTTTCATCAATATCATTTCCATAAAGACAGAATTTCATCTCTATTCGCAAAGTATCTCTACATCCAAGACCACAGGGAATCACTCCGCCAACAGCCACAATTGCATCCCAGATTTTCTGTATCGAATCATGATCAGCATAAATTTCAAAACCTAATTCACCGGTGTACCCTGTGCGGGCAATTGCTACACTTTTACCATCTATAATATTTTCAATAAACGTATAAAATTTCAATTCAGAAATATCCACATTAACAACTTTTTGCAGAATATTTCTTGAATCAGGACCTTGCAATGCAATAAGTCCGGTTTCTTGGCTGACATCATTTAAAATCACATCATCAGGTTTATGTTGATTCAACCAATTGAAATCTTTTTCCAGATTGGAGGCATTGACAACCAGCATATATCGATCATCAAATTTATAAACCAAAATATCATCAATGATGCCGCCATTTTCATAGCACATGGCTGAATACTGAGCATCCCCTGGATTCATCGTATAAATATCATTGATTGTTATGTAATTCAAAAACGAGCTCGCATTTTCACCACTTAAAATGAATTCACCCATGTGGCTCACATCAAATATCCCACAGGATTTCCGAACAGCATTATGTTCTTCAACGATACTAGTATACTGAACAGGCATCTCGCAGCCGAAAAAATTTATCATGCGGGCTTTCAAATTAATATGTTTATCGAATAATGGTGTTTGTTTCATTGATTATTACTCTGTCACCAATAAATCAGATGAATCGGATTTGACTTAATCAGCGCAGCCATTGAGTTAAGAACGATCGTAATATTTCCATAGTCCTTAAGTCAGTTCTACTCCTTCGTAGAATTACTGACTCAAGTCCTGTGATAATTATTATTATTTTCTTACGACTAACCATTGCCAGTGGATTCAAGTAGTAAGTGCAACATTGTATGATTCTCCAAAAAATACTTGATTAG
>CAZIFK010000182.1:0-4201 GCA_964538995.1 uncultured bacterium
GAAGCAAAAGAAAAAATATTCTTTTTTGATTCACGAGGATTGGTGGTTAAAGGTCGAGATCATTTGACGCCGAATAAAGAGAAATTCGCCCACGAAATGGAAGGGGAAAGCAATCTTCTGGAAGCAATCAAAAAAATTAAACCTACTATCATTATTGGTGTATCCGGACAACCAAAAGTTTTTACGAAAGAAGTGATTGAAGAAATGACTGCATTAAATGATCGACCGGTCGTCTTTGCTTTATCCAATCCCACTAACAAATCTGAATGTTCCGCAGAGGAAGCTTACCAATGGTCAGAAGGAAGAGCAGTTTTTGCCAGTGGTAGCCCTTTCAATCCGGTGGAGTATAACGGCAAAACATTTTACCCCGGGCAAGGAAATAATGCCTATATTTTCCCGGGTGTAGGATTAGGGACAGTCATTTCAAAATCAAAATTTGTGGTGGATGAAATGTTTATTATTGCTGCCAAGACATTGGCAAGTATGGTGGGTGAAGAAGATTTGGAAAAGGGAAGAATGTACCCGTCATTGAAGAGCATTCGTGATATTTCATTGAATATTGCGACGGCCATTGCAGAATATGCTTTTGATCACGGTTTGGCTCAAGTACCCAGACCAGAGAATATCTACCAATGTGTCAAGGAAGAAGTTTACCAACCGGAATATAAATCTTACGTATAATTTATATTTTACTATAGGTTAACGGTTACGCTAAAAAGCGTTTCCGCCCCGTAGGGTGGCTATGATTTTCTAGCCTTTGTTATATGCTTTTCTTTATTCTTTACGAAAATCAATTTGTGTTTACTTTTGGGACTTTCTCTTTGCTCTAATTCGAATTTGGCGGTGGATTTAATTAAGGGCGTCAATTTTTCAAACCCATAATTCCTTGAATCAAAATTAGGTTGTTTTTTTTGCAACAAGCTCCCTACATCACCAAGAAATGCCCAACCATCTTCGTCCGATAAATCAGAGATAGTCGTGGAGATTAATTTAATTACTTTTGGAGTGATTTTATCAATGCTCTCTTTGGTTTTGTTTTTGTGATTAACATCTTCCTTCTTCTCGGATTGATTTCTAATAATTTCTACGTAGATAAATTTATCGCAGGCTACAATAAAGGGAGTTGGTGTCTTTTTTTCCCCTATACCTATGACTTGCATACCAGCTTCTCTTAATCTAGTCGCTAGCCTTGTAAAGTCGCTGTCACTTGAAACCAAACAAAAACCATTTACTTTTTCAGAATAGAGAATATCCATTGCATCAATAATCATTGCTGAATCAGTGGCATTTTTCCCGGTAGTATATGCGTACTGCTGAATGGGTGTGATGGCATTTTGCAGCAATAGATTTTTCCATTTTGATAAATGAGGTTTTGTCCAATCTCCATAAATCCTTTTAATGGTTGGATTTCCGTATTTGGCAATTTCTTCCATCATTTCTTTTACGTGAGCTGATGGTATATTGTCACCGTCTATGAGAACGGCCATATTTAAATTTTTATTCATTCAAGATCCTTAATTTATCAATTGCACATAACGGTGAGTATATGAAAAGTAAGCGATTTCGAAGCACAAATCTTTCAACTTACACGAATGTTGAAACGGTCTACAAACCTTGATGCTACTACTGTCTCGCTTATTTTTTATATACATTGTTATCTGCTGGCATTTTATTACACTTATTTAATATTTTCTATATTTCTCTACTTTACCCATTATTCTATATTTAAAATGGATTGTCTTTCTCTATTAATTGTAAGTTTTGTGACATCCGGACGAGAATAATGTCCAACTAAATCAAAGTTTTGGTGTTCTTCTATTACTCGGTTAAAATCTATGGAACTAATAATTAAACCTTCTTTATTGGTAACAGGAGCGACAACCCACTCGCCATCAGGTCCAGCAATGCAAGAGCCACCATTGGCTAAAATTTCAGGAGCATTTTTTAATATTTCTTTCAAATGAGGGGTTTTATCTGGGAAATCTTCTATTTTCATTAAACTAGAAACTGATACTACAAACGAACGAGACTCTTTGGCTATAAATTTTGTTATATCTTCAGTATTGTGTTTTGACCCAGGCCAAACCGCAATGTGTAAATTCTCCCCTAAACCATAAAGTGATGTTCGAACAAGTGGCATCCAGTTTTCCCAACAATTTAATCCACCAACACAAAAATCTTTAAGTTTGTGAACTTGTAACCCATTACCATCTCCGTTAGCCCAGACCAATCGTTCTTCATAAGTAGGTTGCAATTTTCGGTGAACAGATTTAATTTTTCCTTGTGTATCAATATAAACTAAAGAACAATATAAACTATGACCACCCCGATTTTCAGCCCTTTCAATAATGCCAAGGTAAATTGCAATACTCTGTTCTTTTGCCAAAATGCAAATTTCATTTAAATCTCCTTTTTCAATTTGTACAGAATTTCTAACATAATGTGCATATAACTCTTTTTGAAAAGTAGAATTAAACTCAGATCCATTAGTATAGGAAAGCCAAAAAGGATAACCAGGTAACAATCCTTCTCCAAAAACAATTAATTCGCATTTTTGATTTCCGGCATCATTTATAAAAGATTGTATTTTGCCAATAGTTTTATCTTTATCTAGCCATACCGGAGCAATTTGAGCCATTGCTATTTTTAATATATTTTTCTGATTCATTTTTCCAATATTTATTTATATTCAGGTTGTTTTGTAGTGCTTGCAGGTAACGTCTTGCTAAACCCAATTATTGTGTTTAGCGGGTTTTAGCTTTAAGTTATAACTGTGTTTTATCCGTAATATCATGCGTAAAGCTGAACTATTAAAAACCGCTAAACAAAAACTTGCAATACGAAACTATAGCAAGCGAACGATTCAATCCTATTTGTCTGCAATAAATCATTTTGCTAATTGGTTAATTCAAGAAAAAGTTACAACAGTAGATGACAGGATAGTTGAAAAATATTTATTTGAATTAAAAGAAAATAAAAAACGATCTATTTCTGCTATGAAGCAATCCATTGCAGCAATAAAATTTGTATTTTCAGATGTATTGGATCAGAAAATACCCAGTTGTTTAAATATTCGTTTTCGAAAAGAAGAAAAAATTCCGGTTGTTTTATCAGAAAATGAAGTGACTGCTATTTTAAACTCAGTTGAAAATATCAAACATAAATCTATATTAATGACCATTTATTCTGCCGGAATTCGATTAAATGAACTCATATGCTTGCAAGTGAAAGATATAGATTTTGATCGGAATCTTATTATCGTGAAGCAAGGTAAGGGGAGAAAGGATCGTCAATCTGTATTGTCAAAATCATTGAAAAGAATTTTATTTATGTATTTAGATAAATATAGACCATCTCAATATTTGTTTGAAGGTCAAGGTGGAGGAAAGTACAGTGCTAGCTCAGTTCAGGTTCTAATGAAGAAAGCTGTAAAAAAAACGGGGATAAAAAAACATGCTACAGTACATACCCTTCGTCATAGCTTTGCCACTCATTTATTGGAAAATGGGACCGATATACGTTTTATTCAAGAACTGTTGGGTCATAAGAGATTGGAAACCACTCAGATATACACTCACATTTCAAAAGTTGCATTTGAAAGAATAAAGAGCCCACTCGATAGACTTAAATTAAAATATAATATTGGTATAATTGCAGTTACTAATTGAAGGCTTTTCTGAGCATTTCCTCATCAAATTGAAAAAACGTCCATAAAAACGTATACTATTGAACTATGGCTGAAATCATCATTTATCAACTTACCCGGGAAGAATTGGAATCAAAGAATGTTTTTCAATGGCCAGTTTGGGAATGCGATGTATCTGAATTTCCTTGGACTTATTCTGAAAAAGAGTCCTGTTATATTCTCGAAGGTGAAATTGAAGTGAAAACGGATGACGATGTGGTTCACATTAAACCAGGAGATTTTGTTGTGTTTCCTACCGGATTAAGTTGTACATGGAAAGTGACATCTCCCGTTCGTAAACATTATAAATTTGGATAAAAAATGATTAAGGTAGACTGGCGAATATTATTAATACTTGGAATCGGCATGCTCATCGGCTCCGGGATTACCTTTTATTGGGGCTACCAATTAAAGGTTGAATCTGAATCATTCAGCCATATTTGGGTACTGGCGCTGGGATTCGCCTGGGTGGGAAGTGATTTAATTCAAAAAGCCGTCAATAAAAAAACAAATCAA
>CAZIFK010000183.1:0-4188 GCA_964538995.1 uncultured bacterium
TGAGCTTCCATTATTACTTTCTATCTCCTGAATGCATTCTAAAAATTCTTGTTGGTGAAAATTCACCTAATTTATGCCCAACCATATTTTCTGAAATAAAAACTGGAATAAATTTATTCCCATTGTGAACGGCAAATGTATGTCCTACAAATTCGGGCGTAATCATGGAGCGTCTCGACCATGTTTTGATAACTCTTTTCTTCCCGCTTTCATCCATTGCATGAATTTTTTTAAGAAGTTTTTCATCCACGAAAGGACCTTTTTTAATAGATCTTGGCATCCTACTTTCTCCTCTTCACAATATAATCGTTAGACTTCTTTTTCTTCTTACGTGTTTTATAACCTTTTGTAGGTTTACCCCAAGGCGTAGTAGGATGACGACCACCTGAAGATTTACCTTCACCTCCACCCATGGGGTGATCAACCGGATTCATCGCAACACCGCGAACTCTCGGCCTAATTCCTAACCATCGAGAACGACCCGCTTTTCCTGAAACAACCTGCTCATGTGATTTATTGCCCACTTCACCAAGTGTGGCATAGCATTCATTACGAATTAAACGAATTTCGTTTGAAGGAAGTCTAAGCGTAGTAAACCCGCCATCTCTGGCCATCACCTGAGCTGAGGCGCCGGCGCTGCGTACCATTTGCCCACCTCTTCCCGGAAATAATTCTATATTATGTACATACATTCCTGTTGGGATATTTTTCAAGGGCAAAGCATTTCCAATTTTTAAAGGAGCACTTTCTCCTGAAGTAATCGTATCCCCAACTTTTATGCCAAAGGGAGAAAGTATATATCGTTTTTCACCATCTGCATAATGTAATAATGCAATATTCGCAGAACGATTCGGATCGTATTCGATCGCAAAGACTTTTGCCGGGACATCATGCTTGTCACGTTTAAAATCAATTAACCGATAACGTTGTTTATGGCCGCCACCGCGATGGCGTGATGTAATTCTACCATTATTATTTCTACCACCGGTTTTCCGCTTTGCAACAGTTAAACTTTTTTCCGGTGTACTTTTGGTAATCTCTGCAAAATCAGGACGAGTAGAAAATCGATTCCCAGGAGTAGTCGGCTTAATAGATCTTACACCCATGATTAGGATTCTCCCCCAACTAGGTCAATGTTAAAACCTTCTTTTAATGTAATAACCGCTTTTTTCCAACTTGAACGACGACCGTTCGTACGGATAGTTCTTCCACCGCTTCGCATCGACATTTGCTTGGTTTTTCCTAAACGATTCATTGTTGCAATTTTTTCAACTTCTACATCAAAACGCTTTTCAATTGCAGATTTTATTTGAATTTTATTTGCAGAGCCTTCCACCTGAAAAGCATATTTACGTTCGGATTCTTCCAGACGGCTCATTTTTTCAGTAAATATAGGTTTAATAATTATTTCTCTTGTGGACATTATTGCACCATTAATTGTTCAGTTAAAATATCCACACCTGATTTCTCCGCTAAAATAACATCGCAATCAATTAAATCATATGTGCTTGCATCCTTGGCTTCTAAAATTGCTATATTAGGAATATTTCTACCCGCCAGGAAAACATTCGTCTTTGATTCACCTAATAATACTGTCACTTACTTATCAGCAATTTTTAATTCATTTAAGATTTTCATGAATTCTTTAGTTTTAGGATCGGTTACACTTATTTCATCCATAATAATTAGACCGTCATTATTCGCTTTGTACGACAATATAGACCGGCGGGCTAATAGTTTCATTTTCTTTGGCATTTTATACGAATAGCCATGAGGCTGCGGTCCAAAAACAGTACCTCCCCCACGCCACAAAGGTGAACGGGTAGAGCCTGCACGGGCAACACCACGGCCTTTTTGCTTGAAAGGTTTGCGACCGCCACCACGGACCATTCCTCGGCTTTTCGTAGAATGGGTTCCTTGTCGACTATTGGTCAACTCTGATTGAACGGCGCGAAAAACTACATCTTCGTTTGGAGTAATTCCAAACACAGATTCTTCCAACTTCATTTTGGAAGCTTTACCACCGTCTTTTTTATAAACTTTCAATTCCATAATTATTTCTTAATCAGTACGTAACTGTTATTGACCCCAGGAACTGCCCCTTTTATGAATAACTGATTTTTTTCACTATCCACTTTGACTATTTCAAGGTTTTTAACAGTTACTTTTTGTACACCGGAATGGCCAGCCATTTTCATTCCTTTAAAAACCCTGGAAGGATCAGACCCCTGCCCAATTGAACCCGGTGATCGTAAATATTCTCTTTGCCCATGTGTCTGAGGGCCACGACTGAAACCATGACGTTTAATAACACCGGTAAACCCTTTTCCCTTGGATGTACCAATTGCATTGATTATATCACCTTCTTTAAAAATGGATGCACCAAACTGCTGACCCACTTTATAATCAAATCCTGATATTGGTTCAAATTCATACAGTACTCTTTTAGGAGATGTATTTGCTTTTTCAAATAAACCCTTCATAGGTTTATTTGTATGCTTTTCTTTTCTGTCTCCAAATCCAAGCTGCACAGCTGAATAACCATCATTCTTTTCAGTTTTAATTTGAGTAACAACACAAGGTCCAGCTTCCACAATGGTTACTGGAAATACAGTCCCCTCGTCACTGAAAATCTGCGTCATTCCAATTTTCTTTCCTATTAGACCACGCATAATCAGACCTTAATCTCGATATCAACACCAGCAGGTAGATCTAATTTCATCAACGCCTCAACTGTTTTTGGTGTCGAATTCAAAATATCTACAACTCGTTTATGAATTTTCGTTTGAAATTGCTCTCTTGATTTCTTATCAACAAAGGGTGATCGTAACACTGTATAGATTGTTCGTTTTGTAGGCATCGGAATTGGTCCGGAAATAACAGCCCCAGTTGATTTTGCAGTTTTTACAATTTTCTCTGTGGACTTATCCAACAGATGATGATCGTAAGCTTTAAGACTAATGCGTATAGTTTGATTTGCCACGTTCTATCCTTTACTCAACAATCTCCGTTACAACACCGGCGCCCACAGTACGTCCGCCTTCACGAATAGCAAAGCGCAGTTCCTTATCCATGGCTATCGATGTAATCATTTCTACATCCATCACGATATTATCACCGGGCATAACCATCTCGGTGCCTGCCGGTAACGTCACCACACCGGTTACATCTGTGGTCCTAAAATAAAATTGAGGACGATATCCATTGAAAAACGGTGTATGACGGCCACCTTCTTCCTTCTTCAATACATATACATTCGCCTTAAACTTTGTATGAGGAGTTATTGAACCGGGGGCTGCCAATACCATCCCGCGCTTCAACTCTTCTTTATCAATACCACGTAACAATAATCCTGCGTTGTCACCTGCCTGACCTTCATCCAGCAACTTCCTGAACATCTCTACACCCGTCACCGTGGTCTTCTTATGTTCGCCCATTCCTATCATTTCTACGACATCACCTACCTTGACGATGCCCCGTTCTATACGGCCGGTTCCCACTGTTCCACGACCTGTTATGGAAAATACATCTTCCACCGGCATTAAAAAGGGTCTATCCACATCTCGCTTCGGCTGTGGGATAAAACTGTCACATACTTCCATCAAATCAACAATACATTTATTGGCTGCTTCATCTCCCGGATTACTTAATGCATTTAACGCACTTCCCATTATAATCGGAGTATCATCTCCAGGAAACTCATACTCATTCAACAAATCACGTAATTCCATCTCCACAAGCTCCAATAGCTCCGGATCATCTACCTGGTCTGTTTTATTCATAAATACTACCATACTCGGCACATTCACCTGACGGGCCAATAATACGTGCTCTCTGGTCTGCGGCATGGGACCATCTGCTGCACTTACTACCAATATGGCTCCATCCATCTGAGCTGCACCTGTAATCATATTCTTTATATAATCCGCGTGACCCGGACAATCTACATGAGCATAATGACGATTCTCCGTCTCATACTCCACATGGGCGGTCTGAATCGTTATTCCACGCGCACGCTCCTCAGGAGCGTTATCAATACTATCAAATGAGCGCGTCTCCGCCATTCCACGGGCTGACTGTACCATCGTAATGGCTGCCGTCAATGTGGTCTTGCCGTGGTCCACATGACCTATCGTCCCTATGTTTATATGTGGCTTTGTTCGCTCGAATTTTACCTTAGACATCTCT
>CAZIFK010000184.1:0-4163 GCA_964538995.1 uncultured bacterium
AATTTCGATTGAATCAATCATTTCTGCAAGATTATCTCTCGCGCTACTCATCAATGGAGAATGAAATGCTCCGCTAACATTTAATTGCTTCACCATTCGAGCGCCGGCTTCTTTCGCTTTTATCATGGCATCTTCAACTGCTTCAATTTCACCGGAAATAACGACTTGTCCAGGTGAATTATAATTGGCCGCAACAACCGTTCCGGAAACATTATCAGTTAGTTTGGTGATTGTTTGATCATCCAGTCCAATAATGGCTGCCATGGTTCCGGGCTTCTCCTCACCAGCTTTCTGCATGCTTTCTGCACGGACTTTCACCAGATTTAATCCTGTTTCAAATTCTAATGCCCCAGCGAGTGTGTACGCAGAATATTCACCCAAACTGTGTCCTGCCGCAGCAATTGGTTTCAAGCCATTTTCCATTAATAACGTACCAATGATCACAGAGAGTATATATAACGCCGGTTGGGTGTATTGGGTTTGTTTTAATGTTTCTTCCGGACCTTCAAACATGATGGATTGAATATCAGTATTTAATATTTCATTTGCCGCATTGAAATATTTTTTTGCTAATTCTGATTGGTGGTAGAAATCGTGACCCATACCCACATTCTGTGAGCCCTGCCCTGGACAAAGAAAAGCTAAATTCATGAAATACCTCCCCAACGGATGAGCATGCTTCCCCAGGTAAATCCACCCCCAAAAGCTGCAAGTAAAAGTAAGTCACCTTCTTCCAATCGATTTTCTTCCCATGCTTCGTCTATGCCAATGGGTATAGTTCCGGCTGTTGTATTTCCATACTTATTAACATTAATTAATACTTGATCTTCTTTCATACCGCAGCGTTCAGCGGCAGCATCGATGATACGTTTATTGGCTTGATGAGGGATAAATAATTTGATATCGGATCCGACAAGACCATTTTTATCTAAAATCTGTTTACTGACTTTTGCCATATTTTTAACAGCAAACCTAAAAACCGTCTTACCGTCCTGGTAAACGTAGTGCATTCTTTTTTCTACCGTATCTTTCGAAGCAGGTTGGGCACTTCCGCCAGCTGGGACTGTCAGATATTTTTGTCCACTTCCATCGATATGAAGTATTGAGTCTAATATACCATAATCATTCTCACTGGGTTCCAGTAATACACCTCCGGCACCATCACCAAAAATTACACACGTGTTTCGATCTGTATAATCAATAATAGAGCTCATAGTATCGCCACCGATAACAATAACATTTTTATATCGACCGGATTCGATCATTTTCGCACCCGTCTCCATGGCATAAACGAAACCGGTACAGGCGGCAACAATATCAAACCCCCATGCATTATTTGCGCCAATTTTATCTTGTACTAATGCGGCTGTGGATACGACAGGATAATCAGGTGTGCTTGTAGCGATGAGAATAAGATCAATTTCATCAGGTTTTTTCCCGGATCGCTCCAACAACTGCCTGGCAACATGGGCTCCCATGTCGGATGTGGCTTCTCCTTCAGAAACAAGGTGTCTTTTCTCAATACCGGTGCGGGATCGTATCCATTCGTCAGATGTGTCTATCATTTTTTCCAAATCATGATTCGTTAGGACTCGCTTTGGTAAATAACGGCTGGTTGCTGTAATTTTAGCTTTCAATTGTTGTTTCCCAAATGTTCGGAAATTCCTATCTCAATATCAGACACCAGTCGTTGACTGACACATTTATTTGCTAGTAAAATAGAATTCTTGATTGCTTTTGCATTTGAACTTCCATGAGCCACAATGCACACTCCTTTAACGCCCAAAAGAGGAGAACCACCATGTTCTTCATAGTCGAATTGCCTGCTAATGGATTCCAAAACAGGATACAGAAGTTTAGCCCCTATTTGATATGTTACTTTTTCTTTAATTTTCTTTTTAACTAAATCACTGAACAGAGAGATCCAGCCTTCAGCAAATTTGATAATGGTGTTACCTACAAAACCGTCGCAAATTAATACATCTGCTTCGGATGTTATAATATTCCGTCCCTCGATATTACCGACAAACGTAGGAAATTTATTTTTAAACAATTCATATGTTTCCCGATAAAGTTCACTGCCTTTACCGGGCTCGGCGCCAATATTAATTAAACCAATTTTTGGATTCTTAATTCCTTCCACATGATCGAGATATAAAGATGCCATGACGGCAAATTGTAATAAATGATGTGGTTTTGCATCAGGGTTTGCACCAACATCGCATAGTATTTTACCACCAAGATCAGTTGATATATACGCACATAGTGCTGGTCGTCTTGCTCCTTCAATTCTACCCAAAGAAAGAGTGGCAGTGGATAATATAGCTCCAGTATGTCCAGCGCTAACAAATGCATCCACAACACCGTTTTTTAATAACTCAATCCCTTTGACTAAAGAAGAATCCGGTTTTTCTTTGATAACACGGGAGCCTTTGTCATGCATTGAAACAACTTGAGTCGTAGGAATAATGTGCAAATGTTCAGGTTTTGGAGAAGGGAGAAACTTGTTTATAAGCTGTTCATTCCCCGTTAGATACATTTCGATGGAATTAGCCGCATTAAGAGCTTTTATGGCACCATGCACTGCTGCCTCGGGTGCGAAATCACCACCCATTGCATCTAAAGCTATTTTCATTAAAGGGGATTACTCCGTTGGGGAAATAACAGGGCGACCGCGATAATATCCGCAGTTTGGGCAAGCTCTGTGTGGCAATTTTGCCTGGCTGCATTGAGGGCAATTGGCAATTTGTACATGGCCTGCTTTATAATGAGTGCGGCGTTTTCTGCCCCGGGCTTTTGATATTCTTGTCTTTGGTAGAGCCATAAAAAATACTCCGATAATTCTTATTATTAAATTAGGTTAGTTTGTTCAATGAATCCCAGCGTGGATCAGCTTTGTTATTCGCACAGTCACAATTTTCTTCATTTAAATTGCAACCACAGGAAAGGCACAATCCTTTACAATCTTTACTGCACAGAATTTTTGCCGGACGATCTAAAATCATGTACTCCATTAATACTGGAGCAATGTCAATATTGTCTTGTTGATTGGTGAAATATACAACATCAAATTCTTCATTCGTAACCAGTTCCTTTTTGTCAGTAAGTAAAATGGAAAAATCTATATTATGTTTAGTCTTGTGATCAACCAAACATCGATCACATTGTTCCAAGAATGGAATGTTAAACTCACCTCTTAAATAATATCCATGAGGAGATTTTTCAGAACTGATGATGCATTTGATTGAATCCTCGTAAAACCGGATAGAATCCTGTTTCATAGATTCGCTGGAAATTTCAAATAGCTTCTTTTTCAGTCCGACTTGTAATTCGGAGCGGAAAATTTTCATTTTTCAGGGCGGGAAAATACTTCTTTTAGAAAGGTGATTCCAAGTTTAATTACAGATTGAAATTACACCCTATTTTAATCTAAAAGTATTTGGATTTTTGTTATTATCTGTAAAAGGAACTGAATTCTGTTCTTTACAAAGTATATCCTATCGCAGTAGAGAGATAAGAGAAATAAAGGACTTAACCCGGAGATTAAGCCCCTTAACTCTCATTACTCATATAGCTTGGAATTACTGTATCAATACCATCTTTCTGGTTTCATGATATCGTTTTTCAGTTTCTTTTGAAACTGCATTTATTCTGTAGAGATACATTCCCGAGGAAAGAGCTCTTCCGTATTTATCTTTACCATCCCACATCACATTTTTAAAACCAGCATTTTCAACTTTGTTAATTAATGTTATTACTTCTCTTCCCATAAGATCATATATTTTTAGAACAACCATTGATTTTTCCGGTAAATCATAGAGAATTGAAGTTATAGGATTAAAGGGATTTGGATAGTTTTGAGTTAATCCGAATTTATCAGGTAATTGAGTAATAGAAGTTTCCTCAACCGCTCTTTTTCCCAAACCCTGCGGTAATGGCAATCCTGTAAGCCGTTCAAGCTCCCCTTGCGCAATTATTGCTAAATCTACTGGTGGATTACTAGCTAAAAACTCTGTATAAGCTTGAATAGCAGCATTATTCTGTTGTAATCCATTAGATAAGATCATTGCTCTATGGAGTGTAGTCGCATATTCTGTTTCCGCATCAATTGTGGAATCTTGTAATACGGATTCTATTAATTGAATTGCATCTTCATAATTTCC
>CAZIFK010000185.1:0-4123 GCA_964538995.1 uncultured bacterium
TTCGCGTGTTGAACATGAATGATTCGGGATCGATGGTAAGAATGCTTCAAGGCGAGGACATCGGAACATTGGTTACGGAGTAAAATAATGTTAAAAGATATTTTTAATGATACGACACATCGTATGGACCAAGCAGTGGAACATTTGCGAATGGAGCTTGCGAAAGTTCGAACTGGGAGGGCCAATCCAGAATTGGTGGAATCGTTGACGATTGATTATTACGGCGTCAAGACTCCATTGAATCAATTATCAAATATATCTATCCCGGAAGCGCGATTGATTACAGTTCAACCATTTGATAAAACAATCATGCCCGACATTGAAAAAGCCATTATGAGTAGTAACCTTGGACTGACACCGAATAATAATGGTGAAATTATTCTAATTCCCATTCCTCAATTATCAGAAGAACGACGCAAAGATTTAATTCGAGTCGTACACCAGTTAGTTGAAGATGCTCGTATTGCTGTTAGAAATATCAGGAAAGATGCTAATCATCATATTAAAATGATTCAGGAAGAAGGGCATATTTCTGAAGATGAAATTAAACGGGCGGAAGACGAAGTGCAGGATTTTACAAATAAACACATTGAACGGTTGAACGAAATGATGGAGCATAAAGAAAAAGAATTAATGGAATATTAATTGTAACTATTCAGCTTTTTTAAGAGTGTACGATATGCTTCCTAGCTTGTCGTAAATGCGTTTGTATAAATAATTACGAAAACTCGACAAGCAAGAATGCTCGTCGTACAACGCCTGAATAGTTACTTCTGATTTATTATTTCGACAGAATTAAAAAAAGCCTTCTTATTATGGAAGGCTTTTTTAATTGATAACTTTGCTTGGTACACTAATCACATTTTGAAAATCCACAGCTTTGACAGGTAACACATCCGCCTGCATGTTGGACTGTACTGCCACAATCCGGGCATGTCACAAGACTTTTTGTTGTATAATCAGCAACATCCTTTGAGACAACATCTCTAGCGGAAGCCAAGGTAAATTGAACATGCTGTTCATCCGAGCCATTTGTTTCTCGATGTTTTAAGTAATCATCCAGCGCTTTTCCGATGGCATCGGGCGTTGATAGTATCAATCGACCATCTTCCCAGGTGGGATTTGGACCACTGATTCCTTTTAGTTGCTTGACGATGGCATATGGATCAATACCAGAACGAAGCGCCAATGAAATTAGACGGCTAATTGCTTCTGATTGCGCTGCTGCATTTCCGCCTGCTTTACCAATGGTTGTAAACACTTCACATAATCCATTTTCATCTTCATTTATCGTAATGTATAATGATCCTTCTCCGGTACGGATTCTGCGTGTAGCGCCACTAGTTAATACTGGGCGGACACGAGGCGCTTTTTTGACTTGTGGAGTTTGTTCATCTGTTAACTTTGGGTTTGCAGTCGACGGCTGAACAACATTTTTCTTCTCATCTTTTTCCGTGATTAAAATTCCCTCTCTACTTCCTTCCCTGTATACGGTGATTCCTTTAAGGCCGGCTTTATATGCTGTCATATAAATATCTGCAATCGTTTCTACAGTGACATCTTCGGCAAGGTTGACAGTTGAAGATATTGAGCTATCAATGAACTTTTGGATTGTTCCCTGCATTTTCACTCTGAAGTACGGATCAATATTGTGTGCAGTCACAACAAACTCAGGGAGATTTTCATCTCCACTAAATAATTGACTAATGACCGGATGGTAAACTGTGTATTCATTGAATGTGCGACCATAACTATCGTTTTGTTTGACTCGGCGTTTATAAGAGGTGGCAAAAATGGGTTCTATACCGGATGTAACTCTAGCAACGATGGCACCGCTGCCGGTTGGTGCAACAGTGGTTAGTGTAGAATTTCGAATACCTTTTTCGCGAATGTTTTCTCGAATCGCTTTTGGTAAATTTTTAATGAATTTGCTTTTACTGTAACCCGCCCAATCGAAATTGGGGAATTGGCCTTTTTCTTGAGCCAATTCAATACTTGTTTCGTAGGTGGTATCTCTGAATATCTTCATGATTTGTTCGATGGTTTGCAGAGCATCTTCGCTATCATATTTGATTCCCATACGAACCAGCATATCACCCAAACCTAAAATTCCCATTCCAACACGCCGATCGTTTATGGCATTCAGTTTTTGATCCTCAAGTGCATGTCTGTCCAGATTGTAATCAACCACATTATCCAAAAAACGTGTCCCCACAGCAACTGTTTCCTTAAATTCATCAATTTGGAAATTGCCGTTTTCATCGACAAATCGTTCAAGGTTAACAGCGCCTAAATTGCAACATCCGCCATCCGGCAAAGGTTGTTCTGCGCAAGGATTTGTTGAAACCAATGGGCTGCAATATTCAGCATTATGATGATCTTTCATGGTATCCCAAAAAAGTAATCCCGGTTCAGCGCTATTATGAGCATGGACGATTATCTGATTCCACAAATATTTTGCTTCGACTGTCTTATATACATTTCCTCCAAACGTTAATTCGAAGTCTTTATTATTTTCAACAGCATCCATGAATTCATGGGTCAGTAAAACAGAAATATTGGAATACTTTACCATATCGTTATTACCCGTTTTGATCTCGATGAATTTTTCAATATCCGGGTGATCAACACGGAGAGTTTGCATATTGGCTCCACGTCGGCCATGCTGGGCAATTGTGTTTGTATTTTCTGAAAAGAGATTCATAAACCCGGTGGGTCCACAGCTTTCACCCCCGGTGCCGTTAATGGCATCGCCGGCAGGGCGCAGGTTGGATAAATCGTGTCCACATCCACCACCATATTTGTAGGTCAATGCTTCGTTAATAATAGTATTATAAATGGAATTAATTGAATCATCGGTAATGGCTACAACGTAACAGTTGTTCAGAGTAGTTGTAATATCGGTCCTTCCGGCGCCATGCATAATCCGTCCACCGGGGACAAATTTGAAATCCTCAAGAACATTAAAAAACTTCTTTTCCCATCGGTCTTGAAGTTTCTTTGTTTTTTCGATAGAAGCCATAGCTTTAGCTTGGCGTTGCCAAATTTCAAAGGGGTGTCTTTCCCATGGTGCTAGGTACTTATTTTTAAGAACGTCGGCACCAAGAGAATCGTCTTTGTAATAATTTTCTATATAATATTTTTCAGGAATATCTTGTTCAGAATGTCCATTCTTTTCATGTTGAAGAACGCGAACAGTGTCTAGTATTTCCGGCGTTATTTCCTGCTGACCTTCAATCGGTTGATTCAGGTTCAGTTCCATTGCTTCAGCCATCTGTTTCCTTAGGGGTATGTGGTGTTAATAATTTAATTAGCAAAAAACAGGCAGGTGATAAAAAGTGAAAATGTTACTCGAGTTGGCAAGACTAATATATTTCGCCATAAGAATTTGAGCAAGAAGAAAAGTTTAATTGAATCCTCTACCGTCGTGAAATAATTAATCAAGAGAAGTTTATCCACAATTTATCCACAATTCACGCGATGCATTTGAAGGTATTGTTAACAAGCATTGGGTAGAGATCCGTAGTAGCGGAGGATAACTACCGACGAGAGATGAAAATAAATCTTCATTTTTGGATTCATGACCCACAAAATTATCCCAAGTCGCATTATCATTAATTTTGGTAGCTTAAAAACGATAAAAAACACCCTTCTAAAAAATCGCTTGTGAAAAAAAGTAGTGGGTTTTTCAAGGGTCGAAGTCATTGCGAAATGAACGTTATAATAGTTATTTTCTATCTATCAATGCGGGCGTTGTATAATGGTTATTACCCGAGCTTCCCAATTTGGAACACTACCGACGAGGTTTTAATTTCTCGACAATAGCAATCATTCAGATTCATTCAGAAGCGTTCATATTTAACCGTATTCCAGAGTCATAAGGCGAACAAAAAAGGTATACGGAAACCACCCACCGCAAATAAAGCCCTATCTTTTCAAAACCCTTAAACATGTTGTAGGGTTTAACCCGAATCCAACCACCAACAATGGATTAGGTACGCCTAGAAGGCAACTGTAGGGGGGGGTCGAGAAAAACGGGTGTTCGCCGACTATTATAAGGGTAGGTACTGGACTTGCTATATTATGTACGGACACCCCAAGAAGTCATAGATTGCAATAAGGA
>CAZIFK010000186.1:0-4050 GCA_964538995.1 uncultured bacterium
TCACATTGTACAAATCATTATAAAATTTGTTGCAGAGTTTTTCTTTTCTATTTCATAAACGTTCACGAAGTTTACACATGAAAAAGCTGTGTTTCTTAATCATACTTACCGGGTTTTTGGCTGCAAAACCACTAACTATCGATGTGCGACCTCGTATTATAAATGAAAATCAGGTGAGTGTTGTAGTCCAAATTGATAATGAATCCAAACGCACAATCAATCATCTGGAAGGGTTTTTAGTATTTTCATTGGATAACGGGGAAACGTTAATAGAAAAGAGAATGATGATTATTGGACCCAACGATCCTGCTCTTTCCCACAACCGAACTGTTTCTCGAAATATATATTTAGACCTGGTAAAACCATTTCCGACTTACAAATTCCATGTAAGTAAAATCACTTTTTCCGGAGATTATCGAGTATATACTTATCATCCGGAGATTGGGTTTTATAGAGTGGATTAGGATTCGGAAGTTGGATATGGAAAAAATTAAATTCCAATTTTCCTTCTTACTTATTCCTTTTTCTTTCTTCTTTCTCTATATGTTTTTTATACTTACCCTCAAGCAATTCTGCAGGGCTATGCTCATCCATCCTTAAGTGAAGGTCATTAATCCAGAATTTTGTTTGCTGGATATAGGCATCAATAATTTTCAACGGAATCCGTTCTCCATACATATTGGCAATGATCATGGCTGATGGAAGAGGAACATATACCATCAGTGGGTCTGCATAAAAATTATCTAATGAACGAACCATTTCTCTGGGACTTAAATAGTCAATTGTTTCGGCAAACAAACTATCAGCCAGTCCCTGCTCGACAGCCCAGGTTTTTAAATAAAAAAATAATCGCCCATCCAAGACACCATTGACGTATGCTGCTTTAATTCGATACTCCATATTCAAATTACCGCCTGCCAGTTGATTAATACGATTCCAATCACCCCCATCCCAAAAAAGTCTGTTTCTCTGTTGGCTGCTTGCTTCTGTCGGAAGCAGAATTTGGATTAAGATTAGAATTAGGAGTTTATTAAATACTTTATTCATCAGCGTTTAATCCCAACTAAATCAAATATAAATGCATATTCCAACGCCACTTCCCGATAACGGCGAAAACGACCGGATTTACCACCATGACCTGCTTCCATATTCACATGCATCAGTAATAGATTATCATTTGTTTTCATATCGCGGAGTTTTGCAACCCACTTCTGTGGTTCCCAATATTGTACTTGTGAATCAAAATACCCAGTGGTCACCAACATATTTGGATAAGTCTGGGTGTTTACATTATCATAGGGAGAATATGTCATGATATAGTCATATTCTTCCTTAATCTTTGGATTTCCCCATTCATCCCACTCATTGGATGTTAATGGAATGGTTTCATCCAGCATAGTGTTAATGACATCTACAAATGGTACTGCAGCAACGACACCTTTATATAAATCTGGTGCCATGTTTACTATTACACCCGTTAACAAACCGCCAGCGCTTCCTCCCATCGCAAACAAATGATCTTTACTTGTATATTTTTTCTCAATTAAAAATTTACTACAGTCAATAAAATCGGTAAACGTGTTCATTTTATTAAACATTTTTCCATCGTCATACCATGGGCGGCCATACGTTTGACTGCCACGAACGTGAGCGATTGCATAAATAAATCCCCGATCTAATAAACTCAGCCTTGTTGAACTAAATGTCGGATCCATTGTTGCTCCGTAGGAACCGTAGGCATATTGAAGCAAATTACTTTTACCATTTTTCTTGAATCCCTTTTTATAAACAATGGAAATCGGAATCTTCTCCCCATCCCTGGCAGTAGCAAACAATCGCTCTGTTTCATAATTAGTTGGATCGTAACCACCGACAATTTCTGTCTGCTTTAATAGAGTGGATTCACGGGAATTCATATTATAATCAATGGTAGAAAAAGGTGTTTTCATGGATGTAAATCCAACCCTTAAAACGTTCGTAACAAAGCTCATGTTGGTGAGTGTATATGCAGCATAAACAGCTTCACCAAAATCCATATAATGTTCAGTTCCGGTTCGTTGATCAATAATACGCAGCTGTCGCAAACCGTCTATCCGTTCGCTGATGACTAAATGATTTTCAAATACATCAATATTGCTAATCAAAACATCATCACGATGAGCAATCACTTCTGTCCAGTTTTCCTTGGATGTGGCATCCTCGGGCGTTTCCATCAATCGAAAGTTGATGGCATCCCAGTTGGTGACGATATAAAACTTATTTTTGTAATGCTCAATGGAATATTCATGATCCTTATCTCGGGGGAAAAATGAACGAAACTCCCCTTCCGGATTATCGGCTTCCAGAATATGATAATCACTGATGAGAGTGCTACCGTTATAAATGATAATGTATTTATCAGATTTTGAACGATACACGCCAATATAAAATGAATTATCTTTTTCAGTGTAGACTCTAACGTCTTCCGATTGGGGTGTCCCTAGCTTATGTCTATCAATATGTTCTGATAGAAGAGTGACTTCATTTTTTGTTGTATAGAAGAAAGTTTGATTGTCATTTGCCCAAGCAGTACCACCCTGAGTACTCTTAATTTCATCAGTAAGAATTTCTCCTGTTTCTAAATTTTTAATTTTAATTGTATAGATGCGCCGGCTCAATGTATCGATGCTAAATGCAAGATACTTGTTGTTAGGACTCACTGCCAGACCTCTTAATGAATAATAATCATGGCCTTCTGCCCATTCGTTTACATCAATCAAGATTTCTTCGGGGTTTTCTAACAATTCTTTTTTACGGCAGTGAATTGGATATTCTTTTCCCTTTTCATATCTGGTGTAGTACCAATAATTATTGTCAAAATAAGGAACGGATTCATCATCTTTTTTAATCCGTCCTACAATTTCATCGAACAATTTTTCCTGAAATTCTTCTGTGTGCTTTAGTTTGGCATCTTTATAGTCATTTTCTGCCTTCAGATTATCCAAAACCTTTTGCGTCTGTTCATCCGGATTTTTTGCCTGCTTTTGTTCATCGGATAAACGCATCCATTGGTAATTATCAACTCGTTCATAACCATGAATCGTTGTTTTGTGAGGAATCTTCTCTGCAACGGGGGGGGGGGACATTTTTTCTTCTTTCTGTTTATTCGCTACGATCAATGCAACAGCAATACCTATAAAAATGATGAAAGCTAGATTTTTATTCATCTTTTACTCTTACGTTTGTTTAAAAAATAGATCGGACTATAAGCCAATCCAAAATGAAACAATGCCACAAATTCAGCTGTAAGAATATACCACGGCCAAGGTCCCAGATAATCCAAAAGTGTTGGTATCCGCTCCCCAATATGATTAATTGGCTTACTACAAATCCAGAAATAATTCGCATCAATGGCCAGATTAACAATCGCTGCAACACCCAGGAAGATATTTAGTCCAATGAATGCTTTTATTAGACTCTTGAATGTGGGTCTCATTTCATATACAACCGTTGCATAAACCAGTGCTAAAACCAACCCTTGGTGCCCTATCCAAAAGCGGAAATAATGAAAGTGAGGAAATCCCGCGGCGATGTCTGGTGTTATAGCCGCTTGCAGCATACCTGAAAATCCCCAAAAGAATAAAATTTCGTAAACAAAGTAACTTCGCCACACCATCACAAGAGGAATGATTATATTCGCAAACCGACAAAGATGGAGGGGCAAATGAAGTCTTATATCAAACGTACCGGCAATGACTTCCAGAATGACCCATAAAATATAATTGCTGAAAATCAGCCACCCAATCACTTTTCCTAATGTGTATTGGGCTTTTACATCAAGGTTACGTTTTGCGTAGAGCGGTACTAAAACAACGATTAAAAGGGAGACGATATTTCCTAAAATATGTTCTGTACCGAACATATTAAATGGATCAAACGTATTAAGATAATTATCTACAGCTTGTCTCATGTGTTTTTAGAAATAATCGTATTGACAGGGTAGAAATTTATTGGTCTTGATTTGTTTTTTTATTGACGGCTTTTTGAATTAAATCACTTCCCACCCAGGCG